>JBDTNF010000161.1:0-23253 GCA_039933875.1 Flavobacteriales bacterium | reverse complement strand
CGAGTTGGCATGTCGCGGTTTGTTTGGTTTCCCCTGAATTGGGGGCGCAAAGATGCGTTTTTCCGGCTCACCGGCCAAGCCCCCGCTCCACCCACTTCCAAGTGGTTCTGCCACCTTTGTCGCCCATGCGCTCCTTTTTCCCCGCTCTTCTCCTGATGGCTTCCTGCGCCGATGCGCAGATCCCGCCCGAACCGACCCTGATCCCAAGGCCTGTGGAACTGGTGCTTGGAAAGGGCACTCTGGCTTTGGGTTGCCCATGGTCCGTTGAAGCAAGCCCTGCTGTAGAGCAAGGGCTGGCCGACTTGCTGCGCTCCGAAGTACAGGCTCACCACCCCAGCTCTGTATTGGACTGCTTGGTGCCTATGCGGATCACCTTGGAGCTTTCACAGCCGGATACCGTCCTGCCGCCCGAGAGCTATTGGCTCACAGTGAAATCCGACGGTATCATTCTGCTCGCGTCAACGCAAGAAGGCCTTTTCCGGGGAAGCCGCACACTGGTGCAACTCCTTGAGCAGGGGCGTGAGACAGGAACCGTCCAATGTCTCACCATCCTGGACCATCCGCGTTTTGGTTGGCGGGGCATGCACCTCGATGTCGCACGCCACTTCTTTTCCGTGGAATTCGTGAAGAAGTACATCGACCTGCTGGCCCGCTACAAGATGAACAGCTTCCACTGGCACCTCACCGATGACCAGGGCTGGCGTATCGAGATCAAGAAGTACCCGAAGCTCACCGAGGTGGGCGCATGGCGAAGCGGCAGCCAATACGGTCCATACAGCCGGCGCGAGTACGACAGCATTCCCTACGGCGGTTTCTATACGCAGGACCAGATCCGTGAAGTGGTCGCTTATGCGATGGCCCGGCACATCACCGTAGTGCCGGAGATCGAGATGCCCGGACATGCCATGGCCGCGTTGGCGAGCTATCCTCAACTCGGTTGCTCCGGTGGTCCGTATGAAGTGCAGAAAGGCTGGGGCGTGTATGATGATGTGTTCTGCGCTGGCAATGACAGTGTGTTCACCATGATGCAAGAGGTGCTCGCCGAAGTGATGGACCTGTTCCCCAGTGAGTACATCCATGTCGGTGGTGATGAATGCCCCAAGGAGCGCTGGAAGACCTGTCCCAAATGCCAGGCGCGCATGAAAGCGGAAGGCCTGAAGGATGAACACGAGCTGCAGAGCTACTTCGTCCAGCGGATCGAGAAGTTCGTGAACGGCAAGGGCCGGAAGATCATCGGGTGGGACGAGATCCTGGAGGGTGGCCTCGCACCGAACGCGGCGGTGATGAGCTGGCAGGGTACCGCTGGTGGCATTGCCGCAGCCAAGCAAGGGCACAATGTGGTGATGAGCCCGGGCAGTCATTGCTATTTCGATCACTACCAAGGCGACCCTGTGAACGAACCCCTTGCGATCGGCGGCTATACAACGGTACAGAAGACCTATGGCTACGAGCCAGTCCCGGCCGAACTGAGCGCGGAGGAAGCGAAGTACATCCTCGGCGCCCAAGGGAACGTGTGGACGGAGTACATCACCACACCCGAGCAAGTGGAATACATGGCCGTGCCCCGCATGCTGGCGCTTGCCGAAGTGCTGTGGTCGCCCAAGGAGCAACGCGATGAGGCCGACTTCATCCGGCGCCTGGAAGCGGAGTTCCCACGCCTGGACGCGATCCCCGTGAACTACGCCCGAAGCCTTTACAATGTGGGCTTCGACCTGAAGCCCGGCAAACGTGCGGGAGAGATCGAGATCACGCTGAAGGCTGCATCACCCGGTACGATCCAATTCAACCAATTGACCGATCAGAACCAGATCTCGCAGGGCAGCATCATGTACGGCGGCCCGATCTACATCGCGCGCAGCTGGTTCATCCGTACCGCATTGGTCAGCGACGCTGGGATCACAGGACCGACCACCTTCCGCAACTTCGTCTTCAACAAAGCCACCGCGCAGAAGATCACGCTGGATGCGCCCCCCAACGAGCGCTACAGCGAAGGCGGCGCCTTTACGCTGGTCGATGGCATCACCGCCGGTGAAAAACGCGTGAGCACCGAATGGCTCGGTTGGCTCAAGGGCGTAGCGATCACCATCGACCTGGGCAGCGAGCAGGACATCGCGCACGTCGGCATCGGGGCACTGAACGAGACGTACAGTTGGATCCACCTGCCCCGGCAAGTGGACTTCGCTGCGAGCAGCAATGGCACGGATTTCAAGCCGCTCGGTTCTGCGAAGGTCGAAGCGATAGAAGGCCGCAATGTGTACGCGATCGACAAGTCCGTGAAGGCACGTTATATGCGGATCACAGTGAAACACCCGGGCAAGATCCCTGAAGGCTATCCCGGTGCTGGCAAACAGTCCTGGCTCTTCCTGGACGAGATCGATATCCATTGAGCACGATCTTTGCTGAACGCAACGACCATGAGAACCCTGTTCACCCTAGCAGTGCTTGTTTCAAGTTTCGCCCTGCATGCCCAGAACGTGATCTGGAGCCACGCCATCGGGAACTGGCGCAATGGACCGGTGGTCTACATCACCCCCTTGATCGAGACCACCGAGGCCTTCACCACACCTCAACTGCTCGAGCGCTACAAGCGCGAGTTCCCTGTGCTGAAGGATGTGGTCGATCTCGACGTGCTACGTTTCGGCACGCCTGAGGAAGGTAACGACAGCCGCATGACCTTGAAGGCGAAGTATGGCATGCGCAAGTTGGAGGTCGTGATGCTGGAACCGGCCTCGAAGGAAGCGGAACACTGATCCAACGGTATACAGCGCGCCACTCCCCGGCATTACGCAGCCGAATATCTTGCCCTCGATGCGTCGCATACTGTCACTCTGCCTGCTCGCCCTTCCCGTCGCCCTTCCCGCCCAACTCGGAGCACATCCCAAGGGCTTCACGCACGCCGACACTCTGCGCGGAAGCATCGGACCGGAGCGCGCTTGGTGGGACGTGACGCAGTATGATGTGACAGTGCGACCGGATTACAAGACCAAGTCCATAGTTGGTACCACGATCATCGCCTTCGATGCGATCACCGCCGGTCAGCGCATGCAGATCGACCTCCAACAACCGCTGGTCGTGGACAGCGCCACAACGGAAGTCTCGGTATACAAGGACGGCGCGTTCAAAGTAGAGGACCGCGCCGTCAAGCTGGACCACGTGGACAATGTGCTGTGGGTGGATCTTCCGTTCGCCATGAAGGAGGGCGAGGCGAGCACCATCACCATCCGCTACCACGGCGTTCCGCGCGCGGCCAAACGTCCGCCATGGGATGGTGGTTGGGTCTGGAAGAAGGATGCACATGGCAACCCTTGGATGAGCGTGGCCTGCCAGGGACTGGGCGCGAGCGTATGGTATCCATGCAAGGACCACCAGAGTGATGAGCCGGAGCGCGCATCGCTGCACATCACCGTGCCGGACACCTTGCAGGCCATCGGCAATGGTCGCTTGCGCAGCGTGGTGAAGAACGGCGATGGCACCAGCACATGGAACTGGATGGTGGACAACCCGATCAACACTTACAACCTGGTGCCGTCCATAGGCAAGTACACGCACTTCAGCGAGGTGTATTCCGGTGCATCGGGTCCGCTGGATTGTGACTACTGGGTACTGGCTGATAACGAGGCCAAGGCGCGCGAGCAGTTCAAGCAGGTGCCGCCGATGTTGAAGTGTTTCGAGGATTGGTTCGGCCCCTACCCCTTTTACAACGACGGCTACAAGCTGGTGGAATCGCCCTACCTCGGCATGGAGCACCAAAGCGCCATCGCTTATGGAAACGGTTACCAGAACGGCCACATGGGTTCGGACCGCAGCGGAACAGGCTGGGGCCTGAAGTGGGACTATATCATCATCCACGAGACCGCGCACGAATGGTTCGCCAACAGCATCACCACGGCCGATGTGGCGGATATGTGGATCCACGAAGGCTTCGCGGATTATGCCGAGACCATTTACACACAGTGCCAGTACGGCGACACGGCCGGCAACGATTACGTGATCGGCTTGCGCAAGAGCATCTCCAACGACCGGCCGTTGATCGGTCCTTACGGAGTGAACGAGGAAGGCAGCAGCGACATGTACAACAAGGGCTCTAACCTGTTACACACGATCCGCCACATCCTGGCGAACGACTCGCTCTTCAAGGCGATGCTGCGAGAGATGAACCACCGCTTCTACCACCGGATCACCACAAGTGCGGAGGTCGAAGCGTTCATCTCCTCCTTCTCCGGTCGTGATCTCAGCAGGGTGTTCGATCAGTATCTGCGCACCACGCAAATACCGGAATTGGAATGGGGGATCCGGAAAAAGCAACTCTGGGTGCGCTACTCCAACTGCCTGCCTGACTTCGCCATGCCCGTGGACCTCATGATCAACGGAACCACGCAGCGCATGGATGCGCACGGCTACTGGCTGCGCGTACCGGGGAAATACCCGAAGAAGACCACACTCGCGGTGGATCGCAACTGGTATGTCGGCGTCGAGCAAGTGGCACAAGGCGATGTACCCGTGCGCCAGCCCTAGGGCATGGCGATCCGTATCGTCGATCTCTTCGAGGACGCTATATTTCGTTGTGCGCATCCTCTCCCCCTTCGCGCTGTTCGCCGGGCTGTGCTGTTGTGCTCCCGTCCATGCCCAACTCGGGGAGCGTGTCCGTACAATGCTGAACGGTGACAGCGCAGCAGCGCCCGACCACGACACCACCTACATCACCACCTACCATAGCAACCTGACGATCAGCGTGGTCTCCAAACTGCAAATGGTGGACATCGACCTCGAGCAGGACGGTGGAGGCGGCTTGGAGTACAGCACGAACAGCAACGAACAATACGGGGTCGGCGTGAACTACAAATGGCTTAGCGCCGAAGTGACCTTCAACATCCCGGTCTTCAACCAATATGATGCGTCGTTGGGCGAAACGAATTCACGCGGTTTCGGATTGGGGTATACCGGCCGGCGGCTCTGGGCGCGGGGCTTCTGGAACAATACCCAGGGCTACTACATGGACGATCCCGCGCGCTGGGTGGCTGGTTGGGCCGAAGGCGATGCACCCGTGGTGCGCGAGGACCTGGAGACCACCACGTTCATGCTCTCGGTGAACTACGCGCTAAGCGGCAAAGGACGCTTCAGCCAGAACGCGGCGTTGTTCCAGATGGAACGCCAAAAAAAAAGCGCCGGCACCTTCGTGGCAGGGCTGTCAGCGTGGAGCTCCGATGTAGCAGCGGATAGTTCGTTGATCAGCCCTGCCTTGATGGACACCTTCCAACTCGCTACCGGGTTCACGGGTGTGGAACGCACGCTCATCGGTTTGACGATCGGGTATACACACACCTTCGCGTTCTGGGAAAAGGGCTTCATCCATATGGCCATCCTTCCTGGCGTGGCCTACGCGCAGCAGACCATCACCGTATCACCTGGGGAGGAATTGAGCGGCACGGGCACGGCGGCCGTCACCGAATTCAAGTTCGGGGCGGGTTTCAATGGCGATCGCTGGTACACCGCCCTCACCACCGCGTTCTACTACAGCACTACGCCCATCGCCGACAAGCTCGGGCTGGGCACTAACTATGGTTCAGTGAAGATCGCCCTCGGTATCCGCCTCGGCGGACCGAAGGTCAAAGCGCTCCAGAAGGTCGGTCTCTGACCTACCCAGCGGACCTTGCCTTCCGCAGATTCTCCGCGGCCATCGCTCGCACCTTGTTGCGCAGGAAGGGCGTCCACCCGAGCAACATGCCGTTCAAACCAAGCGCCTGGCCCGACCAGCGCCAGAAGTCGAACTCATCCCGCTGCGTCAGGATCAAGCCATCCTTGATCGTGAACGCCGAAGCGATCATGTTGTGCACCTGCCTGCCGCTCCTGCTGAATTTGTAGTACGCCTCCCATGTGCAATTCCCACCGTTCGCGTTCTCGTCGAGGACCGAATACGTGATGCGAAGCTCCCGGCCACTGGTCAGGAGCATCTTCCACATGGCACGCGCCCCTTCCACATCAAGGTCGGGGAAAACAGGATCGCTGAAGCGGGCTTCACGGTGGTAGCAGGCACCCATTTCGGCCCAATCGCGGTTCGCGAAGGCCGTGTAGAAGCGGGTGATCACTGACATTCGGCCGGGGAACTAATAGGCTGCATCGAATGCACTAAGTTCGACAAGTATTGATCCCTCCGACGATGGACCTGAAGAAGATCGCCCTGCTCACCTCCGGCGGTGACGCGCCCGGTATGAACGCCGCCATCCGCGCGGTGGTCCGCACCGCACATTCCCAAGGGATCGCGACCATCGGTATCCTGGACGGCTACGATGGACTGATGAAAAGGAACTTCACCGAGCTCGGTCCGCGCGACGTGCGCAACATCATCCAGCGCGGCGGCACCATGCTCCGCAGCGCGCGCAGCGAGGCCTTCCTCACCAAAGAGGGAAGAGCTACCGCCGCCAGGAATCTGCAGGATTCAGGGATCGATGCACTGATCACCATCGGTGGCGGGGGCACACAATCCGGGGCGAAGCAACTGGCCGATGAACAACAGGTGCGGCTCATCGGCATCGCGAGCACCATCGACAACGATCTCGGAGGCAGCGACCGCACCATCGGATTCGATACAGCATGCAACACGGCGTTGGAAGCGATCGACCGCTTGCGCGATACGGCTTCGTCCTACGGGCGCATCTTCTTCGTGGAGGTGATGGGCCGCGACACAGGGTTCATCGCGATGCATACCGGCATCGCCGCCGGTGCGGAATACGTGATGGTGCCTGAACTCAAGGAGAACGTGGATGACCTGATCAAGGCCCTGTTGAACCGCTCAGCGGACAAGAGCAGCAGCATTGTGGTGGTGGCCGAAGGCGATGAGGAAGGCGGTGCGTTCAAACTGGCCGAAGAAGTGAAGGGGCGTTACCCGCAGTTCGATATCCGTGTTTCGGTGCTCGGCCATCTTCAGCGCGGCGGTAACCCGACGATGGCCGACCGCCTGCTGGCCTCGCGGCTCGGGGTGGCCGCCGTGGAAGGCCTCATCGCCGGAACACAAGGTTGTGTCGTGGGGATCGTTAATGGTGCGATCCGGTTCACTCCGCACGGCGAAGCACTGGCGCAACGCAAGACCTTCGAGCCCGACCTGTTCCGGTTGTTGCAGATGCTCGCTGTGTGAGGCTTCTGTAATTTGGACCACATGCGGACCTTCCTGCCGGCGTTCTTGCTTACCCTCCTTTTGTCCCCTGCTGCACAGGGGACAACGTTCACCATCACCTATACCGGGGTCCCCGCGCAGGCGCAAGCGGCGATCGAGAACGCCGCTGCGATCTGGAGCGGCATCGTCGATTCCGATGTGCCGATCAAGGTGCACGTGAACTGGTTCCCCATGGGAGACCTGGCGCTGGGCATCACCTTTCCCAATGGCCGCAAGGATTTCGCGGCAGCGCCCGTCTCAGCTACCTGGTACGCCACGTCGCTCGCCAATTCCATCGCGGGCATGGAACTCAACCCCGGCGAGAACGATTTCGACGTGTACCTGAACTCGGGTACCGATTGGTATTATGGCACCGATGGCAACCCCGGCAACAGCCAGTATGATCTCGTCTCCATCGCCCTGCACGAGTTCGGACATGGACTGGGCTTCGTCGGGCTGAGCAAGAAGGTGGATGACGAGGGATCATTCGGCTTGCTGCTCGCTTCGGATTTCGCGCCGCTTACCACCAGCTTTCCCTGGCCCGAACTGGACACGCTGCCGGGGATCTTCGATCGCTACTTGAAGAACCAAATGGACGAAGTGCTCGTGTTCCAGGAGAACCCATCGACCTTTCTGGGCACCGCATTTACGAGCAACCAGATCTACTGGAACGGGCAGATCGCACTGGAAGCCAACGGCGACAATTCCATCCGCATCTACGCGCCAAGCACCTATGCGTTGGGCAGCAGCTGCGTGCACCTGAACGAAGCCAGCTACCCCAACGGCAACCCCAATGAACTAATGACGCCGTTCAGCGGAGCAGGCGACTCCAACCATTGGCCAGGCCCCATTTGCATCGGTATGCTGCGCGATATCGGCTGGGGTGTCGCACCAGGCGTGGGCATCGCTGAAGAGCATGCGTCCCAAAACCGACTGACCGTGTACCCGAACCCGGCACACGACATGATCACGGTCTCTGCGGCCACGCGTTCAACGGGCACCTTGATCACCATCAGCGACGTTGCGGGGCGCCCCGTCCTCACAACCTCCGATGCGGGATCGGTGAACATCACCACCCTCGCACCAGGTACGTACAGCATCACGCGAACGGATCACGATCTCCGCTCCTTCGGTACGTTCATCAAAGAGTGAGCAGGGCTCAGCCCTCTCCGCGGGACCTCACGCCTCGTTTCAACAGCAGATAGAGCGGCAAGCCCGCCAGGGTGATCAACACGCCCAGCAGTGAGTTGATCAACGTGGTGCGACCGGCGAGGTAGTCCACCGCATCGGACCACAATGTGGTGACAAGAAAGGCGAACGTGAACAACACGAAGAGACCCGGCACCCATGGATATCCGGGCACCTTGTACGGCCGGGCAACCTCCTTCCGCCGGACACGGAGGATGATCACGCCCAAGGCCAGCATCGCATAGAAGAACCAACTCACGAAGACCACCATGTCCGTGAGCATATCGAAGGAACCACTGAAAACCAGCGCCGTCATCCAGGCCATGTTCAGCAACAACGCATTGCCGGGTGTGTGTGAACCGGATCGCACCTTGCCGACCCAGGCGAGTCCCTTGTACTCCGCACCAACGGCATAGGTCACACGCGCGGTGGCAAGCACATTCGCCGCCGTTGAACCCAGGGTGCTGAGCATGACCAGTGCCGCGACCAACCCACCACCGAGCGCACCCCACACCACGCGGGCGGCATCCGAAGCCACCAAAGTGGACGTGGCCATCACGTCGATCGGCAGAACGTAGAGAAAAGCGATGTTCACCAGCACGTAGACGAGCACGCAGAACAAGAGGCCGACGAAAAGGCCACGCGGAATGTTGCGCTGTGGATCCTTGATCTCCCCTGCCACGAAGGAGATGTTGTTCCATCCATCGTAGGCCCAGAAGGCGCCACCCAGCGCAGCGAAATACGCCGCGAACAAGGTCCATCCGCCTATGGCCGGAACATCCACCGCACGGGCGAACATATCATGGTGCGCTGATGAGCCGCCACCGGCGAGCAGGCCGACGATGAGCAACCCGATGGCCACCGCCTTGAGCGCCGTAAGCCCCCGTTGCACCGCACCGCCCAAACCAGCACTGAAGTAGTTGAGGACAGTGAGCAAGAGCAGGACGATGGTCGTCACGACCTTCTCGCCGATGTTCTCCAGCGGAAGGATCGTACCCACACCCGGCAGCCGCACAACGAACGCATGCACGCTCGCATCGTTGAGTTGGGGAAGATCGATGAACGCTGTGCCGTAGTGCACAAAAACGTACGCGATGGAAACCGTACCCGCACAGTTGAACACCGTGAAAGCCGCCCACCCATAAAGGAAAGCGAAGGCTTCGCCATACAGTTCGCGGAAGTAGACGTACGGTCCGCCGGTGTCGGGGTACATGGCCGCAAGCTCCGCGTTGGACATGGCGCCGAACAACGAGACGAGGCCGGCGACCACCCACACGCTCAAGAGGAGCATCGGCGAGCCGAGCTGCGAAGCCATGAGCGCCGGCTTCATGAAGATGCCGGACCCGATCACGGTGCCCACAATGATGGCGACCGTGGTGTTGAACCCGAAGCGACGTTGAAGGCCGTCCATGAGTCAACCCATCAGTTCGGCGATGAGCCGGTGGAAATGGTGTGTGCCCTGCTCCCGTGTCACTGAGTACCGTCCGTGCGTGTAGTTCCGTGAACGGATCCCCCGCTGCACCGCTTCCACCACTTCCTCGTCCTCCTTCTCCACCTGGTCAAGACCTGTGCCGGCACCCGCTCCGAGCTTGCTCTCATCGCATACGAAGGTGAGGAAGGAGACCTTGGTCCTGTCAACACCTTGGGGTTGCACGACGTTCAACGACAGACCCCACGGATAGAAGTTGAACATCAGGTTCGGGAAGACCCACCAGTAGTACGCCGCCACTTTTCTACCATGGTCCGGATGTCCAGCGGGGATGTCGAAGCACGCTTCGTTCTTCTTCGCGATGCCGAGTTGAAGGCTGGATCGCGCGTAGAGTTCAGTGGTGTAGTCGCTGAAGTCGAGCACTGCGTTCAGCGTGGGATGCACAAAGGGGATGTGGAAGCCCTCGAGGTAGTTCTCCACGTACAGCGCCCAGTTGGCCTGTACCAGATGATCGGCGGAGAGATCGGGGCGATGCACCAACTTATCCATCGGTGACCACCGCATGCGCTCCTCCATCGGTGGGAACGCGTCGGTCGGCGCCTGTTCGAGACCCGCGAAGAGCAGCTTACCCCACTGGTGCAACGGCAGATCGTGCAGATCATCCGTTGCGCTCGGAAAATCGTTCACCTCCTTGAACTCGGGCATATGCGCGAAGCAGCCATCGAGGTGGAACTGGCGACCGTGGTAGCGGCATCGCAACTTGTCCACCTTGCAGGGGGCGTTCACCAGGATGTTGCCCCGGTGTGTGCATACGTTCGACAAACAGCGGATGCGAGCCTCATGGTCCCGCACCAGCACCAGTGGCTCATCTAGGTAGTTCTCCAGCAACGTGAGCGGAACCGCAGTTCCGTTCTCCGCAAGCTGATCCACATGGCCCACATACTGCCAGCTCGGAGCGAAGAGCTTCTCCTTCGCCGCCTCGAAATGTTCAACACTCGTGTAGAACTCCGTGGCAAGCGTGCGCGCTTGCGCTATATCCGGATGGACTTCGAAGGTGGGCATCGTGTCCAATGTAGATCGTCATATCCGATCGGTCCACTGGCGGACGATCTTTGCGGGATGGGACATGATCACCACTACGCGACCAGCTTGCATTGGACCGGTGACACAGGATCGGGCTATCAGTCCTACGATCGCACGCATACGATCCGCATCGCGAACAAGGAAGCGCTGATCGTCACCGCGGACCCGACCTTCCTAGGGGATCCCACAAGGCACAACCCTGAAGATCTATTGCTCGCTGCCTTGTCCAGTTGCCATCTCCTCACCTACCTGGCGCTCTGCGCACGTGCTCGCATCGTCGTCACCAACTACCGGGACAATGCCACGGGGACCATGGTCGCTACACCCGATGGTGGCGGGCATTTCAGCGAGGTGGTCCTGCATCCCGAGGTGACGGTGTCGGAGGAAAGGATGGTCGAGAAGGCAAAGGCCCTGCACATGGCCGCCCACAAGTACTGCTTCATCGCCAACTCGGTGAACTTCCCTGTGCGGCACGAAGCGGTGATCAACGTGGGATAAAACGCGTCGGGCCATCCCGTTCGCACGGAATGGCCCGACGCCATTCGATCCGTTCTTCAAAGGACCGGCCACACTTTCACCGGCCGGTCAGCGGATCACTTAGACGTTGGCTTGGGGGTCGGCTTTGTGGTCGGCTGGGCTGACACAGCAGTGGCTGGCTTCGCCGCAGGTGCCGTGCTCATAGCGGTCTTCGTCCATTTGGCATATTGATCCGCCGTCAGGACGCCCTTCACCTCCATATCACGCTTCATCATCAAGCCGCTCAGATCCGCGCCGGGCTTCATGGCCGCATGTTGTTTGGCGTAGCTCGCCTCCATCATCTTCAACTTGCTCGTTTGTTCGCCGGTCAAGCCGAGGTCGGTCATCATGTGCTCGACATTCAGCGAGGTCCAGGGCTGCGCGGCCATGGACTGGCCGGTGGAGGTGGTGGCCTGAGTGGACGTCATCTTGGCCGGACTGGCGGTCGTGGTAGTCGTCTTCGAGGTGGTGCTCTGTGCGTTCATGGCTCCAACACACAGCAGGGCAGCGGCGAAGGCTGCGGTTCTTACGAAGGTTTTCATGGCGGTGTCCGATTTTTTGGGACGACCAAAGCTTGTGGCACTCCGGGGTGGATCGTTCCCGCTTAACAGAATTTAGCGGTGGGTCCCGGAAGCGACCCCAACCCGTCGTTCGCCCTCCTGGATCGGCACGTCGTTGATGCTCGCATAGCGCTTGCGCATCAGGCCGTCCGCATCGAACTCCCAGTTCTCATTGCCATAGCTGCGGAACCAGTTGCCCTCTGCGTCGTGCCACTCATACTCGAAGCGCACGGCGATGCGGTTGTCGCCATGCGCCCAGTAGTCCTTCTTCAGGGCATAGTCGAGTTCCTTCGCCCACTTGCGCTTCAGAAAGGCGACGATCTCCGCACGCCCTGTGATGAACTCCGAGCGGTTGCGCCATTCACTGTCCATGGTGTAGGCCTTGGCCACGCGCTCGGGGTCCTTGCTGTTCCAGGCGTCCTCGGCCATTTGGATCTTCTGGCGGGCAGTGGCCTCTGTAAAGGGCGGCAGTGGCGGTCGTTGTTCCATGACGAGGTGTCGTTGCCCGAAAGATCGGTCAAGACCCGCCTTTGAAGCGGCGCTAACTTGCATCACACCATGTACCGACCGATCACGTTCGCCCTCTTCTTCCTTTGCGGAACGGCCCTTGTCGCACAGATCTCCGCGCTCTATCCGGGCGATGCAGGGATCGGCTCCGATCCGCGCGTGCTATTCACCGAACAGTTCGAGAACAGCCTGCCGGTCATTCAGGGGAATTACGATGATGTCATGAACGCAGCGGGCATGTCGCTGGATACGGATGTGCCTCCTGGAAGTGCCGGGCTCCATTCGATCCGCATCACCAACATGGGTGGACAGAACAACGGTGGTCACCTCTACAAACGTTTCACGCCAGGCTGGGACAGCACCATCTATGTCCGCTATTACGTGAAGTATCCACAGACCTCGCAGGGCTACATCCACCATGAGAGTGTTTGGGTGGGTGGTTACAACCCGATGCTACCTTACCCCTATCCGCGCGCAGGTGATTGCGGGCTGGGCGACGCACGGATCTCCATCGCCTACGAACCGATCACCAACGCTATGAACACATACATGTATTGGGGCGAAATGCACAACGACCCGAACGGCGATTGCTGGGGCAACGTGTTGATCAAGGGCGACTCTGTTGCGCGCCCCGTGCCGTTCGACCAATGGCTGTGCGTGGAGATGATGATCAAGCTGAACGACCCGGACACGGCGCACAATGGCGAATTACGCATCTGGCACAACAGCGAGGAAGTGGGCTACTGGGGACCGGGCTTTCCCACCGGGCACTGGCTCTGGGACAAGTTCTACATCACAGCTGGCGAGGCGCCGTTCCAAGGGTTCCGGTGGCGCACCGATGCCGCGCTCAACCTCAACTACCTGTGGATCGAGTACTACGACGACACCAGCCCGGCGGGTATTTCACACCACATCCTCTACGACCACCTGGTTGTCGCCACCGAGCGCATCGGGCCGCTGGAACCGGCCACCGCTGTGGTTGAACAACATGAGCCGGAAAGGCTTCAGTGCATCATCGATCCAAGCGATCATCTCATCGTCCGCGTTCCTCCAGGGATCGAGCACGGCGATCTGCGCATCGTCGATGCCGCTGGGCGCGTGATCGTTCAGCACACGATCTCCAGCGGTACGATGGACATGGATCTGGACCGCTTCGCGCCAGGGGTATACACCTGCGAAGTGTTCAATGCGAACGGGCAACTCAGCGCTCGCTTCGCGAAAGCGTGGTGAGCATCGGCTCAGGGACGCATGGTGGTGCCAAGGCATGGAATATGCTGCGCCGTGTGAGCCACTAACTTTCCTCTACAATGCGAACCGTGCTGCTCATCCTTCTCTTCTCCTTTCCTATGTTCGCCTTGTGCCAGGACAAAGCCCGTTACGATTCCTTGGTCAGGGATGCCTACGCACACTACGAGAAGAAGGCCTACCGCGCTTCGGCAGAGCGCTATTCCGCGGCTTTCGAGGCACTTGGTTGGAAGGGCCATGCGAACGATCGATACAACGCCGCATGTTCATGGGCGCTGGCCGGTGTTCCTGACTCCGCCTTCTTCCAACTTTTCCGTGTGGCGGAGAAGATGAACTACACCGACCTGCAACACATCACCACGGACAGCGACCTCAATGGCCTCCATCCCGATGAACGCTGGGAACAGGTGATCGCCATCGTTCGCGCGAACAAAGCGAAGGCTGAAGCGGACCTGGACTACCCGCTCGCCGCCCTTCTCGATTCGATCCACACGGAGGACCAGCAATACCGGATGCGCATTGGCGACGTGGAACAACAGCACGGACGCAATTCCCATGAGATGAAGGAACTGTGGCGAACGATCAACGAAAAGGATTCAACGAACCTGGTCGTGGTGCGAAGGATACTGGACGAACACGGCTGGTTGAGCGCCAGGGTCGTCGGCACAACCGGGAACTCGGCGCTTTTCCTCGTGATCCAACATGCCGACATCACCACACAAGAGCACTACTTACCAATGATGCGGGATGCCGTGGAGAAAGGCAATGCTTGGGGCAGTGATCTGGCCTTGCTGGAGGATCGCGTGGCATTGCGACAAGGGCGGCGGCAGGTCTACGGCAGCCAAGTCGGGCGCGACAGCGATAGCGGTGACTATTACCTGAGCCCCTTGGAAGATCCCGACCGCGTCGATGAGCGTCGGGCGGCCGTTGGCCTTGAACCCCTGGCCGGATACCTCGCCAACTGGAACATGACCTGGGATGTGGAAACCTACAAGAAGGAACTGCCGCTTCTGGAAGAGAAACTCGCGAAGAAGCCGAAGTGGGCGATCACGCGGTAAGTGTATCGCTACCTCTCCAGCTCCTTGATCACCCGGCAGGGATTGCCATACGCGAGCACACCGGCTGGCACATCACGGGTAACCACACTTCCCCCACCGACCACCGCGCCATCCCCAATGCGCACATGATCGAAGACGAGCGCACCCATGCCCAGTTGCACATCCTCACCCACGCTCACATGCCCGGCCACGTGACAGCCAGGATTGATCATCGTGCGATCGCCGATCCGGCTATGGTGCCCGATCGTCACACCGCGATTGACGGTGACCATCGTGCCCAGTGCGGCGAACGGGGAGATCACGCAACCGGGTTCGATGTACACCCCGTTCCCGATGGAAGCGGTGGCAGCGATCGTTGAGTGCGGGTGAATGATGCATCCCAGGGATCCGACGTCAAGGTCCCATTTGCGCTGGAAGAATTCCCAGATCCCACGCTTGGCCGCAGGTTTCAGCGCGCCGATCATCATGATCCCTTCGGGCGGATGCTCCAGTCCTTCAGCCTGAACGAACGAAACATCCAGACCCGGCGGGAGGAACGGGGCATCGGAAGTGCGCGGTACGTTCTCGATCACCGTCACAGAGGCGGTGGGATGGCGGCTCCGGATCGACTCCAGGATGAGCGCGCCGGAATTATTGCTTAACCCCAGTAGCGTGATACGCATTGTAGAAACCGCTTCGTCCGAACTCGCGTGTCGTCAACAGTGGCCGTTCGTGTACTTCCATTAAGGCGTGCACCCTGCGCAGTAGATCGATGTTGGTCGCTGGTCGATGCCGCTGCCGGTCGTACCACAGGTTATCCTCCAACCCCACCCGCACACCATGGCCATGTGCGATGGCCGTGGTGGTCACCGTCAGTTGGAAGGTCCCAAGCCCCGCAAGGACCACATGGTGCCCATCTTCGCCCGGGATCATCGTGGTAGCGGCGGCCATCGAGGTCAGGTCCGCCTGCATCCCGGCGATGTTGCCGAACAAGAGGTTCCAATAGGTCGGGCCCTCCAATGCCAGCTTCCGGCGCAGGTACAGACCGTAGGTGATCATCCCGGTATCGAAACACTCGAACTCCGGTCTCACACCGTGATCGACCATCTTCATCGCGAGCGCCTTGATCATCTCCGGCGAGTTGATGCTCGCCTGGTCCATGAAATTCAGAGAGCCTAGGGTGAGCGAACACATATCGGGTCGCAATTCGATCACCGCCGAACGCTTCTCGAACTCCGGGAACAACCGGCCCGACGTTGAAAGGCAGATCACCAGGCCGGGGCAGTGCTTGCGCACGCCTTCCATGATCCGCTGATAGATCTCCGGTTCCCATGCGGCCGTACCGTCCGCATGGCGGGCATGCAAATGTGCCAGCGTTATGCCCACCTCAAAAGCCTCGTGCACCTGCGAAACGATCTCCTCCACGGCGATCGGAACGCTGGCATTGTGCTCCTTCATGGGCACCATGCCGGTCGGGCAGAAGTTGATGATGGCAGGCCGCATTCGTAGGGGAATATAGGCCTTCGGCCCGAAGCGAGCTGCTCCGATGGGGTGCAGCCCCACCCCATCGGAGCAGCTAAGCTGGATCAGAACTTCACCTTCTGCTTTCGCATGCGCGTACGATAGCTGACGTTCCATCCTTTGGGATGGCGGATCTCGAAGCTCAGCTCCACCGTGCTTGACGCGCCCGGTTGCAGGTCCATCGGCCATTCGACGATGCCCTCGGGCCAAGAGACGCTGAGCTGATCCAGGCTCCATGTTCAAGAAGCGGTGGTACCACCGCGAGGATAGGGAACGCGGGGCGAGCTTACAGGCACTCCACGCCCGGATCTCGGGTACCGCGCAATGAGCAACGGAGGTCGCGAGCGGGTTTCTTTTCCGGACCTTGCGCCCCTTACGATCCCGCTCGCTCCCATGCGCTCTTTCCTCGCCCTGTTCACTCTCGTGTTGTCCACCACTGCCTTCGCGCAGGATCCGGTGCTGACCGTCAAGCTCACCGATGCCTATCCGCTGGAAATGGCGGAGCTGCGTCCCTATCTCCTCTTTGCCGAAGCCAGCATCGATGAACCGGAGAGCATCACCGATGTCCTGTTCTCCGTGGAAGGCACAGACCTTTCCACCATCATCAGCAACGGCGCCTACGCGGCTTGGTGGACGCCTGCTTCCTACGGAGCGCACATCGTGACCGTCACCACCACGGCCAGCAACGGCCATACCGCCGCACAAAGCGTGGTCGTTACGGTGAGCAACACGATCGCCGACCGCACGGTGGCCACCTTGGACGGCGCGGTGATCGACTGGGGAAGCCTGAGCACGCAGTGGTACAACGGCAGCTACACCCTGCCGCAGTTCGCGGGCGGCTACGACCAGATCATGGCGCACCTCACCGTCACCTGTCCGAGCGTTACCGGCGGATGCGACGATTGGGACCGGCTCGCCTACGTGGAAGCCAGGGCACCGAACGGCGATTGGGTGGAGATCATCCGTTACGTGACACCCTATGGCGTCCCATGCGACCACAGCATCGACGTCACCGACTTCGCTTCCGTGCTGCAAGGCAACACGGAGATCCGCATGTACATCGACACCTGGGGAACGGGCGGATGGAAGATGGATCTCGACCTGACCTACAGCGCAGGAACACCGACCTACATCTACTCCACCGTGCAGAAGGTCTGGCGCGGCAACTACAATT
Organism: Flavobacteriales bacterium; assembly: GCA_039933875.1. Classification (GTDB taxonomy): domain Bacteria; phylum Bacteroidota; class Bacteroidia; order Flavobacteriales_F; family PHOS-HE28; genus PHOS-HE28. Next base: position 5,843 of record JBDTNF010000161.1, on the reverse strand, counting down.
TCGGCGACCCTGCCGATCTGCAACCCGTGGACACAGTGATGGTGGATGCGCCCGAGGGCACGGAGTCCGCCTCCCTGCGCCTGGTGACCACCGGCCACGGTTGGGGACAGAACAACACGAACAACGCCGCGGAATTCTACCATGCCACGCACCATGTGAATGTGAACGGCCAGAATTTCACGCAGGACCTTTGGACGGATTGCAACCCGAACCCCGACGGCTGTTCACCGCAGGGCGGCACCTGGCAATACGATCGCGCCGGTTGGTGTCCGGGCAGCATTGCGCCACCTTACACCTATGACCTCACTCCGCTGCTCGGCCAGGGACCGCTCGAATGCGCTTACACTTTCCAGACGACCTACGTGGACCAGTGCCATCCGAACAACCCCAACTGCGTAAGCGGCAACACCTGTCCGGATTGCAACGATGGCTACAATCCCTTTTACCCGGTGAGCTGCTATGTGATCAGCCACAGCAACGCACCACTGACCGTTGGCATCGGCAACGTGGAGAAAGCGGAAGCAATGCCTTCGTTCAGCGTTGGCCCCAACCCCACGGATGGACGTTTCCAACTACACCTGGACGGTGACATGGGCGCCTGTGTGATCACCATACACGATGTGAGCGGCGAAACCTTGCGCACGTGGTTCTTCAACTCGAAGGACCAACTGGATGCCTATTCGTTCGACGTGAGCAAACTGGCCGCAGGCACCTACTTCGTGAAAGTGCAGAACAAGCGCACGCCGGTGGCCGGCAAGGTGGTGGTGCAGCAGCACTGATGAGAAGGGGTATCACAAATTGTGATACCTCTATCGGATGTCGTCCTTCTTGAAGCCGATGCGCTTGCGTGGTGGCTTGACTGGGCCGAGCACCGCGCTGAACAGCTCATAGATCTCCTTGAACTGCTTGTCGTATTTCCCCTCCAGCTTCCTGAGCTTGTTGAGCACCAAGGAAAAGTCCTTCGCCATGCGGCGTAGTTGGACGAACGTGCGGACAATGGCAGAGCCTGCCCCGCACATGATGCGGGGTTCATCGCCATGGCCTTGCGACTGTTCAGCACACTGCTCAACATGGCGATACCCGCTTCGGTGAAAGCGAAAGGCGTGGTGCCACCCAAGCTCCTGAGCGATGGTATCACACCCTGTGATACCATCGTGGCGGCCTCCTCCCTGGTCAGTTCGAACAGGAAGTCTTCCGGAAAACGCACCCTGTTGCGACGCACAGCTTGCTTGAGCACACGCGTCTCCACCTCATAGAGTTCGGCCAGATGCACGTCCAGCATCACCCGCTCACCGCGCAGCAGGACGATGGACCGGACGATCCGCTCGTTCACCACGGGTTGGATCGCCTTGCTGATGGCCTTGGACATAATGCCAAGATAGAAGTCACGATGGTATCACAGATCGTGATACCATCGGTGTGCTCAACAGTGCAGAGGAACCACTGGAAATGCGCGTTGGAGGCGGGTTTAGCATGGTATCACAGATCGTGATACCATCCAGCAATGCAGCTCGCTACGTCGCCGTAGGCTACTCCGAGCCAAAGTGTTTGTTGAGCTTAGCCACAGGCTACGCTCAGTTTAGGCTCTGTTTAACTAAAATTCTCCATCTTCGCACCCGCTCCGCCCACCGCATAGAGTAATTTGGCGTCAATGAGCAACCTCCTCCGGAAGTCACAGCAGAATGATGCGGCTTCAGGAATCTTGATAGCTAACGGATTGTACGCGACAAGCATTCATTGTTCGTATTACCGGTGCCTTCAGTACATGCTCCATTTGCATCCTCATGAATTGCCGCGAGGTCAACCGGACGACCGTACCCAAGGAACTCATAACGTGCTCATTGCAATCATAGGACAGAAGCTGCGTGAAAAGGACACCACTGCCTCTGTGAATTTCAACAACGAGATTCAGAAATTGAAGAAGCTTCGGACCCAAGCTGACTACCAAGAACCCATGTTCGATGCCAGCACGAGCCGCGAAGCGCAACGAATGGCATCTGGCATCGTTCAACTCTTTCAAAAAGTGCTCGGCTCATGAACTCCTCCGCAATTCTGCGCAAGCAACTAGCGTCGTTAGCCGCTGAGTTTCCATCGGTTCGGCTCAGGTACCAATTCGATGAATTGGCGCAAACCCACATGGTGGAAGTGTCGCCTGAGTACCTCTATGAGGTCGATGACAACTTCAAGAGTGCGCAAGCGAAAGTGATTGAGGACTTCACTCAGCAGTTCCCTATGGAGGGTCTCTGCTTCATCGGCCCGAATGACATCATCGGTATTGAAGGTGAGTTAGAGGTGTTTCATGGCTTTTGGTCAGATGTAGAGATCGTCAGGCCGATGACCTTCACTTGGCCCACTGGCTTCGTTCCTAGTTTGCCCCAAACCAGAGGGGCAAGTTGGTTGGCTGGCTTTCACGGTTTCGGATTGTCCTCTTTCGCCGTAGAGTCATCGTCGCCCTTCACCCAAGGCTCGTTCGCGACCAGCTTCGTTCTAGAGTCAGGTGCGTGCAGCACGGACTATTTTGACTTCATACTGAAGGAGGAGGAGCACGGCGAGGGCGATCTACCCGAAGCTCTTGATTACGCATTAGCCGCCTAAGCCATGTCGGATACGCCAACTACCGGTCAATTCCTTCTGCATTCAGTTGAGTTGGTCGAATGCGTGTTCAAAAAGCATGAGGTTAGCGGCGACTTGGTGGCCGTTAGTGCTGAATCTCTTCCTGTTAATACGGTTGAGATCACAACTTCTTATAAACATGAAGGTCCCTATCTCTGGGTCTTCGTTACTGCCAAGGTTAACACCAAGCACCAAGGCCGTGAACTGTTGAAAGCCGAGGTCACGATGAAGGGCCTCTTCGAACAGAAGGGTGAAACTCAATTGAACGTTGACACTTTTGCTCAAGTGAATGGGCCTGCGATTCTCTTCCCATTCATACGTGAGCAACTCGCAAGTTTGACGATGAAGGCTAACATTCCACCTATTCTGCTTGCGCCAATCAACTTCGTCAAGCGAGCGGGGGAAGCTCCCGTACAATAGAGGTTCTTTGTATAAACTTAAGTACCGCGATGGTACTACAGATCGATACCATCTACCAATGCTGCTAGCCGGATAGTCACGGGCTACAATGACCGAGTGCTAGTCGAGTATAGCCACAGGCTACGCTCAGTTGGGGAGTGAACGAGTGCTTGACAAGCGTGGTAATGGGATGGGCTCAGTTGGGTTCTTTCCGTTTGAAGGTCGCGTAGTCCTCTGGACTAATTTCTTTCAGTTCTTCATACAGAAATCCTTCCCAGTAGTATTGACCGCAAAGTTTAATGGCGCTCATGGTGAGTTTAAATAATGCTTTCTCTGATCTCACCACAATCACACCTCCTATGACATTGGTCCCGTGGCTGGATTGAACCTTTACTACTACGTCCTGGTATTCTAGTGAGGATAGAGGAATCGTCCCTAACTCACTATCGGGTATCTCCCTCGTCGGCTGATTGAGACGGCGACATTTGATGCTTCTTCCATCCGCTGAGAAAATCTCTGAGAACACTTCCCTGCTCCGGTTTCCATTTTCATCGGAATTGAGGATTGCGGTCTTCGATAAGCCAAGTTGGGCCACCCAATACTCACGATTGCCTGTTTGAAGGCTACGATCAATACAGGGAAGTATGGAGTCGCGATAGTGCCAAAGCGAAGTTTCCATGAGACGTTCAATGTCATGACTTTTAACAGCTTCAAATAACTCGCCAGCGAGTCCTTCTGGAGTTGATCTATCTCTATTGGTGACTGAGCTACATGACCCTGCTGACATTGTCAAGAGAAGTAGCAGTAGATAGATGTGATTTTTCACGTGTGTGGAATGGGAGGGGAAAGGTAGCAGGGGTAGTTCTATGCCCGCGCAGGGTCTACTGAAGGAAACCCTGCGCCTCTACTCCGGGATCAAGCTCAGAAGTTCCTTCAACTCCTTATCGCTGAGCGTGTCCTTCTCGCTGGGTGACCATACGTCCCTCGCCGCTCTTGCCCTTGGCTTTTGAAGCTATGGCGAGACGGATCTTGAACGAACCGTTGCCGAGCGGAGTCCCAATGGTCGGATCTTCCGACAACGCCTCAGCCAGTTGCGCGATCTCCTTCTTCAGTGATGGATACTTCCCGGCCAGCCTCTTGAGTTGCCTCTCGAAGGGCCGAAGCGGGACGATGCTATAGCTCACGCAGCAAGGCCTTCATTGAACGGGGCTTCCGCTTACCCGCTTCGATCGCCTTTATCTCATCGACGGCATCAAGCATATCGTTCACGCGTTCCGCCTTCGCTTTGGAAATGGGTCGGGCCTTCAAGAACGGCATCGCCTTGAAGAGTTCCTCGAGGAAGTCCTTCCGTTCTTCTGGTACGGTGAGGATGTAGTTCATGCAGCGAAATTAGTGCAGCAGCCCCCTCGTTGAAAAGAGCGTCTGCGGTTGGCCACATCATGGCCCTGTGGAAAACTGATCCGCTCCGACCTTTCGCTCCCGGGTAACTTCGTCGCCCTGCAATGAAGTTCTCCCACCTCCACGTTCACACTCAGTTCTCGCTTCTCGATGGCGCCGCCGCCATCCCTGCGCTCTACAAGAAGGCCATCGCCGATGGGCAGCCGGGTATCGCGATCACCGACCATGGCAACATGTTCGGTGTGTTCAAGTTCGTGGCCGAAGCCGGCAAGCACAAGAACGAGGACGGCACCCCAAAGGTGAAGCCGATCGTCGGCTGCGAGTTCTACCTCGTGGAGGACCGGCATAAGAAGACCTTCACACGCGAGGACAAGGACCAGCGCTGCCACCAGTTGCTGTTAGCGAAGAACGCGCAGGGCTACAAGAACCTGAGCAAGCTCTGCTCACTCGGCTACATCGAGGGCTACTACAGCAAGTACCCGCGCATCGACAGGGAGTTGGTGCTGAAGTACCACGAAGGCCTGATCGCGACGACATGCTGCCTCGCTGCCAGTGTGCCGCGCACCATCCTGCGCAAAGGCGAAGCGGCCGGTGAAGTGGAGTTCAAGTGGTGGCTCGATCTCTTCGGTGAGGATTACTACATCGAACTGCAACGCCATGGCATTCCCGACCAGGACAAGGTGAACGCGGTGCTGCTGAAGTTCGCCGCGAAGTACAACGTGCCCATCATCGCGAGCAACGACAGCCACTATGTCGATCAGGCGGACAGCAATGCGCACGACATCCTGCTGTGCATCAACACCGGCGAGAAACAGAGCACACCCAAAGCCGACGACGGTGACGAAGAAGGATCGAAGGGCAAACGCTTCGCGTTCTTCAACGACGAGTTCTTCTTCAAGACGCAGGCGCAGATGGCAGAGACCTTCAAGGATCTTCCGCAGGCGCTGGACAACACGAATCTGATCGTCGATAAGATCGAGCCGCTGAAGCTGAAGAAGGACATCCTCCTTCCGAACTTCCAGATCCCCGACGGCTTCGCCGACCAGGACGATTACCTGAAGCATCTCACGTATGAAGGCGCCATCCGACGTTATATCGGCACAAGCCCATCCTTCGACTCCTCGGTCGCTTCGCGCCCTGCGGCCCACTCCTTCGAAGTTGCTCAGGACGGGCGCCCGCTGGATCCTGGAGCAATTGGCGGCATCGATTCGCTGGATCCGAAGATCAAGGAGCGCATCGACTTCGAGTTATTCACCATCAAGACGATGGGCTTCTCGGGCTACTTCCTGATCACGCAGGACTTCATCAACCACGGCCGCAGCATTGGCGTGTTGATCGGGCCGGGCCGCGGCAGCGCGGCCGGCAGTGTGGTGGCCTACTGTACGGGCATCACCAACATCGACCCGATCAAGTACGACCTGCTCTTCGAACGG
>JBDTNF010000160.1:0-19638 GCA_039933875.1 Flavobacteriales bacterium | reverse complement strand
TATGCGTTCGCGATCCTTGTCGGTCACGAAGCACATACGTTCCCGCATTGGCTGCACCACGGCTTCCTCTGCGGCTTCGGCATCGCCGCCACCAGCTTCGCCATCAACTACCAGTTCGCGAACAAGCCTACCACGTTGCTCCTCATCGACGGTGGATACCACATCGTGCAGTTCACGCTCTACGGCGTCATCCTTGGGATCTGGCAATGACCCCCGCGCGCGGATCGATAAAACCTTCATGAAGCGTGGGCGCGACCGGGGCACTTCCCCTCGACCGCGCCCCTCGCCTCAGTAGGCCATCTTCTCCAGGCGGAAGTTGATCCGCTTGAGTTTCTTCGAGTACTCGTAGATGGCCACATAGCCCGCTTTTGCAGGGAGCACCCGGAAGAAGGTGGCGTCCTTGGCATCCACATCGTACTTGTCAACAGTGGGTTTGCTCTTGCCATCGCCGATCACGGTACCGATGTATGAACCCACCTTGTCGCCGCTCTCGTTCTTGCCGCGATCGAAACCCACGTAGGTCACGAAGAAGCGGTCACCCACCTTGTCCTGCGTCGTGAACTCGTAGTCGAAGAAGCCCATTTGCTTGGTCAGTTGGGCCAGCACCGATGCGGAGAGTTGCACATACTCCATGGGGAACTCGGTGCGCTGTTTGGATTTCGGGATCACAGAGCACCCTTTCATCTTGAGATCAGGACCCAATTCGAGCACGACAAGATTCTTCGTGGTGATCTGGATCCCACCCGTGGCCCCCATCACTTTCTTGTACTCTTCACCGATGCAGTAGATGGACCCGCTTTTCAGGCGCACCATTTTGTGGAACAGGATGCGGTCCAATTCCTTCTTGCCCTTTTCATCGGCCGGCACTAAAGGCAGGATATCCTTCTCCCAACTGTAGAATTCGGTCTGCGTGGGGACACCGTCGTATCCCGTACGCATGGCATAGAGCCCCTTGCTCTTGTCCTTGACGATATTGTCCTTCGGTCCGAAGAACTCACCGGTGAAGACCAACTCGTCCTTGCCTTCAGCGGGGAACGCGTTCAGTACGGTCATTTTCTGACCGTCCACCGTCAGTTCCTTCTCCCACAACTTCTTGCCGGTCTTCACATCGAACAGCACAGCCAGCGCGAAGTCCGGCATGGTCATCCGGTTCTTCATCTTGTACATGGAACCGACGATGAAGTCGTTCGTCACCTCGATCACGTCCACGGCTTCGATCATGTCCGATTTGGGTGCGTCGGTCTCCCAGCGCACCGTCAGGTCGTTGTTGTAGGCTGTGAGTTGGTAGCCATACGTCTCGCCCTTTGTGATGCTCTGCTTGAGGAAGCCACCATCGCCGATCGGGAAAATGCTCTGGTTCACCTCCCCGTTCTCGCCGGCCTTGGCGGCCATCATGGCGCGGGTGCGTTCCCACTTGGTCACATCCTCGTACACCTTCGAACCGAGTTTCTTCCCGTTCGTGTCGTACGTCTCCATCTCCACGTTCTTGTCGTTGAGGAAGAAAAGGAGGAAGGCCTTCCCGTTGAACACGCATTCCATCAGGATGCTGTTCTTGGGCCGCACGATGCGGATCTCGCCCGCTTCGCCCAGGTTGTCGTCCATGAGCGCCACGCGGAAAGCCCTGTTCTTCCCATCGACCTTGTCGGTCTCATAGAACGAATAGTAGCCGCCCAATTCGTTGTTCTTCATGATCACCCCACCAGTGGTCCGTGCCCGGGCCCGGAGCACGTTCTGGAATTCGCGCGTTTGCGCAATGGAAGAAAGGCCGGCAAGGAGGGCCAGGAACAGGAGTGTCTTTCGCATGGTGGGATCGGTTGGTGTTTGGGATGATTCAGTGTTTGGCAGGGGGCGCCAGGGTGAGTTCACCGATGCGTTCGGTGAGGCGACCGTCGGGGAACGTACTCAAATAATCGGACTTGGCCTGGTCGAGGTCGGTCGCGTTCTTACGTCCATAAGCCAGCAGTGCTGTGGTGTACACCGTGTCCTCACAACGGGGATCCGTGGCACGCGCCATGCTCAAGTAATGGTCGGCGAGCGCGCCCATGTCGCTGATCCGCATGTCGTTCAACGCTTGCAACAGCTGCGCATAGCTCCTCGCTTGCCGCTTGGTCGGCTGATCCAGCACATGGCTCAACCGGTGCTCTGCGGCACAAACGGACAGCGTCGCGAAGCCGCGTGCCAGTGCAGCGTTCAGGTAGGCGTTCCCGGGATCGCTCTTCAACAACTGCAGCGCCAGGAAAATGGCCCTGCCCGCATCGTCGGACCGGAAGGCGCTCTCGATGGTGGCATACGATGACATATGCGCGTAAGGCTCGTACGCGGTCGATTCCGCAGCCCAATTCCCGGGGAGCGTGTCTGACAGTTCAGCGGCCAACACCCGCTTCCGCTTCATGCAATCGGGGTGCGTCTTCAGCGAGTCCTCCAGCACATGGTCCCGGGTATCGACCGCGGCCAGGGAACTCACCGTTCGCAGCCCTGTCCAGCGCGCATCGAACGCCACGCCGGGATATTCGAACGCCCAGTGCGCGTCGATGGGTAACGAGTCCCGTTCATTGTCGCAGCGATCGAGCATGTCCATGGTGCTCAGCGCGGCGGCCGGATCGAAGGGCGTGTGCAGGAGGAAGATGAGCCCCAGGGAGTCCGCTGCGATCTCATGGTTGCGGCTGTGGCGACGCTCGTTCACCGAGAACCCGACGAACAACCGCTCCAACTCGGCGACCCGGTTGTATTCCTTCCGCATGGTGGCCCGCACTTCGGCCTTGAACTCCTTGGAAAGTAGGTGCTGGTTCACCTGGACGATGCTGCTGTTCACGTGGTCGAGCTGTTGGTGGGCCAGTTCATGCGCCATCACGAACGCCAGTTCGGACCGGGTCCGGATGCGTTCCATCAGGCCCAGATCCACCACGATGGTGCCTTCGCCGCGGCAGGATGCGTTGGGCCAGGGGTACCAACTCAACAACAGGCGCGGTCTCACGATCTCCGGATTGCCGCCCACCAACAGGTCCATCACGCTATCCAGAAGAGCGTTCAGGGGCGTGCCGAAGATGAATTGTTCGTCCTCCAGGCTCTTGAGCAGGTCCGTCTGCAGCTCCTTGCGGTCCTCCACCACGGCACGCTGCAGCGCATAATTGTTGAACTTAATTCCCTTCAGGTCCGCTGCGTACTGCGCACGGATCGACGTGAGCATCTCCTCGGCAGGTGCGCTGCCTTTCCAAGCCGCCCAACAACCCGACGACACTTCCGGCGCTTGTGAGAATACCATGGTGCTGGACAGCCCCAAGAGCGCCAGCAGGAGAAAAGGGCAGACGCGCTCGGCGAAGATGTACGGAACCATGCGGAGGCGCGTGATCACTGGCGTCATTGGAAAGGGGGCACAAGAATAGCAAGAAGTGCGATCCGGTGCCACCCGGGGATCGGCGAAGATCCCAGCGTCCCCGCGGGTATCTTGCACCGTGCCCGCTCGTCGAACCCTGCGCGATACGCAACGCTTGCTGGACGAAGCCTACGACCGCTTCGCACGACCTGAGTTCATCGCGAACGATCCGATCCAGGTGCCCAAATCGTTCGCTGAACGCGAGAATGCCGAGGTGATCGGCTTCCTGACGGCCACCATCGCCTGGGGACAGCGCAAGACCATCATCGACAACGCCTGGAAGTTGGTGCGCTTGATGGACAATGCACCGTACGACTTCGTGATGCACGCCACCGAAGAGGACCTGTCGCGGCTCGACCACTTCGTTCACCGCACCTTCAATCGTATCGATCTACGGCATTTCATCCTTGGCCTCCGGCATATGTATTCGAAATACGGCGGTCTGGAGGATGCGTTCCTTCCGGAAAAATCACGAGCTCCCAGCCTCGAGCCGCGAGCTCTGGCCGTAACGGAAGCAAACCTCGCGGCTCGTGTCTCATGGATGGCGGCCGATGGTATCGCCATTTTCAAGCAACGCTTTTTCGAGCCGGTTCATCAGGCGCGCACACAAAAACACGTCGCCGATCCGGCCAAGGGCAGCAACGCGAAGCGCATCAACATGTTCCTGCGCTGGATGGTGCGCCCCAACGACCGGGGCATCGACCTGGGTCTATGGAAGAGGATCCCCGCCTCCGCACTATATGTTCCCCTCGATGTGCATACCGGGCGCGTCGCACGTGAACTCGGTTTGCTGACGCGCACCCAGGACGATTGGAAGAGCGTTGTCGAACTGACCGAAGCGCTGCGCGCGTTCGACCCAACGGATCCTGTGAAATACGATATCGCCCTCTTCGCTATCGGGGTGAACGCACGCGCACCACTCGTGGCCTGAAGGCCGACGCCTGTGCCTCGTCCGGCTATCTTCGCGCCCGATGTCCTTCACGCACCCGGCCTTCTTGTGGGCGCTCGCCGCCCTGGCCATCCCGGTGCTCATCCATCTCTTCCAGCTCCGCCGGTTCAAGCGGATCGATTTCCCGAACGTCCGCTTCCTGGCGGAGATCTCGCAGCAGACGCGTGCGCGCAAGAAGATCCAGCACTGGCTGGTGCTGCTGGCCCGCTGCCTCGCGTTGGCCTGTCTGGTGCTCGCGTTCGCGCAGCCCTTCATCCCCAATGCCGGCAGCGCGGTGCGTGCCGGCCAGCGCGCGGTGTCGTTGTACATCGACGACAGTTACAGCATGGATGGGCAGAACGCCCAAGGACGTTTGCTGGACCAGGCGCGCAAAGGGGCTCAGGATGCTGTGATGGCGTACAGCCCGACCGATCGCTTCCAGGTACTCACCGGGCGTTTCGAAGGACGCCAGCAAGTTCTGCTCGGGCGCGATGAGGCCTTGGAAGCCGCTGCGCAGGTGGATGCCGGTCCGTTCTCGCGACCCGTATCCAAAGCGTTGGCGCGCATGCGGGAGGCGCTCGCTTCCAGTGATGCACCGGTGAAGCGGGCCTTCGTTTTCACGGATCTGCAGCGCAGCGTGACGGATGTGGAGAATTGGACGAACGACACCCTGGTCCCCACCGTCATCGTTCCGCTCCCTGCCACGCGACCGGACAATTTGAGCATCGATTCCGTCTGGTTCGCAAGCCCGGTGCGGCGTATGGGCCAGAACGAAGTGCTGCATGTACAGGTGCGCAACCACGGTGCGCAGGACCTCGTGAATGTCCCGCTGCGCCTGAGCATCGATGGCCGGGACCGTGCGATCGCGACCTTCAGTGTGGCCAGTGGTGCCACGGTGGATACCACGCTCCGCTTCAGCAGTGAGGCGGGTGGGAACCACTGGGGCGAAGTTGCGGTTACCGATCAACCGGTGACCTTCGATGACCGCATGTACATCGGCTTCCGTGTGATCGACAAGCTGCGGGTGCTGCTGTTGAGCGGCGGGGATGTTGCCGGCGACCGTGCCGTGCAGGCCGTGTTCGCGGGCGATAGCACGCACCTCTTCACCGTGCAACCGTTCAAGGCGATCGATCTTTCAGCCCTTGGTGCGCAGGACCTCGTCGTGTTGAACGCACTGCCGGAAGTGCCCAGTGGCCTTGAGCAGGCGCTCACATCCTTCGTGGAAGGCGGTGGCAGCCTCGCGGTGTTCCCGCCGTCGGATGGTGACCCGACGCGCTACGCACCGCTCTTCGCGCAATTTGGTGCTGCTCCCCCAGCGCGGATGGATACCAACACCGTGCATGTCGATCGCATCGATCTCGAGCAGCCGTTCTACCGGGAGATCTTCCAGAGCATGCCACGCAACGTGGATCTGCCCGTGGTGCGTGAGCGCTGGAGTGTGCGTCCCGTCGTGGGAAGCGATGTCCTGCTGCGCGCGCAGGATGGAACGGCCTACCTCGCACGGTCCGGCAAGGGAAAGGGTTCGGTCTATCTCTGTGCCACTCCGCTCGCAGAACGCGCGGGGAGCCTCACGCGTCATGCGCTCTTCGCCACCTCGCTCCTGCGCATGGCCGAACTGAGCAGGCCGATGGGTGCCTTGTACCACACCATCGGTGCGGAGGCGGTGATCCCGCTCGATGGGATCGAGATCACCGGCGAACAACCACCGCACTTGCGCGGTCCGGGAGGAATGGATCTCGTGCCCGAGGTCCGTCGCGTGTCGGGCTCCGTGGCGCTTGTCGCGCACGACCAGGATCTTCCGGCCGGTCCGTATGCGGTCACGGTCGGTAACGATACACTCGCGTTGCTCGCCCTGGATCTCGCACGGCAGGAAAGCGACCTCACCGCCTACACTGCTGACGACCTGAAAGCAGCGCTCACACAACAGGGGCTCACCTCCTTCACTGTGATCGATGGCAGTACCGATGATCTTTCGCTACGTTTGAACGAACTCGACCAGGGCCGGAAACTGTGGAAATGGTTCATCCTTTTCGCCCTGCTGTTCCTGGCCGCTGAAGTATTCCTGATCCGCTCAGCCCGATGAACGACCTGCTGCTGCGCCAAGTGAAGGTGATCGACCCGGGTGGTCCACACCACGATGCGGAGACCGATATCCTCATCAGCGGTGGGCGCATCGCACGCATCGGCGATCGCATCCCCAAAGGCGACGCCGAGGAGTTGACGGTGCCCGGCATGCACGTGAGCCCGGGCTGGGTCGACCTCCGTGCACACTTCCGCGATCCCGGGCAGGAGTGGAAACAAGGCCTCGCCAACGGACTCGACGCCGCGGCGGCCGGCGGGTTCACCTCCGTGTGCATCCTGCCCAGCACCGATCCCGTGCTGGACGGACGATCGGGCGTGGAATACCTGCTCGCCAAGGCTGCCGGACATCCGGTGCGTGTACTGCCGCTCGGGGCGATCACCAAGGGCTTGAAAGGACAGCAACTCGCCGAACTCCATGACCTACGGCAAGCCGGTGCGGTGGCGTTCAGCGATGACCAGCACACTGTGCGCAACACACGCCTCATGCTGCTGGCCCTGCAGTATTCCGCAGGACTCCCCGACAACAGCGCACCGGTCATGGTATTCCCGAACGATCCGGACCTCTGTGTGAACGGCATGATGCACGAGGGTCCCATGAGCACCCGTCTGGGGTTGAAGGGGATCCCCGCCATGGCCGAATCGATCCAACTCGCACGCGACCTGGCGCTGCTCGAATACACTGGCGGGCACCTGCATGCCGCCACGATCTCAACTGCGGAGAGCGTTGAGATGATCCGTGCGGCCAAGGCACGCAAGCTCAAGGTGACCGCCTCGGTCGCCGCTTACAACCTGCTGCTGGATGACGGCTGCCTGCGTGGCTTCGAGACCTGCTACAAGGTGATGCCACCCCTGCGGGACGCGCGCCATATCGATGCGTTACGTGAAGGAGTAAAGGACGGCACCATCGACGCCATTGTCAGTGACCACCGGCCGGAGGACAGGGAACACAAAGTGCTCGAGTTCGGTCCCGCGGAGTTCGGCATCATCGGGCTGGAAACCGCGTTCGCCGTGGCCAATACCGCGCTGAAAGGGAGGATGAGCCTACGTCGCACCATCGAGCGCTTGAGCCATGGTCCGCGCTCCGTGTTGGGCCTGCCCGCTGTTCACATCAAGGAAGGCGATCGCGCTGAACTGACGCTGTTCGACCCGGAGGTGGACTGGACCTGCGAAGAGCGGGACCTGGTGAGCCGCTCACACAACACACCGTTCCTGGGCCAGCGCTTCACTGGCAGGCCGCTGGGCATCATCGTGGAAGGCATCCACCGACCCGTGCCCGCGATGGACGCTGCGTTCGTCGCGCGTTGATCCGATCACTGGACCGCCCCGGCGCTGTCGCCCTGCATCTTCTCGAACTTCTCGATCAACTCGGCATCGGTCAGACCGAGGTTTTCGATCATCGCTTTCGCATCCCTGGCGAATGCATGGTCGGGGAAACGCTTGATCACTTCCTCGTACGCGACACGCGCCTCGCCCTTGCGATCCAACTCGCTGTCCAATGTGAACGCCTTCAGGTAGAACACATCAGGCAGGCGGTGCCAGCTCGGATAGTCCGCGATGATGCGGTCGTACAGGCGAATGCACTGATCCGGATCGTGAACGGACTTGGCCACGCCAGCCGCACGGAACAGGTATTCGGGCGCCATGCTATCCACCGGATGAGCCGTCGCGAACGCCTTGTACACATCGAGCAAGGCTTGCGCACTCCGCTGATCGAACGCCAGGTTCTCGAAGACGGAATCCTCCATGGCCCGGATACGCTTCACGGCTTCGGTGGTGTTCTCGGTTTCCGTCTTGCCACCACCACCACAGGCCGCGAGCAGGGCCACACAGGCCAACAGAACGAACTTCTTCATGGTCGATCTCATTTCACAGGGGTGAATCGCATCTTGTACTTCGCATCCGTCTTGCCCACGCTGATGTCACGCAACTTGCCGTTCAGCAGTCGGCGACGCAACGGGGTGAGGTGGTCCAGGAAAAGGATCCCGTCCAGGTGATCGTGTTCGTGTTGGATCACGCGCGCCGCGAACCCTTCGAACTCCTCTTCGTGTTCCTTGAATTTCTCGTCCTGGTACTGCAGAACGATGCGCGGCTGGCGCAGCACTTCCTCCCGGATGTTGGGAATGCTCAAGCAGCCTTCCTCGAAGGGCCACTCCTCCCCTTCTTCTTCCACGATGTACGGGTTGATGAAGACGCGTTTGAAGTCCTTCAAATGGGCGTCGGCCGTGGGCTTGCCGTCCTCATCCTCAGCGAAGGGTGAAGCATCGACGATGAACATGCGGATGCTCTGCCCAACCTGCGGCGCGGCAAGGCCGACACCACTCGCCGCGTACATCGTCTCGAACATGTCGGCGATCAGCTGCTTCAAGCCGGGGTGTCCGGGCTCGATGTCCTGCGTCATCTTTTTCAGGACGGGATCGCCATAGGCACGAATGGGAAGGATCATGGCTGAACGGCTGCAAATGTAGAAGGCCGGCGGAAGTCGGCAGTTCACAGTTCGCAGTATGCAGTTGGCTGGAGGCGTTAGGCATTCACTGCCGACTGCGAACTGCCAACTACATACGCTCTTACTTGCTTCCCATCCAGCCTTGCAGCAGGATGGTCGCGCTGATCCGGTCCAACTGGCCCTTCTCCCGCCGGGCCATGCGCCCCTTGCCACTGGCCAGCAGGGTCTGCTGCGCCATCTTGCTGGTAAAGCGTTCATCCACGGTCTCCACCCACTTCCCAGGGAAAGCCCTCTTCAGTTCCTCCACCAACTTCAACGCCCCGGGGGTGGCGTCCGTCGGGTTCCCATCCAGGTGCTTCGGCAAGCCGACCACAAAGCCGTCCACCTGCTCCTTGGCCAGGTAGCGCTGGAGATAGGCCATGAGCTCGGCACTGGGCACGGTGTCGAGCGCCGTGGCGATGATGCGCAGGGGGTCCGTAACCGCAAGGCCGGTGCGCTTGCTTCCATGGTCGATGGCGATGACGCGGGGCATGGGGTGGTTCGATCGGACATGACAAAGAACGGTTCAAAGCGCTGTGCGGGCGCCGGGTCGCATCTTTGTCGCGATGCGACAGGAGATCGAGAACGCTTGGGAGGACCGCGCGCTGCTGAAAGAGCGGAAGACCGTGGAGATCATCGAGCACATCATCGAGCTGCTCGACAAGGGCGAACTGCGTGTGGCCGACCCGCCCTCCGACAGCGGATCCGAGTGGACGGTGAACGACTGGGTGAAGAAGGCCGTGATCCTCTACTTCCCGACGCGCGGCATGGAAACAATGGAGGCCGGGCCGCTGGAGTTCCATGACAAGATGAAATTGAAGCGCGGCTACGCGGATCTGAAAGTGCGCGTGGTCCCTCATGCCGTGGCACGCTATGGCGCCTACCTCGCCCCCGGAACGATCCTGATGCCGAGTTACGTGAACATCGGTGCGTACGTGGATGAAGGCACGATGGTGGACACGTGGGCCACCGTGGGCAGTTGCGCGCAGATCGGCAGGCATGTGCACCTGAGCGGTGGCGTGGGCATCGGTGGCGTACTGGAACCCGTGCAAGCTGCGCCCGTGATCATCGAGGATGGCTGTTTCATCGGATCGCGGGCGATCGTGGTGGAAGGGGTGCGCGTGGGAACAGAGACCGTGCTGGGCGCCAATGTGGTGCTCACGGCGAGTACACGCATCATCGACGTTACCGGACCGGAACCCTTTGAGACGAAAGGCTACGTGCCTCCGCGCAGCGTGGTGATCCCGGGTAGTTATGCCAAGCGCTTCCCCGCAGGTGAGTACAACGTCCCTTGCGCGCTGATCATCGGGCAGCGCAAAGCCAGCACCGACAGGAAGACCTCGTTGAACGATGCGCTGCGTGAACACAACGTAGCCGTCTGATCCATGGAGTTCGTCATCATCGCACTACTCACGCTGATCACCGGGTTCTTCGCGTTGAGCGAGATCTCCCTGGTCTCCGTCAAGACCAGCCGCATACAGGCACTGGCCGACAGCGGAAGCAGCAGAGCCAGGACCATTCTGGCATTGCTGGCCGATCCGGAAAAATTCCTCAGTTCGGTACAGGTGGGCATCACCCTTACCGGGATCGTCGCCGGAGCGTACGGGGAGGCCACCTTGAGCGAGGACTTTGAGCACTACCTGAAGGGGTGGCCCTCGCTCGCACCCTATGCCCACAGCATCGGCGTCGTAGTGATCATCGGGGGCATCACCTATTTCACCATCGTGGTGGGCGAACTGGTCCCGAAGACCATCGCACTGAACAACCCCGAGCCGATCGCCCTGTTCACCGCGCCGATCATCCAGGCGTTCGCCAAGGCCACGTTCCCCATGGTGAAAGTGCTTTCCATGTCCACTTCGCTTCTGTTGAAACTGCTGCCCATCAAGGAGAGCCAGGGCGACCGGATGAGCGAGGAAGAACTCCGCGCGATGATCCGCACGGCGAACCTCCAAGGGGTGCTGGACAAACAGGAATCCGAAGCACACCAGAACCTTTTCCGCTTCAGCGATCAAGTGGCCAAGACGCTCATGACCCACCGGAGTGATCTTGAATGGGTGGACAGCACGCGCTCGGTGGCCGAGATCGTCGCGCAGGTGAAGGACAGCCACCACTCCAAATTCCCGGTGTCGCGATCGGCCATTGAGGAGGTGCATGGGACGCTGACCGCGCGCGACCTGCTCGAGCAGTACAATACACCCGGCTTCCGCTTGGAACAGGTGGTCAGCCCGCCGATCATCGTGCCCGAGAGCGCTCCGGCCTTCACCATCCTGAAGTTGTTCAAGAAGAGCAAACAGTACGCTGCCTTGGTGGTGGATGAGCATGGCCAGTTCGAAGGCATGGTGACCCTGCACGATCTGACAGAGGCGATCATGGGGGACCTGCCCGCCGAGGACGATGACAGCGCACCGGAGATCGTACGCAGACCGGACGGTTCGTTGCTCGTTGGTGGTCAGGTGCTCATCGGGGACTTCAACCAGCACCTCGGCCGCACGGTGATGGACGAAGAAGAGACCGGATACGCCACGGTCGCGGGCTACTTCCTCGGCAAGCTCGACCGCCTCCCCAAGGTGGGCGACCGGATTCAGGAGGAGCATTTCGCCGGTGAGGTGCTGGACATGGACGGCAACCGCATCGACAAGGTGCTCATCACCCTTATCGAGCAAGTGAAGTCGTGAAGCGCATCCTCGTCATCCAGACCGCGTTCCTCGGCGATGCTGTGCTGGTGACGAGCATCGTCGAGAAGCTGCATGCGTTCCATCCCGATGCCGCGCTCGATCTCGTGGTGCGCAAAGGCAACGAAGGGCTTTTCGACGGACATCCCTTCCTGTATACCCTGCATATCTGGGATAAGCGGAAGGGCAAGACGCGCGACCTCTTCAGGCTGATCACCGCACTGCGCAAGACGCGGTACGACCATATCATCAATGCCCAACGCTTCTTCAGTACCGGCTTGATGACCTTACTGGCGAAAGGCCATGAGAAGGTCGGCTACGACAAGAACCCACTGAGCTTCCTGTTCTCGCGCAAAGTGAAACATGTGATCGGCGATGGCCGGCACGAGGTGGACCGGTTGAACGCGTTGATCGAGCACCTGACCGACGGATCGCGACCATTGCCAGAACTTCATCCCGAGCCCTGGGAACTCGAAGATCTCAGACCCTCGATCGGCCTTGGCGGCAAAGCAGATGCCTCCCCCTACGTCTGCATCGCTCCCGCATCGGTGTGGTTCACCAAACAGTGGCCCGAGTCGAAATGGGCGGAACTGATCCGGATCCTTCCCCCAGAGCAGCTCGTCTTTCTCATCGGTGCCCCCGGCGATGTTCCAACGTGCGAGCGGATCGCGAGATCATCTGGTCGCGGCGAGATCCTCGCAGGCAAGCTGTCACTGCTCGGTACCGCGGCGCTGATGAAGGATGCCCGCATGAACTACGTGAACGACAGCGCGCCACTGCACATCGCCTCAGCAATGAACGCTCCTGTAACGGTGGTGTTCTGCAGCACGGTCCCCGCTTTCGGCTTCGGGCCGCTGAACGCGAACGGGCGCGTGGCTGAGATCGGCGAGAAGCTCTACTGCAGGCCCTGTGGGCTGCATGGGTTCAAGGCCTGTCCGGAGGGGCACTTCAAGTGCGCACTTGATATCTCTCCGAGCGCCGTGATCTAACGCAACGCATCTGCGGTTGATCGACCGATCTTCGCCCAATGACCTACGAGAAGATCAAGTACGCCGTCGCTGACGGTGTGGCCACCATCACGCTCAACCGACCGCACAAGCTCAACAGCTTCGACCGGGCGATGTCGTTGGAAGTGATCCACGCCTTGGACGAGTGTGCGACGGACAGGAACATCCGCGCGGTTCTCATCACCGGTGACGGACGTGCCTTCAGCGCGGGACAGGATCTGGCGGAGGCGATCGCACCCGGCACCAAGATCGAGGAGATCCTTACGGTGCAGTACAACCCGATCGTGCGCCGCATCCGCGACCTGCCCAAGCCGGTGATCGCGGCTGTGAACGGTGTGGCTGCCGGCGCAGGTGCCAACATCGCATACGCATGCGACCTCACCCTGGCCGCCGAGAGCGCCAACTTCATCCAGAGCTTCATCAACATCGGCCTGATCCCCGATAGCGGCGGCACGTTCACCCTGCCGCGCCTCGTTGGTATGCAACGCGCCTTCGGTCAAATGATCCTCGCGGACAAGGTGCCGGCCGCCAAGGCCGCCGAACTCGGCATGATCTGGAAGGCGGTTCCCGATGCCGACCTCCTGAACGAAGCCACTGCGCTGGCGAAGAAGCTGGCACTGATGCCGACCAAAGCGATCGCGCTCACCAAGGAAGCACTGAACCGCTCGGTAACAGGAACGCTCAGCGACCAGTTGGACGTCGAGAACGAACTGCAGAGCATCGCAGGCGCCAGCTACGACTACAACGAAGGCGTGAAGGCTTTCCTGGAAAAGCGGAAACCGGTCTACAAAGGCGAGTGACGCTGGTTATGCCTCAGACCATGTGCACCACTGAATAGAGCGTGCGTTCCGATGAGTCGCACAGCGGCAGGAACTCGTGAAAGGCTTCCTGCATCTTCTCGTTGGTCATCCAGTAGTGCTGGTGGGGACCATATTCGAGCATGCTCTTGTAGCTCATATCCATGATCATCGTGTAACTCGGTCCCGTGATGTCCGTGATCAAGCGCATCGGATATCCGGACTCCTTGCCCGCGTCAAGCACACGCCTCCAGATGGCGCAGGCCGGTCGCGCCTGTCCGAACTTCAGGCGGAAGGTCATTTGCTCCATGATATTCCCGGGAACGATCGCACCACCAACCTGGTGTTCCACGTGGTACAACTGGCTGACCGATGAATCGCACAACTGGGTGAACTTCGGATAGAGTTCACGGATCCGGGGATCCGTCATCCACACATGGTTCACAGGCCCCAGGTCGGTGAACCCGCGCATATGGACGTCGCATACCAGCGTGTAATTCGGTCCGCTCATGTCGGTCATCAGCCACATGGGACGCGCGTCCTTGCTTTCCTTGGAATGGTCCATGATCTCCTTCCACAAGGCGATGGCCGGTTTGGCTTGCCCGAACTTCAGTCGGAACATGATGCGCGAGATGATCATGGACTTGATTTTGTTCGAATGTAAAGACAACAAGGGCCGCGTCAAGAACGAGGTTCTCCCAGTACACGTTCCGCAACGATCTTTGGTGCATGGACCAACCGATAAGGGTCGCCGTGATCGGCGCCGGTACGATGGGCACGGGCATCGCGCAACTCGCGGCCCAGAGCGGTGATCCGGTCAGGCTTTTCGATACGCGCCAGGGAGCTGTGGAAAAGGCCCTTGCCGATCTGGGAAAGACCTTTGACAAGTTGGTCGGGAAGGGCAAGATCAGCGCGACCGATGCACAGGCGACACTCGGCCGCATCACGCCTTCTTCAGACCTGAAGGACCTTGCCGATAGCCAGCTCGTGATCGAAGCGATCGTCGAGGACCTCGCCATTAAGAAGAAGCTCTTCTCGGATCTGGAGGCGCTCGTCCAACGCGATACCGTTCTGGCCACGAACACCTCCTCGTTGTCCGTAACGGCGATCGCCAGCGCCTGCAAGCATCCCGACCGGGTGCTGGGTATCCACTTCTTCAACCCGGCTCCGCTCATGCCGTTGGTAGAGGTGGTCCCGGGACTCGCCACCTCCGGGACGGTCACCCATGCTATGACCGCGACTATGCGCCGGTGGGGCAAGTCAGCAGTGATCTGCATGGACACACCGGGCTTCATTGTGAACCGTGTGGCACGGCCGTTCTACGGCGAGGCGATCCGCATCTACGAGGAAGGCGTGGCGGACATGGCGACGATCGACCATGCGATGCGGAGCATTGGTGGCTTCCGGATGGGTCCCTTCGAGTTGATGGATATGATCGGCAACGACATCAACTTCGCCGTGACCAGGAGTGTCTTCGAAGCCTTCTTCTTCGACCCGCGCTACCGACCGAGCATCACGCAACAGCGGCAGGTCGAGGCCGGTTGGTTGGGACGCAAGAGTGGTCGAGGCTACTATGACTATGCCGAGGGCGCTGCTATCCCGACCCCGGCATCCGACCCTCAACTGCTTGCCGATATCTGCTGGCGTGTATTGGTCATGCTGATAAATGAAGCGACCGAAGCCCTGAACCTCGGCATCGCAAACCGCGATGATCTCGATCTGGCCATGACCAAGGGAGTGAACTACCCGAAGGGCCTGTTGAAGTGGGCCGACGAGAAAGGACTCGATCACTGTCTCGCCGCGCTGGAGCGCCTGCAAGCCGAGTATGGCGAAGACCGTTACAGGCCTTCGCCCCTCCTGCGAAGGATGGTTCGCGAAAGCAGGGGTTTCTATTGAGAGTACCGCAGCAAGGCCTCTTCCGTAAAGTTCCACGGATTTATTTTCCATGGGAATATTTTTCGTTCCTTTGCGCCTTAAATAACCCTCGGATCGATCATGAAACTCCAACTCCTCTCTGCTGCTGTCGCGGCCATGTTCCTGGTGTCCTGTGGTCCCAGCCCGGAAGAACAGAAAGCGGCTCGCGAAAAAGCAGTTGCTGATAGCCTCGCCGATCTCGCATCGATGGAACGTGGCTTCATGATCGATCCCTCGATCAGCAAAGTGAACTGGACCGGTGTGATGCTCGGCGTGAAAGAGCACAAGGGCACGATCGGCCTTTCAACGGGCACGTTTGTGGTAAAAGGGACCGGACTCGTTTCCGGATCCTTCACTGCTGACCTCACCAGCCTGGATGCCGTGCAGGACGGCAACATGGCACCTGCTGGTTCCCCGCGTGGCACAAAAGAGAACCTGGTCGGTCACCTGAAGTCGCCCGATTTCTTCGACGTGGCGACCTACCCAACGGCAACTTTCGTGATCACCAACGTCGAGGGCGCCACGGCCAAAGGCAACCTTACCGTGCGCGGGAAGACCAACGAGGAAACCGTGACGGATATCGTTGTTGTGGAAGAAGCGGGTACCGTGAAAGCAACCGGGACGCTCACCTTCGACCGTCAGAAATACGGATTAGGTCCAGCAGCTGGAGCCAAGGACATGGTCCTCTCCGACAACATCGAACTGAAAGTGGAATTGGTCGGCAAGTCCGCCATGTGACCAGACCGTTCATGTGAAAGTCGGGAAGCGCTCGCCACAAGGCGGGCGCTTTTCGTTTCCGAGCTTTCGATCACTTCATCGCGCTGGCCAGCCAGGCATTGAAGGGGCACATGGCGAGATAGTGGTCCATAAGCGCATCCATGAGTTTCGGATCGGACACCAGCTTGGCCGGCCGCTCGGCACCGACATAGAACTGCTTGTTCGCGATCAGCGGCTCTTTAGCGGCGGCGGCCTTGAACTCCGCAGGCAACACTTTGTTGGCCTCGCCCTGCACGCTTCCGAACAGCGTTACGAACGCCTTGGCCTCGATCACCTTCCGGAAGCCTTTGCCGTCCCGCATGATCGCGGTCCGGATGCGTTCCAATTGGTCCTTCTCGGGCTGGTAGGCCCCGCCGTAGAATTTCACGTTCTCAGGGCCGAAAGCGAAATAGATGCCCGGTGTGGCGTGGTCCTTTCGCCCGGCAGCGGAGATCAACGCCGATGCTTCCAGTTTGTAAGGGGTCTTGTCCTTGCTGAAGCGGATATCCTTGTTGATGCGAAAGAGGGCTTCCTTGGGGTCGATACGGATGGTCTTGTCGTGCCTGGCGATGCGCTTGATGGCATCGGCCACGAACGCATGGAACGGAGCCTTCACG
Organism: Flavobacteriales bacterium; assembly: GCA_039933875.1. Taxonomy (GTDB): domain Bacteria; phylum Bacteroidota; class Bacteroidia; order Flavobacteriales_F; family PHOS-HE28; genus PHOS-HE28. The sequence continues at coordinate 3,010 of JBDTNF010000160.1, read as the reverse complement.
GAAGCCTCGTAGCGCTTGCGGTTCGCGTCGAACCACTCTTTGTTGTTGTTCTTCGCCAAGTCCTTGAAGAACTGGTTGAAGTCAGGTGTGAACCAGGTCATCACATGCTATTTTGCTCCCAAGATACCCGCCATGGCCACACCCAGGGAGAGTGCCGTGACCGCTCGTGAACCCGAGTTGTTCTCGCCGTTCCATGTCGTGGTGGTCGATGGGCCGATCGGTAAGGTGTGGATCGAGAGCGACGGCGAACTGATCACCCGGGTCTCCTTCGAGGCGCTGAGGATCCGGCACGCCAAACCGCCCACTGTGCTTGTGGAGGCCAGGAAACAAATGTCGAGCTACTTCGCTCGCAAACGAAAGCGGTTCGACCTGCCTTTGCAGCGGCTGGGGACCCGGTTCCAGAAGATCGTGTGGGAGAACATCGATGACATCCGCTGGGGCGACACGCGCACCTACCAGGAGATCAGCGAGCGGATCGGAGGCAGGGCCACTGCGCGCACTGTGGGCAGCGCCTGCGCACGTAATCCGTTGCCCATCATCGTGCCCTGCCACCGGGTGATCGCCAGCGACGGCTTGCTCACCGGTTATGTCGGCGGCATCTGGCGCAAACGCTGGATGCTGATCCACGAAGGTGTGCTCCCGAAGGAACTCTCCGCCAAAGCCTGAGCGCACGACCGGTACTTTTACCATCGATGATCGATCCGAACGAACTGGCTGAACGGGTGGTTGCACGCATGTACGATAACGATCCCTTCAGCATCTGGCTGGGGATCGAGCGCCTGCGTGTTGAGCCGGGCACCTGTGCGTTGCGCATGACCCTGCGGCGGGAGATGCTCAATGGCTTTGGGATCGCCCATGGCGGCCTCACCTATTCTCTGGCGGACAGTGCCCTGGCCTTCGCTTCCAACAGCCATGGCATCCAGGCCGTCTCGGTGGAGACCTCCATCAGCCACACCAAACCGGTGAAGGAAGGCGACGTGCTCACGGCCACAGCCGAAGAGAAGAGCCTTTCGCGGAGCATCGGCATCTACCACATCGTCGTGACCAACCAGCGTGAAGAGACCGTCGCGCTGTTCAAGGGGACCGTCTTCCGCACCGGAAAACCGTGGTTCCCCGCAGACCAACCGAACCCGACCACATGAACGCCGCCTATATCGTCGATGCCATCCGCACGCCCATTGGCGCTTTCACGGGCAGCCTTGCACCTGTCCGTGCTGATGACCTTGCGGCCCATGTGATCAACGCGCTTATGGCACGCAACCCGGCCTTGGACCCGGCCGCCATCGACGATGTGATCTTGGGTTGCGCGAACCAAGCTGGTGAGGACAACCGGAACGTGGCCCGAATGGCCCTGCTGCTCGCAGGCCTCCCTGTGACCGTGCCTGGCGAGACGGTGAACCGCCTTTGTGCCTCGGGCATGAGCGCGGTCGTCGGTGCCGGTCGCGCGATCGCAGCGAACAATGGCGACCTCTTCATCGCTGGGGGTGTTGAACATATGACCCGTGGTCCGTGGGTGATCAGCAAAACCAGCACGCCGTATGGCCGCGATGCGCAGATGTTCGACAGCAGCTTCGGCTGGCGGTTCATCAATCCGCTTATGAAGGAGAAATACGGCGTGGACGCCATGGGTGAGACCGCTGAGAACCTGCTGGAGACGAACGCCATCAGCCGCGAGGACCAGGACCGGTTCGCGCTCTGGAGCCAGCAAAAGGCCGGCGCGGCCCAAGCCAGCGGACGGTTGGCGCAGGAGATCAGCGCTGTCCCTATTCCGCAGCGCAAGGGCGACCCGGTCCTCTTCGTACAGGACGAGTTCGCCAAACCGAAGACCACCCTCGAGGCATTGGCCGGGTTGAAACCTGCCTTCCGCAAGAACGGCACGGTGACCGCGGGCAATGCCAGCGGCCTGAACGATGGTGCGGCCGCCGTGTTGGTGGCTAGTGACGCCGGTCTCAAGTCCCACGGGCTGAAACCACTGGCCCGTATTGTGAGCAGCGCGGTCGTTGGGGTGGAGCCCCGGATCATGGGCATCGGGCCGGTGAACGCGACCAAGCTGGCCTTGAAGCGCGCGGGCCTGACCCTCGACCAGATGGACCTGATCGAACTGAACGAGGCCTTTGCCGCACAGGTGCTCAGTTGCACCCGTAGCCTTGGCATCGCCGATAACGACCCGCGGATCAATCCGAACGGCGGGGCCATCGCACTGGGCCATCCGCTGGGGATGAGTGGAGCAAGACTTTTACAGACAGTAGCTATTGAACTGATGGTCAGGAATAAACGATACGCCATTTGCACTATGTGTATAGGTGTCGGCCAGGGCTATGCTGCAGTGATCGAGCGCTGTTGAGAACCGGGCGCCACTTTCGGTGACGTTATCTGCGGACGGTATTAGTTTGGTCCCCCATTTTCGAAGCAATGCACGCCCAGGAACAGATCAATCTCTGCATCGGCGAACAACCCGAATGGCATCGCAAGACGCTGGTACGGTTGCGGCAGCTCATCCATTCCGTGGATGAGGACATCGAGGAGACGTGGCGCTGGAACTCGCCCCACTTCGACCACGATGGCATCATGATCGGCCTTCACGGCTTCAAGGCCTTCGTCAGTGTGTGGTTCCACAAGGGAGCCTTGCTGAAGGACACCAACGCCCTCTTCGAAAAGCTGGAGAAGGGCGAGGACAAGGGCATCCGCGCCTACAAGATCCACGAGGGCGAGACCATTGATGAGAAAGGCTTCATGGACCTCGTGAAGCAGGCAGTGAAGGTGAACCAGTCAGGCGCCAAGCTCACCGATGCACGGCCTGCGAAGAAGGCCTTGGTGGTCCCCACCGACCTGGAGGGCTGCCTGAAAAAGGACGACCAGGCCTGGGAGCATTGGGAGAAGTTCAACTACACCCACAAAAAGGAGTACGTGGAGTGGATCACCGATGCCAAACAGGATGAGACCCGCAAGCGACGCATCGCCCAGGCGCTGGAGATGATCCGCGAGGGCATGGGCAAGGAGGACAAGCACC
>JBDTNF010000159.1:0-2976 GCA_039933875.1 Flavobacteriales bacterium | reverse complement strand
TGCTGGCCAGCTACCTCGGCGTAACGCCGGAGTCGTTGAGCCGCATCCGCAAGCGGATCGTGAGCAAGGGCGCTTCGGTGTGAGCGTGTCTACGCGGCGACCTTGATCACCACGTTGCCCTTCTTGTGGCCCTGCTCCACGTAGCGGTGCGCTTCGGCCATGGCGGCCAGCGGATAGCTGCGGTCGATGACGGCCTTGAGCTGGCCCGCATCCATGAGCGAGCGGATGTGCTCGAGGTCCGCCGATCCGTCGGGTGCCATGCCGCCGATCACGCGCGTGCCACCGAAGAGCTTGGAGCCGAGCATGTGTACGAAGTCGCTGGGTGCGGCGGAGCTGGTGAGGAAGACGCCGCCTTTGTGGAGCAGCGTTTTGCTTTGCGCGTAGCTGGTGCGGCCCACGGTGCTGAAGATGGCATCGTAGGTGGCGCCCAGGGTGGTGAAGTCCTCCTTGGTGTAGTCGATGACGCGATCGGCACCTAGCGAGCGCAGCAGTTGCACGTTGGCGGTGCTGCATACCGCTGTTACATGCGCACTCATGCTCTTGGCGATCTGCACCGCTGCCGTGCCGATGGAGCCCGATGCACCGTGGATGAGAATGTGCTGACCGGCGGTGAGCTTCGCCTGCCTCAGGAAGTGCAAGGCTGTCAGTGCGCCCACGGCGAGCGTTGCGGCTTCTTCATCGCTCACGCTCGCAGGCGTGGTGACGAGCGCGCCATCCTCCGGCAGGCAGATGTACTCGGCGTAGGTGCCGGAGCCCATGCCAGTGGAGCCGAAGACGCGATCGCCCTTGCGGAAGCGGGTGACGGTGTTGCCAACGGCTTCCACCACACCGGCGGCCTCGTGTCCGAGGATCTGGAGCTTCGGGCTGAAGAGTCCGAACATGAACCGCACCGCGAAGGGGTCGGCCTTGCGCAAGCGGACATCGCCACTGGTGACGGTGGTGGCGTGGATGCGGATGAGCACTTCGTTGTCCTTCGGCGTGGGCTTGGCCACTTCGGTCAGTTGCAGTACCTCGGGTGCGCCGTAGCTGGTGTACACCACCGCCTTCATGTTCGGGTTTTTCATGCGGCAAAGGTTCCCCGGCGCGGAGCCGGGATCCGTTGACGTTGGGTAAGAAGTGAATGCACGGCGTGAGAGCCATCGGCAACGCGGGTAAGGGCGCGTAGGACGATCGGGCCCAGGCCGCGGGGATCAAGAAGCGTACTATGTAGCCAGCCTTCGACAAGCTCAGGCTGACAGCGGCGCTCTGCAACTTGTCACGGTGAGCTTGTCGCCTCGACCTTATTCACGCGAAAGCCCCCACGCCGCGAGGCGTGGGGGCTTTTTGCTTTTGTCCTGAGGGCGGGGCCCTCTTTAGGTTACTTGCTGATCACCAGTCGCTCGGTGTAGCGGTGGCTACCGGCGGTGATGTTCACCATGTACATACCGTTGGCCATGTCACCGTCGAGATCCAACACGGTGTTGACGAAGCCGTCCTGCACCGCGATGGTGCGGGCGCTCACGCGCTTGCCGGTCAGGTCGAAGATGTCAACGCTCACGGTCTGTACACCATCCTCCACGGCATCCAGGCTCAGGTAGAGCTGGTCGCCACGGTTCGGGTTGGGGTACATGCGCAGTCCTTCGCTTTGCTCGGACTGACCGGCTCCGAGCATGTTCTCGTTACCACCGTTGGCGGGGGTGTTGTCGATGGTCAGGTCGCACACATCACCCCACTGCACGAAGTTGGGACCAGGCGCAGGCGTCGGCGAGTCGATGCACCAGGCACCGTTCTTGAACGCGCGCACTTCCACCTTGTAGTTCTTGCCGTTCTGTAGCGGGAAGGTGATCCAGTTCAGCTGCACGAAGTAGGTGCTGACCGTGCGTATCGAGAGGAAGCCCTCTGCATCGATGCGGAAGCGGAACTGGTACTGTGTGGCACCGGTCACCGGGCGGGCATGTACGTAGTTGCCATTGCCCCATGCACGGGTGGCACCGCAGCTCAGGAATTGCTGGCCGGGGATGTCGTTCAGCTTGGTAAGCGGGCAGGCAGCACGCACGGGGTCGATCATGAACCGGCATGCACTTCCCCACGAGCTGTTGACACCGTTCACGCGGCTGCGGATACGGACGTTCATCAGCGTGTTGGCGGGGATCTGGTCGGCCGCTGCCCAGTTGTTGATCTTGATGTGGCAGGCGCGCGTGGCGCTGGCCGGACCGAACCCATCACTCACGGCGTGGTTGCGGAACTTGCGGAAGCTGTAACCACCGTTCGGGTTGAAGAACCAGAACTCGTAGCCATCGTCCGTCTGGTCGCCCACCAGCCATTGCGCGCTCACGGCGGGGTTGGCATTGGCAACAACGTAGTTGCCGCTCACCCAATCCAGTTTGTCGCAGCTGGTGCTGATCAGCTTGTCGGCGCCCAAAGGCAGGCATAAGCCTTGCTGGCCGCTGATCGCGCTCGTGGAACCGGTGCTGAAGTTGTTGCGGTTGTCGATGATGCGCTGGTTGGTGCCTTGCGTCTGCAGGACATAACCACCTGTGAAACCGCCGCTGGTCATGCCGTCGCCAGCGCTATCAAGTACGCGGAGGCGGTAGCAACCGTCGGGCAGGCAGCAGGGTGCGCTCACCAAGGCGTTGCTCTCCAATCCGCCGCCACTGCAAGAGGGCACGGCGCTGCCGATCGGCAGGATCTCCCAAGAGGTCTGTCCACCGTTCGAGTCGGTGTTGAACACAAGCTCCAGGTTGTTGTTGCAGCCGGTGGGCACACCGGCGCAAACGCAGTTGCTGCCGATCACATCGCCGGTGGTGCCGGGGTTGAGATCATCGCAAGGGCTGCCGATCATACCGGGAGTGTTGGGGCAGTTGTCGCTCGCGTTGCAGATGCCATCGTTGTCCGTGTCCTGGAACGTACCTGCGCAGCTGCAATTGGTTTGGTACACATCATTGGTGGTGCAGGCGTTGAGGTCATCGCAAGGCGTGCCGGGTTGCGCAGGGCCAC
>JBDTNF010000158.1:0-5951 GCA_039933875.1 Flavobacteriales bacterium | reverse complement strand
GCAGGGCCTCCCACTTGATGAAGGTGTTGCACAGCACGCACGGGTTCGGCGTGCGTCCCGCGAGGTATTCGCTGGTGAAGTTCCCGATGATGGCATCCCCGAACTCCTCGCGGATGTCGATGATCATGTGGTGGAAGCCACGGCTCACGGCCATGTTCCGCGCATCGTTGATGCTGTCCAGATCGCAGCAGCCCGTAACGCGCTTGCCACCGCTGGTGTCGGCGTAGTCCCAGGTCTTCATGGTCACGCCCACCACCTCGTAGCCTTCATCATGCAGCATGAGGGCGGTCACGGAGCTATCCACCCCGCCGCTCATGGCCACCAGTATGCGTCCGTGCTTGCTCACTTTTTCGTTATGTCACCCTGTGCCCTCAGCCTGTCGAAGGGTGTGCGTTGTCGGTTGTCTGTCATTTTCGAAAGGTGCAGGAGCAGGCGCAGGGGCAAGTGGCGTTGTTGAGGTGATCGATCGTTCTTCCATGTTGGAAACGCTGTGGAACCCGTGTGGAAAAACACGCGCCCCTGCTCCTGCCAACTGCCCCTATTTACTCTGCAACTCCTCCCACATACCTCTTGGTCTTCACCAGTTTCCCTTTCTCATCGTATTCCTTCACGTCCCCTTCGAGCAGATCGTTCTTGTAGGTACCCTCGATCCGCTTAGTCTGCCCAAGCAGCACGCGCTCCATGTCGGCGGGCGTGCCCTTTATCGGGTCGGCCGGAAGCTCACGCATCGTCCAAGTGCCGTCATCGTGGTATTCGGCGAACGGACCCTCGCGTTTCCCTTTTTTGTAGGTGACCTCCGACTTCACCTGGTCATCGTCGTAGTACTCGGTGAAGGTGCCGTTCTCCTTGTGCTCTTTGACGGTGACACCCCTGGCATACAGCACCTGCAACTGGATGGTCCCATCCTCATTGAAGTAGTACCAGGTGCCATCGCGGTCGCCGTTCACCATCTGCCCTTCGATCTCCTTTTTGCCGCTGGGGAAATAGAAGACCATCTTCCCTTGCGATTCACCGCCCACATACGTCGCTTCAGACTTGGCAAGGCCGTTGGGGAACCAGCTCAGACTCGCGCCGTTCAGTTGGCCGTCTTGGAAGATGTCCTTCTCGGCGACTTGACCACCGGGATAGTAGGAGACCACTTCGCCGTGCAACTTGCCCAGCTTGAACCGCTCAACCTTCCGCAATCCTCCCGCATCGTCGTAATAGCTCCATGTGCTGTCCTTCTGTTGGTCCACATACTTCCCTGCGGCCATCAAGGTTCCGTTCGGGTGGAAATGCTGCGCCCGGCTTACATGTCCATCACCCGTGTGCTGCTGAACGGTGGTGAGCACCCCTTCCTCATCGTAGTGCTTGAAGGTGCCGATGGGCCGGTCGTCCTTGAACTGCCCTTCGTAGCGCAGCTTGCCGCTTTCCCAGTTCTTGGCCCATGCGCCTTGTTTGCGGCCCTGGGCATCGGTCTGGTTGGGGCCAGCGACGGGGGGCTGGGCATACACGAGCGATGCCGCCAGCAGAAGAACACTAATGAGGAAATTTCGAAGGATCATGGAGCGCGCAAAGGTAGGGGCGCCCGGCAAGCACCATGCCTGTTCGCATAAGGGCCCGGACTGTGGATGATCCGTTGAAACCCACCAAGTGACCACACAGCGCTGCGCCTACCTTTGCCACCACCGAACACCACCATGAAATTCTTCATCGACACGGCCAGCCTGGCCCAGATCAAAGAGGCCCAGGACCTGGGCGTATTGGACGGCGTAACCACCAACCCTTCGCTGATGGCCAAGGAGGGCATCAGCGGCACCGATCGCGTGCTGAAGCACTACGTGGATATCTGCAACATCGTGGATGGTGATGTGAGCGCTGAGGTGATCGCCACGGACTTCGACGGCATGGTGCGCGAAGGCGAGAACCTGGCGAGCCTGCATCCGAACATCGTGGTGAAAGTGCCGATGATCCGCGATGGTGTCAAAGCCCTGAAGTACTTCACGAACAAGGGCATCAAGACCAACTGCACGCTTGTTTTCAGTGCTGGGCAGGCCCTGCTCGCGGCCAAGGCCGGGGCCACCTACGTTTCGCCGTTCATCGGGCGCCTCGATGATGTGAGCACGGATGGTGTCGCCTTGATCGAGCAGATCCGCACGATCTATGACAACTATGGCTACGGTACCGAGATCCTGGCGGCGAGCATCCGCCACCCGATGCACATCATCCAGTGCGCTGAAGTAGGTGCCGATGTGGCCACCTGCCCCTTGAGCGCGATCGTGGCGTTGTTCGACCATCCGCTCACGACGATCGGGTTGGAGAAATTCCTCGCGGATCACGAAAAGGCGGCCTCGCAGGCGGTGAAGGCCTGAACGGGGCATGCTGCTGGGGATCCACCCGAAAAACCCCGAACCGCGGAAGATCCAAGCGGTGGTGGACCGGCTGAACGCGGGTGGCGTAGTGATCTGCCCCACGGACACGGTTTATGCCTATGTGTGTAGCGCACACCAGCCGCGCGCCATCGAGCAGGTCGCCAAGCTCAAGGGCGTAAAGCCCCAGCGTGCGGACCTATCCTTGATCTGTGCGGACCTGAGCCAATTGAGCCTGTACGCCAGGGCGATCGACACCGCTGCGTTCCGGATCATGAAACGGGCGCTGCCCGGACCCTACACGTTCATTGTCCCCGCCAGCAGCGAGATCCCCAAATTGTTCAAGAACAACAAGCGCACGGTTGGGATCCGGGTGCCGGACCATCCCGTTCCACTCGCTCTGGTGACGGCTTTGGGCCATGCGCTGGTGGTGGCCAGCGTGCACGACCCGGACAAGCTATTGGACTATACCACGGATCCCGAACGCATCGACGACCACCTGGGCCACCAGGTCGACCTGGTGATCGACAGCGGAACCGGCGGGTTGGAAGGATCCACGGTCATCGACCTCTCCGAGGGTGGCATGACCGTGGTTCGGGAGGGCAAAGGTTCATTGGACGGCCTGCTCTGAAGCGCCGCGCAATTCCTGCCAGGCCTTGGGCAAAGCCGCGATGAGATCCCCCGCGGTCATTGCGTCCATGCCAATGTCCCGGGCAGCGATATCCCCCGCAAGACCATGGAGATAGACCCCGAGCACAGCGGCTCGCAGGGGTGCATAGCCCTGGGCCAACAAGCCTGTAAGCAGCCCGGTCAGGACGTCGCCACTACCGCCCTTCGCCATGCCCGGATTTCCCGTGGGGTTGAAAAAGACCTGTCCTGTCGGGTCGCAGATCGCCGTCCACGCCCCCTTGAGCACCACGACACACCGGTTCTTCAGCGCCATTTCCCGCGCCATTTCCACGCGTTCGAAACCCGAGGCTACGCTTCGGCCCACCAACCGGTCGAATTCCTTCGGGTGCGGCGTAAGGATCGTAGCCGGGGACAGGAACGCCATCCATGTCGCGTTCTCGGCGATGATGTTGAGGGCGTCGGCATCGATCACAAGCGGGCCGGAGGTATCCTGTATGATCCGCTTGACGACCAAGGCGGTGTCCCCGTTCACTCCAAGTCCAGGACCGATCCCGATAGCGGAGTATCCGTCGAGTTTTGGCAGTGTGGTCAGTGCATTTTCGGAGGGGTCTGCAGAACACATAGCCTCGGGTGCGCCGATCTGAACGATCGATACACAGCCGCCAGGCACATGGGCTGTCACCAACCCGGCACCGCTGCGTAGCGCTGATCGTGTGGCAAGGACCGCGGCACCGGCATGTCCGCCCCCGCCTGCCACCAAGAGCGCATGGCCGAAGGTGCCTTTGTGTGCGAATCGGGGTCTTGGGCGAAGCAGACCGACCACATCAGCACGCTCGACGAGGCGGTGGTGAACTGTCTGCTCCTGAACGAACTTGGGGTCGAGGCCGATCGGTGCGATCTCCCAGTCCCCGACATAGGGAGCGTTCTCAGCAAAGAAGAAAGCCAGTTTGGGGACCTCGAATGTGATCGTGCAGGTCGCATGCACCACATGGTTCGGATCGCTGGTTCGCTCGCCCTCCGGGAACAGGCCGGATGGTACATCCACGGCCACGACGGGTCGGCCAGATCCGTTAATGGCACGCACCGCATCGGCCACCATCCCGATCACCGGCGTGTTCAGCCCAACTCCAAAAATCGAATCGATAACCACCTCATTATCTTCTATTTGAAGTCCACCATTGATATCGATTATATCAACGCATTCAACGCCAGCCTCCAAGGCTCGCCTGTAGTTCACGGCATTATCCGGCGAGGGTTCCGAGCGATGCGCAAGACGCACGGCGTGGACGGGTATCCCGGCCGCGCGAAGCAGCCGCGCAACGACGAGGCCATCGCCCCCGTTGTTCCCCATTCCGGCCACGACCAGGTAGCGGATGCGATCAGGTTCACCGAACCTTCCGGTACGATGCAAGCGGATCAGGCGCTCGGTGAACCGACCGGCAGCCCGTTCCATCAGATCGATGGAGGAGATGGGCTCATGAAGGATCGTGTAGGCGTCGGCCGCTCGGATCCGATCGACCGTCAGCACAGGTAGCATGGTCACAAGTTACCGCGCTCCGGACGGTCACGCCCTGACGAGAGGACGGGTCATTCCACGAATACCGCGTACTTCATATTGAAGATGTAGCGATCGTTGTCCGCGGTCCCCACCACATCGACGATATCAACGATGCGGAGCGCAGCATAGAAACCGGTGTTCGGGTCCAAACTGCCCAACTTCGTGAGGATGATATCCCCCACCGCGATACCGGGCATTTCCTCCACCGGGATGCCTGTTTCAAAGGCACTCCGCAGCGAGATGTCCGTCGCGTTGGCGTAGTCGTAGCCATTGAACCGCACGAGTCTGCCATTCGCTGGAGAGATCCAGTTCCGGCTCAATTCCGTGGTTACGCCGTCCACCGGATTGTCCTGGATATCCCGGCGGGAGGAATCAACGGTGCTCAGCACAGGAATGCGCTCTTCCAGGTCGAAGGCCGATTCCGGATGGATGGCCGAGTTGCCGGAATAGAACGTGTGGCCCGAGGTCTCGGTGAGCAAGGTGGCGCCCAAGGTGACATACAACGTGCGTTTTGTCTCCATTGCGCCGCCATTGGAATCATAGAGTTTGAAGATCAGGATCTCGGAATAAGCCTCGGTAGCGTTGGCTACAAGGTATTCCCAGTTCCAGTTGAAAGCCGTTCCCGTAATGGTGGAGTCCTCAAGCGTAACGGTGAAGGAATTCCCCTTCTTGGACGTGATCACTACACGCGAGAGGGTCGAATTATCCGTCACGGCCTGGATGCTGAAGCTGATGACATCACCCGACACGACATCGATATCGGGACCTGCCGGGCTGACGGTGATCACGGGGATCTTGTTCTCCTTCTTGCAGGAAGGCGCAAGAGCGGAGAGGAGGATCAAGACGAGCAGCGGTCGGATGTATCGGGTCATGGCTGTTGTGCGAGGCGCAAAGGTAACCGGACTAAAAGACAGAAGCCGCGATCGGATGATCGCGGCTTCCATCATGGATGGGGAACTACCCCCTATATCACTTGGACTTGATGCGGAACGCTTTGGCGCGCACGGTCAATGTCGTCCGGTTACCCAGGAACATTTGATCGCGCACCGAACTTGTGCTAAGGGGAAGAACGAAATCGGCGTTCTCCCGTTGCATCAGCGCATCGTACAAGGCATTGTTGAACAGGCGGGAGTTCGGCAACAAGCCACCTCCGCCGATGCTGGCCACATGGTTCCTCCGGTCACCGATGGGAATGAACCCCAAGAGCACCGATTGTGAGGCTGTGCCGCTCACGTCACCGATATACTCCAGATCCTCCATCCGGAACTGCACCTGGGTCTCCACGCTAGTACCGGCAACGGTCTTCGTGTAAACGGTGCAAGAGGAGAACAGGAGCACTACGGCCAGTGGCAGCAGAACTAACGCTTTGAGCTTCTTCATTGCTGCTAGTGGTTACGTAGGGCTTAGTTGAAGTA
>JBDTNF010000157.1:0-8993 GCA_039933875.1 Flavobacteriales bacterium | reverse complement strand
TCCCTGAAGAGTACCGCGACAGCAACCGCATGCAGGCCATGGACATGGTGCGCAAACTACAGGCGAAGAATTATCGCATCGTGAAGGGTGGATCACCAACGGATCCCGTGGATCCGTTCACCGCGCAGGAGGTTGAGGAAATGGCGCGTATGGAGCACGACCGTTGGATGAAGGAAAAGCTCGCCGCCGGTTGGACCTACGGACCCGAACGCAACAACCTGCTGAAGATCCACGACAAGCTCATCGCTTACGACGACCTTTCGGAGCGGGACAAGGACATGGACCGCGATCCGGTGAGGAGGATACCGGAGTGGTTGGGGAAGGTCGGGTATGGGGTGGTGAAAGGCGACCAGCCTAAATGATCGAAATGGCAACCTCGATCTTCCTCTCTTATGCCCGTAGTGACGACGAGGAGTTCGTCCGCCGCCTCTATGATGACCTGACAGTTGCCGACTTCGATGTCTGGTTCGATCGGGTCTCGATGCCATCGCGACAGCTCACCTTCCACCAGGAGATCAAGGATGCGATCCGTACGAGGGAACGACTTATTCTGGTGATCGGTCCCAAAGCTTCCGGATCACCTTATGTAACGGAAGAGTGGGCCTTCGCGCTGGAAGCCGATAAGCATGTGATCCCCATTCTGCGAATGGGGGATGACTATGGACTCGTGCCCAAAAGGTTGAGCAAACTTCACTGTGAAGATTTCCGGGAGAACGCCGAGTACGACAGCCATCTGATATGGCTGTTGTCAATGCTCCAAAGCCCTCCACCTCCGCTGGGTGCCTTGCATGGCCTGCCCAACCTACCACCCCACCACATCCCGCGTGGCACGTTGATGGAGGAGGTGAGCGATCAGCTCCTGGTGGACTTGCAGCGACCTGTAGTCGTCACTGGGGTTGCGGCGATCGTAGGGGTGCATGGCATGGGTGGTGTTGGCAAATCCGTGCTTGCTGTGACGATAGCGCAAGACAAAGTGATCCGGCGATCATTCCCGGATGGTATCTATTGGTTGTCCGTGGGTCTGCACCCGGATATTGCTCAGTTGCAACATCAATTGACCGTGCTGCTCGGAAACTCCTCGGGCGGATCGAGTGGGTCGAAGAGTCCTGAACCCCTGCGTGGGACATTGGTCGATAAGGCCGCGCTCATCATCCTTGATGATGTGTGGCGCGTCGAGGATGCCCTGCCGTTCACGGCTCTGGGGCCGCGCTGTCGGTTGTTGATCACCACGCGTGATGCAGGTATTCTGCGGACCCTTGGTAGCGGGATGGCTCCGGTCGACTTGTTCTCCGAGTCCGAAGCTCTGCAAGCGCTTGCAGATTCGATGAGTGTTGCTCACGGCGCACTGCCCATGGAGGCGGTGGAAGTCGTGAAGGAATGCGGGCGCCTACCGCTGGCGATCGCGCTGTGCGGTGGCATGGCACGCAAGCGGAAAGGAGACTTGAAGGGGATCCTTGAGCAACTGCGCCGTGCCGATCTCGAGCGGATCACCGATCGCACTTTAGGCAATGAGCAGCACCTGAGCCTTCAGCGCATGATACAGGTGAGCATCGACGCGCTGACGAAGGATGAGCGTGACCGATACGCCGAGTTGTCCGTCTTTCCCGGTGGCCGTCAGATCCCGGATCAGGCGATCTCCCTGCTATGGCAACACACTGGATCGCTGGATGCCTTTGCAACGGAAGAGCTGTTGATCGGCCTGGCCGAGCGATCGCTTCTGACTGAAGTTGCTCGGGGTGCTGATGAGCAAGGGCGTTGGTACGGCGTCCATGATCTCCTGTACGACCACGCACTAAGCGTCGTCGGCGACCGCAAGTCCTTGCATGCCCGGTTTACGGATGCGGCATGGCGCGCACGCGAAGCAAAGGACCCGCGCTATCGGGGCTACGTGCGCGAGCACCTTGCCCCGCATCTCGCGAAGGCCGATGAGCCCGATCGGCTGATCACCCTGCTTGCCGATCCAGAGAACGACCTGTTCCATTTCTGGGCTGAGCAGGGATCGGCACAAGAAGGGCGCGAGTGCCTTGAATTCATGGTCGATGCAATGGAACGCTCCGGGAAGGACGATGTACTGCTTGCAGGCCTTGCCGTTCAATTGGTCCGGTTGAACAATCGCCTCGGTGATCACGAGGCAGCTGAGCGCTGGCTGAAGTATGTGTTGGAACGAGGAACGGCCTTGTACAGGATGGATCTGATCATCGCTGTGGCAATGCACGAAAAGGGTTCTCGTGCGCTCGCCATGGGGAGCTATGCCGAAGCACACGATGGATTCATGCAGGCCTTGCATATCGCCCACAAGCATGAGCCGCCTTCGCCTCGTGAGATCGCGGCCAACCTCATTGGCCTTGCCGGGGTGACCTATCTGGTGAACGGCCGTAGGGATCGCACGGTCACATTGGCGTCACTTGCGCTGAAGAACGCGGAGACGGTGGAGGATGCCGCGCACGCTGCTGAGGCTTGCCGCATCCTTGGAGACGTGTGTAAGGATGACATGCAGCACGCGCTCGCTGAAGAGTATTTGGATCGCGGGCTGGCCATGGTCGAAGGCGCGAAGTTGGTAGCAGCGAAGTTGTCCCTGCTCCTCGCACGTGCATGGTGTACATACCAGAAGGTGGTTCTGGAGGACCGGCCAGCACATGAGGCCCGATCCGTGTTCGAGGCGCTCAGGGCATTCGCGGATGAGACTGGTGACTGGCGCTTCGCGGCGGATGCATGGTCCGGCCTTGGGCAGTGCGCTTTGATCGGGGATGATGAGGTACTTCTCCAGGATGCGATTCTGCATTTGAACGCTTCGGCGGGTGCAGGTCTGCCTTCGCACCTTCAAGCACGGCTCGGCTTGTTCAATGCCGCGCTGCATCACCGTGCCAGGCGATACGCAGAGGCGGAAGCTGCCTATGTGAAGGTGGGCGCAATGGCGAAGGCGAATGGCTTGTGGTCGCGGCAGGTGGACGCGCTACTGGGGCAAGGTGCTGCGATGTTCCACGGCGAAAGGAAGGATGAAGCCGAGAAATGTTGGGCGACCGCGCAGGAGATATTACCGCACTGCCCTCGGGTACGTGAGCTCATTGTCGAACGGTTCCTCGGGAAGTGCAGGGAGGATGGGCGGGTGTGCCCGATGTAATCGAGGTCCAAGGTGCCGGCAAGATCACCACCTTGTCGCTTTACCAGTGGTACAGGGAGCGGGGCAGCCTTGCTGAGCGGAGGAGTGCCTGTCGCTTTCCTTCCGGTTTCCTTGGTCAATTCATTACAGCCCTATCGCTGCCCCCGCTGGAGTAGGGAGAAGAACTCCTGGCAACTCTGATCCGCATTGACTCATCGATATCGTGCTTGACCTTGATCGCCTTGTCCTTGACCCGTACAGCCTCGGTCAGATCGTGCGCGCAGGCCCCTACCGCGACGGCACAGATGTACCTGAACTTCATATCGGTGTCGTCCAATCCGGAAATGAGAAGCTTGATGAGCTTGTCGTCCGGTGATGAGATGATCCAACTCAAAGCCGCGTTCGCTTTTTCCTGATCGGCAGCCCCGTCGTTCATGATCGCCTTGAAGGCCTTGAAAACGGAATGAGCATCGATGCCTCGGAGCGTGTTCTGGGCGATGGCTTGGACGCGTGGATCGGTATCGAACGCGACCGTGAAGAGCATCTCGGGCAGCTGATGGTGCTTTTGGGTGGAAAGCAACCATATGGCGATGATGCGAACAGCCGGGTCGGAGTAACGAATGGCCCTTGCCAATGCGTCGAACGATAGAGCCTGGAGCAGTTCTAACGCGCCTCGAACGAAGGAAACCTGGCCGTTAGCTTGATCGACACTAATATTTGTGGTTCTTAGAATTAAGCGCCCAAGTGCAAGTGATTCGCACGCATTCAATTGGATGACCACCTTCTGCCGGGGCCAATGTGACGAGCACAGTGCCTGCGCCGCCAGATCCACATCCGCTGGTGTCTCGCTTGCAAGTCCCTTGGCCAGAAGTCCTATGCAACGGGTATCCTGCGATTCCGAGCACCGCTTTAGTAGTTGATGCCTTATTTGAGGCGACAGCCACTTCGACCTCCAAACATGATCTAGTACTTCGAATCGATCCCAGAGGCGATGCTCCAGATCAGTGAGTGCACGGGCGATGATTGACTCGTGCTGTGCCTTAGGTAATTCGTTCAGGAGCTCTGAGGCTGCATTTCGCGTACCTGCGTCTTTGTGCGATAGTGAGTGAAAGATTGGTACTATGTGTTCCCAATGTTCCACCTTGCCCTCCAGCGCCTGTAGGGCAACTTGCCTTACCCGTGCATCCGTGTCAGAAACAGCTCCCATGAGCAACGGCACGGAGTCGATGCTCTTCGCGCTGCCCACCGCCTTGGCAGCCATTGCACGTATCTCCGGTGTCGGGTCGAGCAGCGCGTCGCCAAGCAGGGCCTCGGCCCGTGGGTCTTTGGACCTTGTGATCTCAACAAGCGTCGCTTTGCGGAGATCCTCAGCGCCTTCGATCAGGACCTGCTTCAGCGTGGATCCTTTTCCTGGATCTCCCGCATCCAACAGCGCGGTGAACGCCGCCTCGCGAACAGTGGGGATAGGATCAAGGAGAGCGGAGCGAACCAGCGCACCAAAGTCGTCCCGGCGCAAACTTCCAAGTCCATGGATCGCTGCGATCCGCTTGCCAGCCTTTGAAGAGCGTAACTGGTTGCGGTACCATGCGAGTTTCAGTGAGCTGAACATGGAAGGGTGATCTCGGCGCGTTGAGTGCCTTTTCAATTCATCACTGACCTGTCGCTTTGGCCCCTGGAATCTGGAAAGGAACTGTGTTGCATACGTTCGACCAACGAATCTCGTCCCAGCCTCCGATCCAAGGCATCTTGTCTGTCACGCTCCAAACGTTTCAAGCCCTCTTGCGCCAACTTTTCCAGTTGTTCCTGCCGCAAAGCTTCGCGCATGGTGTCATTTGAGAACATATGCATTCTTCTCTTTGCTTCCCAGGAATCCCAACCCGAACCATGATTCGCCAACTTCAGCATGGCGAGAGCGGCCTTAGGCTGACCCTTGAAGGTTGATGTGAGCGCATCAATAGCCAGATCTCGGATCGCTTCGTTACTGTCCTTAACAGAATGGATAGCGCAAGCCATGGCGATCGCCGATCCCTCATTCAAATCATGTCGCAAGGCAGCCAGCCTAACGAGCGGGTTGGGATCGTACCTCGCATGTTTCAGTTGATCTTGGAGCGAAGGAGATTTCCGATCGATTAGTGCAACAAGCGCTGACCAGCGCACTTCCGGCTCCGGATCCTGGAACGCAATGTCTAGCAGTCCTCCAGCAGCGGCCCCGGCGACCTTTCCCAGACCGGATACCGCCTTCCTCCTGTCCGTTATTTTTCTTGACCGTAGCAGCCGTCGGAACCATGCGATCTTCAATGAGGTGAACATGACCAATGATTAGCGGACGATGAAAATAAGGGATTTGAACAACGGTCGGGAGACAAGACAATCATGTTGTTGATCCGGCCAGCATGTATTGAAGATTCACGAGGACGATGGGCCTCAAATCTCTTGATCAATCAAGCACTGTGTGCAGCTTGAACACATGAGTGCCGGCTCAATGATTGGATGAGTTGGAGAGTTGCATCTGGTGCACTTCCAACGGACGGGTTCAGAGCAGTCTTAGGACCATGAATATCCCGCAAGGCATGCCGAAATGTCATGATGGCCTTTGGTTCCCTTTCCAGTAGTGCCGGGGCGAAGCACTGTAAAGCAGATAGGCTGTCGTGGGGTCATTGAGCCGGTCCATTCCATCGACCTCTTTCAGATGTACTTTCAACACGATGTCGCAGACCATCCTCCTTAACCACACCCTTCCTGAACTCACTGAACTCGGCCTCTTGTCGTTTCAAGTAAGCCAAGCATTGCACCACGCAGGTGTGCGGAACACCAATGACTTTCTGGAGGTATACAAGAAGCACGGCGATTTCACCTACATTCCGGATCTCACAGAGCAAGCGCAAGAGAACTTGCTCCGACTTGCCAAGGCCTATTTGAATGTGGAGCGCGGTCAGATCACGAAGGAGGATCTCTTCGATCCGGCGATCTTCAAAGACCACACGCCATTCGTTCCAGTGGTGATCGAGTGGGAGAAAGTCGCTGGCATCAAACGCGCGTTCCTGGATGCTTGGGTCATGCAGTCCATCCGCGACTTCTTCGACCCGCTGGCGGAACTCTTCGTGAAGGATCGTTTGGGCGGGGTATCGAACGCGGAGGAGTTCTACAACAGGGTCATCCTGCATCCAGTGGACCTCACGGTTCCTTCGGTGCGCGACAGTGTCTATGCGCCAGCTCTCCGCCGCCTCATCCGCATCTTCCTCAACTACTACCACGCGACCCGGCTCTTCGATGATCCGTTCGAGTTGCTCTGCCTCTATGCGCGCATCGAATTCGGCGTGGATCCTGGCGATGAGGCACACGCCCGGATACACAAGTTCCACCCGGACGGCTGCTTGCAGTTCGCGCATGCTGTGTATCGCCTCATCATGGCCTCTACCTATTTCAATCATCGGCGAGGGTACCAGGACATCAACCGGATGCGGTTCGTAAGCCTCCTCGATAGTGACCCATACACCCACGGCCAGTTGGAGTACCTCTTCCGCATGTCGGAGGGGCGGTTCAACGAGGCCAGGAAGGAAGCGGAGGATTTCGCAGAAATCGGCTGCCGCGCGGTGATCGAGATCCTGAAAGCGCTCGGCTTCACGGAGAGCTACCGGACGCTGAAGTCATGGGATGACCAATTCATCAGCAAGGATCTGGTGCAGGAGATGAACCGACGCGAAGGACTCGACCTGCCCGCTCCCTTCTATGCCCTCCTCTTCAATGCGCTGTACGGTACCCACTTCGTGCGTTCACCGCGGCTGCGTGTTGATGGAGTCGGGGAAAGGCTGGAATATGTGAATGCAAACTTCGGGGCGCAACGGTCGTGAATGGGCGCCAGGGCTCAGCAATGGTGTTTCGATGCGAACGGCGTGATCAGCGGATTGTCCTAAGGCGATCACGTGAGTGATGTGGTAGGACGTTGACCGTTGCCGTTACGTTGATCCGTGCTTAGCATTGATGTGGTTGTACCAACACCCACAGCCATGTTGAAACACACGCTCTTCCTCTACGCCTCGCTCGCTTCCGTTTGTGCGGTCCCCTTGCACGGACCGCTCGCTGCCCACAGTGCGATTGTGGCTCCGGTCGGTGGCCCGCCGCGCATCAGTGTTGCCAACAAGGACAAAGGCGACATCAACAAAGCCGAGTGGGCCGCGGTGAAGTCCGTTGAATTGCACGGTTGCGTGCCCGACGCGCGCATCACCGCGCTCACCCTTTGCATCAAGGACTGCAAGGGCACCGATGCCGCACTGAGCGGCACCAGCGGTGTGATCACCAAGGAGATGCGCGCGATGATCGCGAACCTGCCCCCTGGCACTCTGTTCACCGTGAAGGTGACGGTGCGCGATGGTAAGGACAAGGTGTGGGCTGTGCCTGATGCCAGCTACACTTGGCGGGGCTGACGAATACGTCGGTTCGCAGGACTTGTGGACCGCATCCATCGGCTCCTTTCGGTCCTGTTCGTTTTCTTCGCGGCAGAATGGAGAACGAACTACCCTTCGCCGAGACATCCTTGGCGACGATACGCTACACGGCCGTCGATCGAGTTGAGGTGCGTTTCAAACCCGGCCAGACGCTCACCGTGCCCGGTTTAGCTGAGTTGATGACCGTGCGCCAACGGCTGGGTGCTGCCGGTAAGCATCGGCTCATCGTTTTCATGCACGACGAGATGGACTTCGACATGGCGATGATCACGACGGATCATTATACAGTGATCCCCCAGCCCAATACCGAAGCCGTGGCCTGGGTGGTACTGAACGAGCGCAACGAGCAGTTCACGCGCCTGTACCTGGCCTACTGGCCTGCACCTTTTCCGTCGGAGGTGTTCCTCGCCGAGGCCGAAGCGCGCGGTTGGTTGGAGGCCGTTTGATCGTACGGTCGTATCCTTTTTCACATTCCCGCGGTGGGAACGGCCCTCGCAGGCGCTAAAGCGGAGGAACGTCAGGCAGTACCTTTCGTGCATTGTCGATGTCCTCGTCCGATACAGCTTCAGCCGGGTCTCCGAAGGCCCCGCGAAAGAGCCGCCGCAGGGTGGTGCGTCTGCTGATCGGGGTGCTGCTTCTGCCGTTCGTTCTGGTGGCGATCGCCATGCTCCTGCTCTATGTGCCGGCGGTGCAGGACGCTGTGCGCGGGAAGGTGGTGAGCTATCTCGAAGAGAAGACCGGTACCACCGTTCGGCTGGACCACCTCAACCTGAGATTCCCGCTGGGCCTCACACTGGAAGGATTGTTCGTCGCCGATGAGCAGGGTGATACGTTGCTACGGGTTGGAACATTAAAGACCCAGGTCGGGCTCCGCGCTTTGTTCGACAAGCGCATCGTGATCAGGTACGTGGATCTCTCCGACGTTCGCGCATCGATCGTTCAATCGCCGGACAGTTCGTTCAATTTCGACTTCATCATAGCGGCGTTCGCGGGCACGGAACAGGATACGACGACGGCGCCGTCGGATACCAGTGCCGGGTTCGATCTCTCGATCGGAGCGGTCAGCCTGCACAACGTCGACTTCGATCTTGATCTGCGACCAAGCAGCCTGTCGATGGATGTCCAGCTCGGGGAATTGACAGCGGACCTGGACCGCTTCCAGTTGGCCCCAATGCGATTCCATCTGGGTGAGTTCGCGCTCAAGAATACACGCGTCGCTATGCGCACCAAAGGCGGTGAGCCGGAACCCTCGAGCTACCCAGCACTGGTGAACCCACTGGCCGACCTCGACGTACGGTTCAAAACGATCGCGTTGGAGAATGTGTCCTTTACGATGAAGACCATTGACACAGGTGATAGCTTCTGGTTGGCGGTGGATCGCGCGGATCTGGCTGCCCGCCATATCGACCTGACACGACAGCAACTCGCATTGAAGCGAACGGATCTGG
>JBDTNF010000156.1:0-3399 GCA_039933875.1 Flavobacteriales bacterium | reverse complement strand
ACCGTCCAAGGTGTAGCCAATGCCCAAGGGATCCAGCCAATAGTGCAGTTCCTCCCCGGCGGGATTGGGATTCATCGTGTCCCAGTGGTAGCTCATCTTGCCGTAGTAGTCTGGCTGCGTGGGGCCCGAGCCTTGTAGATCGCAGCCGTTCACATCGCAGCAGGAACTGCCGCCGGTGAGTGTGCCGATGACACGCTTGGCGCTGTTGAAGAGCGGTGAGCCGGAGGAGCCGCCTTCGGTGACCCCATGACCGTTGGCGGTGCCAGCCCAAGTAACGCGCCAATGCGAGCCCACGGTGAACCCCGCCCAGCTCGTGCTCACCAAATTCGTGGTGTAGGTGCTGATCTTCTTCACATCGGCATCGGGATGATGGATGCTGACACCGGAATTGCCGCCCGTGCCGGTGGCATCCCAGCCGGCATAGTAGGGTGTGTAGCTCGCGGGGATGGAGTTGCTCAACTCGAGCAGCACGAAATCCGATCCGTTGTGGCCACCGCCATCGTTGCTGTCCGCGCGCCGCACACAACCCGTCATGGATTGGCCCGTGGAGGATCCGGTGCCACAAACCGTGCGTTGGAACTTGAAGCGGAACTGGTAGCTCCCGAAATTGGCTTCGGTGGATTCCTCACTGCAATGGAACGCCGAGAGGACGTATCCCTTGCAATCGAGGGCGGTATTATTCACCAGCGTGCCGCTGCAATAGCCGGCACCGGCCGTAAGCACCACCCGGATGCGTACCACCGCATCACGCTGTTCCACCCAATCGGCACCCTCTGTGCAGTTCACATCCACCTCGCAGGCACCCGTGAGCGCCGTGCCCTCAGGATGCACCATGCGATACGCGTGCACGATGCGGTCGACATGGAAGTAGCCCTCACCGCGTACCTCCGCTGGCTCGTAGTACTCCACCATGCACGCGTCGCCGTAGATCATGTCCGTGGAGAAGCGTCCATCCGCCTGCTCGTTGTAGGTGGTATAACCGCCGATCAGTTGTGCGCCGCTATCATCATACACGTGCATCACAGCACCGGAGGGCACATGGTATTCGCTGAAGAACAATTCCGTGGCCAGCGCACCTGGGGAGGTCAGCCGCACACGCCAGATGCGATCGCCGTTCACCAATTCGATCCACTGCCCTGCGTTGTTCGGATCGACATCCGTGGTCACGAAGCGGCCATAGAGCGGCAACTTGCCTTCTGCGGCCCGGTTGGCATCATCGATGGCCGTTGCCCCGGCGTCGAAGGATGCCGCCTGCACCGTGGGGACACCAGAAGCGTTCCAGCCCATACGCTGGCTGAAGGGCACCCCGCCGACGCTCTCCTGCGCGAACACCGGAGCGGTAAGGAGAACGAGGCCGAAGGAGAGATCGCGAAAGGTGATCATGAGGAACGGTTGCGAAGGGATGCTCTGCGAAAGTAGCGCGCTTTGTATTGAAAGAGTGGTCGCCCAGGGACTGGAAAAGGGGCTGTCCGGTGCCCATAGGATGCTGAACACAACAGCCGATCTTCGTCCACCGTTGATGTCCTGATCGTGCTGGCCCGTGTGCGTGCTTTCTTCCTGAACCTTCTCCGTCGCCTGCGTTGGGTATTGGCCGCGCTCGCCGTGCTATTGGCGTGGGCGCGCTGGGGACCGATGGATCCCTTGTTCACCACCCCAAGGAGCACAGTACTGCTTGACGCCAATGGAGAACTGCTGGGCGCCGCTGTGGCGGATGATGGGCAATGGCGTATGCCGGCGGGAGATACCATCCCACCGCGCTTCGAACGCTGCTTGATCGAGTTCGAGGACCGGCGGTTCCGCAGCCATTGGGGCGTGCGGCTGCCCTCGATGGTACGGGCCTGGCAACAGAACCGCAGAGCGGGTCGAACCGTGAGTGGCGGCAGCACCATCACCATGCAAGTGGCGCGCATGGCACGTGGCGATCGCACGCGCAGCTACGGTCAGAAGCTGATCGAGGTGTTGCTCGCCCTGCGCATCGAGTTGCGTTACAGCAAGGATGAGATCCTCGGACTGTACGCGGCGAACGCTCCTTTCGGAGGGAACGTGGTGGGGTTGGAAGCAGCGGCCTGGCGTTGGTATGGACGTGCGCCGAAGGACCTCGGTTGGGGCGAGTGCGCCACACTCGCCGTGTTGCCCAATGCACCGGCACGCATGCACCCTGGCCGCAACCGCGACGCGCTGCGCGCCAAACGGGATCGGTTGCTGGACCGCTTGCTCGTCGTCCATGCGCTCGACAGCATGGAGTGGTCGCTGGCCAGGGAAGAGCCCTTGCCCGAAGTACCGATCTCATTGCCGCAACGAGCCCCACATCTGTTGGCCACCTTGCAACGATCCGGTCATGATGGTGAACGGATCACGAGCACGCTGAACGGTGCGTTGCAGCAACGCGTGACCGCCTTGCTCGAACGCTATGCTCCAGCATTGCGCGCCAACGAAGTGTATAACGCAGCGGTGCTCGTGCTGGACGTACCCACCGGTGAAGTACTCGCGTATGTGGGCAATGTCCCATCCGCTGGTGAAGCGCACGCGGGTGCGGTGGACATCGTGCAAGCACGTCGCAGCACGGGCAGCTTGCTCAAGCCGTTCCTCTATGCGGACATGTTGCAGAACGGTGAGTTGATGCCTGACCAACTGGTGGCCGACCTACCGACAAGCTACGATGGCTTCGCACCGCGCAACTTCGAGGACCGTTACGACGGGGCCGTTCCCGCCTCGCAAGCCCTGGCCCGCTCGTTGAACGTACCGGCCGTCCGCGAACTGCGCGCGCACGGTGTCGGTCGCACATTGCATGCGCTGCGAAGCATGGGCCTTGACCACATCGACCGTAGCGCGGATGACTATGGCCTTTCGCTCGTGGTCGGCGGGGCGGAAAGCACGTTGTGGGAACTGACCGGGGCCTATGCCTCCATGGCGCGCACCGTGTTACGGTACCGGGGTGAAGGAACTGTGGATGGTGGCGTGGTGCATCCCCCGATCATCCAGCGGAGCAGTGAAGAACCGGGAACGAACGATGCGCCTCCTCCCCTTTCAGCCGCAGCACTTTACCATACGCTAGAGGCGATGCAACAACTCAACCGCCCGGAGGCGGAGGCGGGGTGGCGGCAATTCGCCGGTGGGGAACGGATCGCCTGGAAAACCGGAACGAGTTTCGGGCACCGCGATGCCTGGGCCGTGGGTGTCACCGATCGCTATGCCGTCGGCGTATGGACCGGCAACGCCACAGGGGAAGGACGACCGGGCCTTACTGGAACCTTGGCAGCGGCGCCGGTTCTCTTCGAGGTATTCGGCCAACTGCCGGACGGTGCCGGCTTCGAACCACCATACGACGCCATGGAACACATGGCGATCTGCCGCGCAAGCGGCCATCGCGCGGCGGTGGATTGCGACATCGTCGACAAG
>JBDTNF010000155.1:0-27430 GCA_039933875.1 Flavobacteriales bacterium | reverse complement strand
CCAGGAGGACCTCTCCAAGCAGGAGGAGGAACTGCTGAAGCCCATGGTGGAGAAGACCAACCTCGCCATCAAGGACGTGGCCGATGCGAACGGCTTCACCTACATCTTCGACACCAGCACGGGCTTCGTGCTGTACTTCGAGAAGGGCGAGGACATCATGCCCCTGGTGAAGGCAAAGCTCGGCGTTCAGTAAGCCCACTCACAGGCCGTGGTCAACGATCGACCCATCGGCATTTTCGATAGCGGCGTCGGCGGCCTCACCGTTACCGCAGCCATTCGGCAGGCGCTCCCCCACGAGCGCCTGCTCTATTTCGGCGACAACGCGCACATCCCCTATGGCGATCGATCACTGCGCGAGGTACGCTCGTTCAGTACCACCATTACGCGCGCGCTGCTGGCCAAGGGCTGCAAGCTCATCGTGATCGCATGCAACACCGCGAGCGCCGCCGCATTGCGCGTGTTGCGCGAGGCTTACCCGCACACGCTTTTCGTGGGCATGGAGCCCGCCCTGAAACCCGCCGCCGAACGCTCGCGCTCACGCGTGGTGGGCATCATCGCCACCAGCGCCACCTTCCAGGGGGAATTGTTCGCCAGCGTGATGGAGCGCTTCGCGCAGGACGTGACCGTGTTGGAACAACCCTGCCCCGGCCTGGTGCAAGCCATCGAGGCGGGCGATCTCGACACCGCAGGCACCGAACGCATGCTGCGGGCCTGGCTGGAGCCGATGCTCGCGAAGGGCATGGATGAACTTGTGCTGGCCTGCACGCACTATCCGCTGGTGCGTCCGCTTATCGAACGCATCTGCGGCCCGCAGGTGGGCATCATCGATCCGGCACCGGCCGTGGCGCGCCAAGTGGACCGCTTATTGACCGAACGCGCCCTCCACGCCACGCAAGGATCCATGGGAACATTGCAAAGCATGTCGAGCGGTGATCTCGTCTGTTTCCGGCACATGCTCGAGTTGCTGCACCTGCCCGATCAGGATCTGGTGCATGCACCCTGGAGCGGGAGCACGCTCACGCTTCCGTGAAACACGCCGCGTACATCCAGTAGTTACCGGCGATACATTCGATCTTGAACCCACGCGCTCTGTCGTGCAAGCCGGGCTTGTTCAGTCGTGGTGCTCGCCTTCCCCTTTGGTCAACTCGCTCAACAGGTAGTATGCGCCTTTGATCACGATGCGCGCATCGGGCGCGATCGCGTCGATCGGTACGATCTCCGTGTAGCCCAGTTCGCTGGCACCGATGCGCACAGCGGCCTGCTTGAAGTGACCGGCTCCTGCCTCCACGTACACATAGTGCTCATCCCCATTGCTCACCACGGCCTCACTGGGCAGGCTCCAAGCCTCCGTGCTGTCGGTCATGATCAACGCTTCGATGAACATGCCGGGCAGCAGCTCCTCGCCCGTATCGTCCAACCCGGCGTGTACAAGCACCGCCTGCTGGTCGCTCTCGAAGGCCTTGTTCATGGCGAAGACCGTGGCGGTGTGCTGGCCCACGGGTTCGCCCGCATGGCCGAAGACCACCTTCTGGCCCACACGCACACGAGCAATGTCCTGCTCGAACACGTTGAGGTCGATGTGCAGGCCGGTGTTGTCCACGACCTCGAAGAGCGGCTTGTTCGGTTCCGCATATTGACCAAGCGTGATCGCGATGTGTTTCAGGTTTCCGGAGATGGGGGCGCGCAATGCATAACTGGAACTGATGGTCTCTGGAGAAAGTCGCGCGGGGTCGGCACCGAACATGCGCAGCTTGGCGGCCATTGTCGCTAGGCGTGCTTGTGCGCTCGAGAGGTCAGCTTGTGCGCGTTCCACTGTCTTCGTCGCATTGATCTTGTCGATGTACAGGTCCTGCTGGCGCGTGAGGTCGGCTTCGAGGACATGCAGGTTGGCGGCGGTTTCCAGGTAGTCCTGTTGCAGTTGCAGGTATTCAAGGTTCTCCAACGTGGCGAGCGTGGCACCCTTCTCCACGCGTTGCCCTTCCTGCACAGGTATGCTGCGCACGACGCCACCGATGAGCACACTGGCTTGTGCCTCCTTCTCAGGCGGAAGGACGAGTTTGCCGTTGGCCTTCAGCGACGTTCTCAGGCCACGCTTTTCCATGCTGCCGGTAGCGAGGCCAATGGCTTTGACCTGGGCAGCGGTAAGCACCACTTCGGGGCCATGTGCGTCGTGATGCTCCTCTTCGGCGGGCGTTGTCGTGACATCGCCACGGCAAGCGGTGAGCAAGGCCAGGGCGAATAGAAAGGGCTGGGTGCGCAGGATGGCGCGGGTCGGAATGCTCTGGAGGTTCATTGGAATTCGTTCTTAGAGGCCCATGAGGGCGCGGAGGTGAAGGACTGTGAGGGCGAGCTCGTAGCGAACGCGCAGGTGTTCGGTATCGATGCGGTAGGCCTGTTCAATACCCTGGGTGAATTCGATGTAGCCGATGTCGCCCGCGCGATAGGCACGTTCGGCATCACTGCGCAATGTGCTGGCGAGCGAGGCACCGGTGCTTTCGTAGTAGGCAAGGCTTTCCCGCAATTGGGCGAGCTGCGCTTTCGAGCGAACGAGTTCGCTGGTGCGCGCACGGCGCAGGTCCTCCAGGTGTTGTTGAGCGATCTCGCTCCGCAAGCGCGCGGCCTTTGTGCGTGCGCCCTGGCCGGTGCCTGGCAGGGGGATCGTCGCGCCGATCAAATAGCCGGTGAAGCCTGGCTCATCATCGAGCGTCTGGTAGAAGCCGCCGCCTTGCAACGTGGGCGCCCATTGGCTGCGTTCCAGTTTCCATTCTTCTTCGGCGAGCAACGCCTGCTGCTGTTGCTGCGCCAGAAGAGGATCGCTGCCTCCGTTGGGATCCTGTGCACGCGCGGTGGACGTCAGCGCTCCTGGATCCGGCATCGCGCCTTCCAACACACCGGTCCAACGTTCCAACTCGGCACCATAGACGGGAATGTTGCTTTCGGCCTGCCTGCGCTGCACGCGCACACCATCCGCGCTGCTCTGCGCCGAGACCTTCTCCAGCCGGCCCGTTCCGCCCAGTTCGAACTTGCGTGCGGCAAAAGCCGCGAGCGCGGTGTATGAACTGTCCAGTCGTTGCAGGAGCTTCACCCGTTCGGCGCCCATGGCCCATTGCAAATAGGCCCCCCCGGCGCTTTCCTTCACCAAGGCGCGTGTGGTCAGCTGCTCGCTTTCCGCCAACCGCATGCTCTCTTTCAAGAAACTCGCGCGTCGTGCGATGACCGTTGGGAAGGGAATGCCCGTGGTCGCCTGGAAATTGATGTCGTTCACGCTGCTGTTGATCTGCCCGCCTTGTAATTGCGCGGCGATCGGATCCAACTGGAAGGCCGTGTGGCGCAAGGCTTCCTGTTCCTGCACCTTCAGTTCGGCGGCGGTCATGGCGGGATGCGTGCGCACCGCGCGGCTCAAGGCACTGTCCAGTGAAAGCACCGGACCCTGTGCCTGTGCGGTGGTCCCCATCAACAGGAAAAGCACGATCGCAGCATCCACTATGGGCGAACCCGGACCACCCTTCCTGCGCTTGCGCGTGAAGACCAGGTGGTAGAGCACGGGCAGCACGACCAGCGTGAGCAGCGTGCTGCTGATCAACCCGCCGATCACCACGGTGGCGAGCGGGCGTTGCACTTCGCTGCCTTCGCTGTTGCTGAGCGCCATGGGCAGGAAACCGAGCGAGGCGACAGCCGCCGTGGCGAGCACCGGACGTAACCGCGCCAGCGTGCCCTTCACCACGCGATCGGTCACGTGGTCGTTCCCCTCCTTCTGCAGTTGGTTGAAGTAGCTGATGAGCACGATGCCATTGAGCACCGCCACGCCGAAGAGGGCGATGAAGCCCACACCGGCACTGATGCTGAAGTTGAGATCCCGCAACGCGAGCGCGAAAACACCACCCACGGCCGCCATGGGTACGGCGCTGAAGATGATCAACGCCTCCTTGATGCTGCCGAAGGTGAAAAAGAGCAGCACGAAGATCAAGGCAAGGGCGATCGGCACGGTAAGCGAGAGGCGTGCAGTGGCCTCCTGCAGGTTCTTGAAGGTGCCGCCGTACTCGACGTAGTAACCCGTGGGCAACTTCAGCCTGCTCTCTATCGCCGCTTTGATATCCCCGGCCACGCCCTGGATGTCGCGGCCGCGCACGTTGGCCTCGATCACGATCCTTCGCGCCCCACCTTCGCGGCTCACCTGTGCGGGCGCACTGCGGAAGGCGATCTCCGCCAGTTGGCCCAGCGGCATCTGTGAGCCGTTCGGCAATGGCACCAGGATGTTCTTCACTTTCTCCGCATCGGCATCGCGCATGTCGGCCATGCGCACCACCAGGTCGAAGCGGCGTTCGCCTTCGTACACCATGCCGGCTTTCCCACCGGCAAGCGCGGTGTTCAGCACGCGGTTCAGGTCGGCGATGTTGAGGCCGTATTGTGCGATGCGCTCGCGGTCATAGTCCACCACCAACTGTGGCATGCCCACGACTTGTTCCACCCGGATGTCCATAGCGCCTTCGACCGCACCGATCAACGCCGCCACTTCATTGCCACTTGAGAAAAGCCTGTCCAGGTCATCGCCATAGATCTTCACGGCGATGTCGCTCTTCACGCCCGCTATAAGTTCGTTGAAGCGCATCTGGATCGGCTGTTCGAAACTGAGGCTGATGCCCGGTATCACGTTCATCTTCTCGTTCATCAGTTCGGCCATCACTTCGCGGTCCTTCGTGGTTTCCCATTCCTTCTTGTCCTTCATCACGATCAGCAGGTCCTGGCTCTCGATGGGCATCGGGTCGGTAGGGATCTCGCTCGATCCGATCTTGCCCACCACTTCCTTCACTTCGGGGAATTCCCTCAGCAGGATGCGCGCAAGTTCATCGCCCACGTGGATGCTCTCGGTGAGGTTGCTGCCTTGGCGGATGATGACGTTGGTGGCGAAATCGCCCTCGTCCAGTTCAGGAATGAACTCGCCACCGAGCCGACCGAAGATGACCACCGAGACGATCAGCAGCACCGCAGCACTAGCGACCACCACCGCCCTGTGCCGCAGCAAGGCGTTCAACTTCGGCGCGTACCACTTCTGCAAGCGGTGGATCATGCGCTCGCTCCAACTCTCCTTGGAGGGCACGTAGCGTGACAGGAAGATCGACACCGCCCAAGGCACATAAGTGAGGCTTAGCAGCAACGCACCGATGATCGCGAAGCTCACCGTGAGGGCCATAGGGCGGAACATCTTGCCCTCGATGCCGGTGAGCGCGAAAATGGGCACGTACACGATGAGGATGATCACCTGGCCGAAGACCGCGCTCTTCATGATGCCACCTGCGCCGCTGATGGTCTCATCATCCATCCGCGCACGCGATAGCTCTCTCCCGGAGAAGCGCTGGTGCAAGGCGAACATCAGACCTTCCACCACGATCACCGCGCCGTCCACGATGAGGCCGAAGTCCAGCGCGCCCATGCTCATCAGGTTCGCGCTTTGCCCGGCAAGCACCATGCACGCGATGGCGAAGAGCAGCGCGAGCGGGATCACGCTGGCCACGATGAGGCCCGCGCGCCAGTTGCCGAGCATCACGATCAATACGGCGAGCACGATCAGCGCTCCGAGCAGGAGGTTGTGCTCCACCGTGCCGATGGTTTTGCCCACCAATTTGGTCCGGTCCACGAACGCATCCACTTGCACGCCCTCGGGGAGGCTGCGCTGCACATCGGCCATGCGCTCTTTCACGGCGGTAACCGTGGCCAGCGCGTTCGCTCCTTTCAGCATAAGCACCACCCCGCCCACGGCTTCGCCTTGCCCGTTACGCGTCATGGCACCGTAGCGCACCGCATGTCCGAAGCGCACCTCGGCCACATCACGA
This sequence comes from Flavobacteriales bacterium, assembly GCA_039933875.1. Classification (GTDB taxonomy): domain Bacteria; phylum Bacteroidota; class Bacteroidia; order Flavobacteriales_F; family PHOS-HE28; genus PHOS-HE28. The sequence goes on along the minus strand of JBDTNF010000155.1, from coordinate 21,599 downwards.
ACACGAACAGGACTTCCCCCGCGCGCGCTCACCACGATGTTCTCCATGTCCTTCAGTGAGGTCACGATGCCTTCGCCCCGGATGAAGTAGATGTTCGGACCCTTCTCGATGTAGCTGCCGCCGGTGTTCCCATTGTTGTTCTCCAATGCGGTGAACACATCGAGGAGCGTGAGGCCCGCACCCGCGAGCCGCCGTGCATCAACGCTCACCTCGTACTGTTTGAGCAGCCCCCCGAAGCTGCTCACGTCGATCACGCCGGGTATGCCGAGCAACTGCTTGCGCACGATCCAATCCTGCAGCGTTCGCAACTCCATCAGGTCGTACTCTCCCTTGTGCGCACTGTCCACCGCCAGCGTGTATTGATAGATCTCGCCAGTGCCCGTGGTGGGTGGTGCGAGCTCCGGTGTGCCGTAGCCTGCCGGTATGGAACGTTGTGCCTGCGTGATGCGCTCGGACATCCGTTGTCGCGCGATATCGGGCGGCACATCATCAGTGAAGACCACGGTGATCACGCTGAGGCCGTTGCGCGAGATGCTTCGCAGTTCCACCACGTCGGGCAGGTTCTTGAAGGCCTGTTCCAGCGGGAACGTGATGAACTGCTCCACCTCCTGCGTAGCGAGGTTGGGCGCGATGGTGTTCACCAGCACCTGGTTGTTCGTCACGTCGGGCAGCGCGTCGATGGGCAGCTGCGTAACGGAGTAGGCACCCCAGCCAATGAGGGCCAGGAGCAGCAAGCCCGTGATGAGCTTGTTGTGAACGCTGAAGGAAATGATGCGATCGATCATGCGGAACGACTTCAATGGGAAATGGAGGACGAAGGACACCGCCGAACGGCGGACGGGACGGTCACGCGCATTGCGGACCAGCCTGCTCGATCCGCCCAAAGGCGGACCGCGTTATGCTTTGGGGGGGTTCCACACCCCGCCGGTGAACGCACCGGAGGCGATGGGCAGTTCCGCCATGCCAAGAGTGGTCATGAGCGGGAGTACGGAGAACACATGGCGAAGCGCGTCGGAGTTGATGACGACCGCACCGTTGCATGCGCAGAACACTTCGTGGCAACCACCGCCGAAGGGATCGTGGTCACCGGGTTTGTCGTGGTGGTGCCCGGTACCCTCTGCGTCATGATGCCCCAGATCACTGTGGTGCTCCAGCAGATGAACGAGCACGTGTGGCACCCGCACCCACTCGTGCATGTCCATGGCACTGAAGCCGTAGAGCGCAAGGGCGATGAGGAAGAGGGCGCGGCGCATTGTGAGAGTGAAAGTAGGGATGTTGAACGGGATGCCCATGGTCGTGGTTGCCGCCGTGAGGGAACTTCGTTCACACTTCCGTGAACCACCCCGCGTACATGCGGTAGTTGCGCGCGATGCGTTCGATCTCGTTGCGCGAAAGGTCTTCGCCTACGGCGCGTATGCGTTTGCCGGGCACACCGGCCACCAGGCTGCCGGGTTCCACCACGGTGTTCTGCAACACCACGGCGCCCGCAGCGATCACGCTGCCTTCGCCGATCACCGCATGGTCCATCACAATGGCGCCCATGCCGATGAGCACCTTGTCGTGGATGGTGCAGCCGTGAACGATGGCGTTGTGGCCGATGCTCACGTCGTTACCGATGGTAAGCGCTGCGCGCTCGTAGGTGCAGTGCAGCACCGCGCCGTCCTGGATATTGGTGCGGTGACCGATGCGGATGCTGTTCACATCGCCGCGCACCACCGCGTTGTACCATACGCTGCATCCATCACCCATCACGGTGTCGCCGATCACCACGGCGGTCTCCGCGAGGAAACAGTCGGCACCGAACCTTGGGGTGAAGCCGCGTACCGAACGGATCAATGCCATGGCTTACTGCTTCGCGGGAAGTTTGCCGCAGCCTTCCTTCTGGCAACAGGCCGGCAGCTTCGCGAAGGCCTTCGCATCGCCGGGCACACCATCGGCGGCATAGCCCAACATGGTCAACGCGGTGCGCAATGCATCGGGCGTGGTCTTTCGGGCATCGTACTCCACGTTCACGGTGCTCGTGGCGAGGTCCACCGTCACCTTCTTCACGCCCTTCTCATAGATCAGGTTGCTCTCGATGGTCTGCACGCACATGTCGCACACGGTGCTGCTCTGGATGGCGAGCGTTTCGGTCTTCTTTCCCTTGTCAGCCGTCGCGGGATCGGTCGCTTGTGCTAGCGTGCAAAGCGCCAGCATGAAAGTGGCTAGTGTGATCGGGGTTCTCATAGTGGTGTGGGTTCTCCTTTTCGTTCGATGTTGAAACGCAGTCCTCCGTAGACCATCGCTTTGTTGGTGGGTCCCCAGATCATCGAGGCGTCAAAATACGGGCCATAGGGATCCTCCGGCTGGATGATCTGGTATTCCTGGATCGTGCTGGTGATGTTCTCCGCGCCGATGTATACCTCCCACGCACCGAGGATGCGCGTCAGTTGGGCGTGGAGCGTGCCGTAACCGGGCGAGCGCTCCATCATGCGGTAAGCTTCCGGATTGGTGGCGGTGCTGGGTATACGGCCCTGGCCGAAGAGGTTCAGGGTGATGTCGAAACGCCAGTGCGCCTTGATGTCGGCATAGGCCAGGTCGATTAGGCCCCGGTGCGAGGGCGTAAAGGGCCGTTCGAGCAGGCGGCCATCGTAGGTGGTGCGCACATCATAGAAGCGATAACTGCCTTTGAGTTGCAGTGTGCGCGAAAGATCCACTTGCAGATCGGTGAGCAAGCTGTTGGCGTACGAGGGGCCCTCAAGCATGTAGAACGCAACGGTCTGCGGGCTTCGGTCCAGGTCGGTGACCACTTGCGTCTCGAAGATCGTGCGGTATGCATCCACACCGAAGGCCCACTTATGATCAAGCCATTTGAACTTGTGCAGGAAGGAGGCGCCGATGTTCCAGCTGCGTTCCATGCCGAGTGTGCCTTCCACCACCACTGTGCGTGAACTGGCCATCACCGCACCGCTTTCCACCAGGGGGTTCGCGGTGCGGAACGCGTAACCGGCCGAAACGCGCGCGGTGGTGAGCGGACCCAGGTCGAACTTGGCATGCAGCCGGGGGCTCACCGCCGTTCCGTACAGGTCGTTCGCATCGGCCCGCAGGCCGGCGACAACGGCGACGTCCTTGCGATGGTAAGTGTATTCGGCGAAAACACCGGGCATGCGTTCGGTGCGGGCGAAGGCGCTATCGCGGAACGCCTCGCGGTAATCATCGTACTGGAAACTCAATCCCGTCTTGATCTGGTCCGTGCCTTTGCCGAGCAGCTGCTGGTAGATCACGTTCGCATAGAAACTCTGCTGCTGGCCGGTGTAGGTGCGCAAGCCATAGCGGGAATCGACCGCGTGGTCGCGCGCGGAAACGATGAAGCCCAGGCTCTTCGTGGGATCGTTCTTGAAAATGAAACCATGCTTGGCGAACAGATCCACCATCTCGTTCTGCACATCGATGGTGTACGGATCGTGGTGATGGTGCTCCTCACCGGACATGTTCATATGCGAGGACTCACCCCCTTTGCGCGACTCGGTCACATAACGCAGGGCCACCTGCCCGCTTTTGCGTTCGCCCTGGTAAAGCCAGCGGTCCATCACGTTCACACGTTGGCTCTGCGGCTGGTCCATGAACCCATCGTTGTTCTGGTCCATGTCCGTATTGAACCAGTTGCCGTGGACCATGAGCAGGTTGTTGCTATGTGCCCCCGTACGTTGAGCGGTATGGATATTCGCCTCGGTGCGCCCTTGTGTGTTGCCGTAGAGGTTCACGAACAGCGGTCCTTCATCGCCGGGGTTCAACAGGCACAGGTCGATCTGGCCTGTCATCGCGTTCGGGCCGTTCACCGCGGTGCCGATCCCCTTGCTCAGGTTGATGTCCTTGATCCATGTACCGGGGATGAGGGAGAGGCCCGAGGTGGACGAAAGGCCGCGAACGAACGGGATGTTCTCCATGCTGATCTGCGCGTACTTGCCATCGAGCCCGAGCATGCGGATCGTCTTCGCACCGGAGATCGCGTCCGCGAAATTCACATCGATCGTGGCGTTGGTCTCGAAGCTCTCGCTGAGATCGCAGCAGGCGGCGCGTTTCAGTTCCTTGCGCCCCAGGCTTTCGGTGGCCTGCAAGGTGCGCGTGCTCAATAAGGTCCCGCTTTGGCGCTCGATCACATCCGTACCGGGTAGTTCGATCGCTGCGGCGCGCAGGGTGATGCTCAGCGGCGCGGTGGGTTGTGACACAAGATGCAAGGTGTCGTTCGCAAAGCCGAATGAGAACACCACAAGGCGCGCAGGCCACTGCGGAGGTGCGCCCACACTGAAGCGGCCTTCCTCATCGGTGGATGTGCCGATCGAAGTGCCTACCCAAAGCACGCTCGCTCCGGGCAGGGGCTCGGTGCCGCTGGCCGTGGTGGCGCGCACATGCCCTGTCACCGGGCCTTGCGCCCATGCGGACGACGCGAGAAGTAGAAGTAGAACGATCGAAATGGTCCTGAAGAACATCAAATGGTCTTTTCACCAACGTGCAAGGATGACACGCGGAAGCACAATGCTCCCCTTCGCCCCTGGGCGGAAAAGAGCGGATCTTATAGAAGCAAGCTTCCGATGCTCGCCAGGCGCTCGGCCCCGTTCAAAGGCGGTGGCCTGCTGGCCAACCACATGTGCGTAACAGAGGACCGCTCCACAGCGATCATCACCGGTGCCGCATCGACCACCATCAGTACCAAGGTCAAGCCGACCACATCGTGCGGAACGAACGTGACGGTGCCGGGTTTCGCCTGGGACAGTTCACAGCAGGTCGCTTTCAGCGTCGCGTTGCCGCCGCTATCAGCGTCCGGGCAACAATCACCCGCCTGGCCGAAGCTCAGTACGCTGTGACCACCAGCCAGACAGGTCATACGCGAAAGCGTGGTGCCGCTCGTGGCGAAAAGCATAAGCCCCACCACCAACAAGGTGACCCAGCGATGACGCAGGAGGACGCGACGCATAACGGATGCAAAGGTAGATGGCCGACGCCGGACCGGACCGGGGAGAGTCCACGCACCCCTTGAAGGCTACGCCACGGGCCGCCGTACCTTTGGACCACCATGATCGAGACCGCCAAACGCCCTCCTGTTTCGGTATACGCCGAGATGACCCCGAACCCGGCCACCATGCGTTTCGTGAGCAGCCGCCTGCTGGTACATGATGGGCGCCTGCTCGAGTTCCGCGCCCCGGAGGAGACGGAAGGTGTCTCGCCGCTCGCTGAAAAGGTCTTCAACCTGCCGTTCGTTACCGGTGTGTTCGTAGCGAGCAACTTCGTTACCGTGACCAAGAACACCAGCGTGACCTGGGACCTGGTGCAACTGGAACTGCGCGAGTACATCCAGGAATACTTGAACACCGACGGTCGCGTGGTATACGAGGATGCTCCGGCACAAGCCATGGCCGACGCGAACGAGCGCGCCAGCACGCATGCCGAAGCGAAAGGCCCCGATGAGGAGAAGATCGTGCGCGTCCTTGAGGAGTATATCCGTCCTGCGGTGGAAGCGGACGGTGGCCACATCGCCTTCCGTTCGTTCGACGAGGGTGTGGTGACCGTGACCCTGCGCGGTTCGTGCAGCGGTTGCCCCAGCAGCTTGGTCACATTGAAGCAAGGCATCGAGAACCTCTTGAAACACGAGGTTCCCGGTGTGCGCGAGGTCGTCGCCGAAGAACTTTAACAGGGATCTCCCCTCGTTCCGTTATGTGATCCGGGCAGTGATCGCATCCTACGATCAAACACCACGATCATGAGATGCCTCTCCTTCCTCCCCGCCGTCCTGATGTTCAGCATGGGAACGGCCAGCGCCCAAAGCCTTGGCGAGATCCGGGGCCGCGTGCTCGATGCACAAGGTGCACCCCTTGTTGGTGCGAGTATCACCACATCCGCAGCAGACCGCATTCAAGGCACCGCTGCCGATGAGGACGGCCGCTTCGTGCTGAAGCCTTTGCCTCCCGGCGTCTATACCGTGCAGGTCTCATTCCTGGGCTTTCAGTCCATTGAGATCCCCGGCGTGGAGGTCACCGATCGTGCGAACTACCTCGCTGACCTGCGCATGAAGGACGCCACGGAACTGAGAGGGCACGAGGTCATCGGTTACAAACGCAGGCTGATCGAGCCGGAAGATCCCAGCCGCCAGACCCTGCTCGCCTCCGAGTTCAAGCACGATCCCAACATCAAGAACCCTGTGCAGTTCATCGGCAAGAGCTTCGCCGGGGTAACTCCGACGGCCAATGGTGACGGTCTGTACTTCCGCGGCTCGCGCACCGAGAACATGGCCTCCTACCTGGACGGCGTGAAGATGAGCGGTGTCGTACCGCGCGTGCCACCGAGCGCGATCAGTAGTGTCTCGGTCTACACCGGTGGGCTGCCCGCGCGCTATGGCGATGTCACCGGCGGCGTGGTGGTGATCGAGACCAAGACTTACAGCGAGATGTACGAACAGGCACGAGCCTTGCGCCTGCGGCAGGAACACGAAGCAACCGACCAACCGGAGTGATGTGATGTTCCTGCGCCGCAAGGTCCTGAAAGAAGCGAGTGACGAGGAACTGGTGGGCGCCCTGCGCGGTGGTCACCAGGCTTCGCTGGGCGACCTGTGGGACAGGTACGCCCACTTGCTTTTTGGCGTGTGCATGAAATACCTGAAGGACACCGAGCGCAGCAAGGACATGGTGGTGGAACTTTTCGCCACGCTACCGGATCTGTTGCGCAAGCACGAGGTGGAGCGGTTCCGCCCATGGCTGCATACGGTGATGCGCAACCGATGTCTGATGGCCTTGCGCAGCGCGAAGAACGGCCAGCACGTGCCGGACGACCTGCTGCACGATGTGGAGCAGGACGACGCCGCGGAAGCACGGTCCCACGAAAGCACATTGCAGGAACTCGAACGCGCGGTGGAGCAACTCAACGAAGGCCAGCGCATCTGCATCCGCCTGTTCTACCTCGAACGCCAGAGCTACCAGCAGGTAGCAGAACATACCGGCCAGCCATTGGACCAGGTGCGCAGTCATCTCCAGAACGGACGCAGGAACCTGCGCCTCATCCTACAACGCTCCGGACAGACCGGGGAACAAACGCATGCCGACCAGAACGCCTAGCACCGGACCCTTTGATCCGCGCGGTCCGCTATCGCGCGAGCAACTCGTGGCCTACGCCGAAGGCCGCCTCGCGCCTGCTGAACAGCGCAAGGTGGAAGCGCATTTGGAGAACGACCCCTTGTTGCGCGATGCCGTCGAGGGGTTCCAGCAAACCTCCGCCACCGCCGCGTTGAAGGACCTGGAGCGTCTGCGGCCGCGCGTGCCAACGCCACGCGTCGGGTTCACCCGTATCCTCGCGAGCATGCTGGCTGGTGTGTTCGTGGCGGTCACCGTGTGGTACTTCCTGCCGGAGAAGAACAACGACACAACGCGCGATACGCTCGAAGTGAACACGCCCCCGACTTCGCCTTCCACTGCCACTGTGGAGGCGCCCCTCGCCGCAGCGGAGATCGCCGCAGCGCATGAGCTGCCGGAGTCATTGCACATCGGGCACGCCTCTGATGATCGCAATGCGAAAGCGATGGCTACGGAACAGGCGGTGGACCGCGAACAGGGCGTTGCCCGGATGAAAAGCCGCATGGATGGTGCGAAGAACCTGCTGGATAGCTCAGCCACCTTGTCGACACCGACGAACGTGCGCGCGAACCACGCACCACGCACTTCCCGCCAGCTCCTCTTCCTGCACGATCTGAAGCTGGTCGATCCGCGTGAATTGTACGGGAACGACCCACGCATGCGGCTCACGGAACAGAGCACAGCGGCCCGTTATGCCGATCGCAGCGCACAGGATTCCGCTCGTGGCGAGGTGATCAACGTGCCCTACACCGCGTTCATGGACGAGGCGCTGGACCGCTTCGCGCACAACGACCACAAGGCCTGCCTGGACGACCTGCGCTTTCTGTTGGTCCAATACCCCGATGATGTGAACGCCCTGTTCTATGCGGGCTTGTGCTGTTACAACCTCGGCCTTTACACCCATGCGCGCACCTTCCTGCACCGCGCCGCCACACATCCGGTCGATGTGTTCGATGAGGAAGCGCAGTGGTACCACGCGCTCGCCCTGGAGCAGCTTGGCGAGAAACAAGCGGCGGCAGAAGCGTTCACGCGCATCGCCGCCAATGGCGGCTTCTATGCGGGCAAAGCGCGTGGGCAGGCTTCGCGTTGAGCGGATCGAACGGCACTGGTCACTGAACAGTGTTCAGGGTAACACGACCATGCTACGCGTCGCGATGATCCGGCCATCCACGACCAACCGGTAAGGATAGATACCGACCCGCCCGTGGTGCTCGTAGGTCACCGTGTTCGTGCCTTTGTTCAATGCGACCGGTAATCGAGCGACCTCACGGCCATGCACATCGCACACTGCGATGAACGCGTTCCGATCGGACACCGCGCGATCGCTGACGACCTGGATCACTGTGTGGTCCGTGAACGGGTTGGGCTGGCATGAAAGCAACTCGATGGATATGGACGACGCAGCGTTCTCGGCCATGCCGATCGGCTCGCAGGCGATCCCGAAAGGCATATCGTCAACTATACCGGGGGGAGTATCCGCATCATTGTTCAGGACGAACTCCCGGCTGAACGGGCTCATGATCCCGTCGGCATCGATGCCCGCCACGCTGATCTGGTAGATATGACTCGCGAGCAGGCCCGGCACAACAAAACTGGTATCGCTGGTGCGGTACACGGCATCGAAGTATGTGGGTGAGTTAAGGCCGCGCACACCGATGCGGAACCAGGGCAACTGCTGGTTCGAGGTGATCGATACGCGCAGGCCGGTGGGTTCATCGTGCACGATGAAGTCAGGCGTTTCAGGTCCCAAGGCCACAAGCGTCGCTGCCATGCCATTGATCACCGCGTTGCGCTGCAGGTAGTTGAAGTCCACGAAGAAACTGTCCACCTCCAGATCACCATCGGTATCCACCCCGAGCACATCATCGCTCGTATGCTGCCGGTCATCATACCCTGCCTGCGAGGGATCGCCATCGCCATGTTCGTTGGCCGCCGTGAACCGCACGTTCCGGAAACCCGCGAGCCGGAACGGGATATGGTCACCCCCACGGTTCGTGCGATCCTCCTGGTTCATCACACTGATGGTCATGGGCACCGGCACATGGTCGCGCAGTTTCTCCTCGTAGTACATCTTGATCGTGCGCGCATATCCGCGATGCGGCTGGGAGGTGGACGGGTGCGAGAACAAGCGCACCTGCAGACTGTCCACATCCCCCAGGCCGGGACAACTGGGCGGTGAGGAGGTGCGACCGCAGAGGATGCCCCCGATGACATCGTTGTTCTGCACCGCCTTGATCGCGATGCCTTGGTCGGTGCAGTACGTCGCCATCGCCTCCGCGCCGAGGAGGCCGTGCTCTTCGCCGATGGTGAGCAGGAACACGAGCGTATGGTCGAAGGTGTAGCGGCTCATCACACGCGCGAGTTCAAGCACAAGGGCGACACCGCTGCCATTGTCCTCGGCACCGGGTGCGAAGCAGGCCGGGTCGCAATTGTCAGCGCAGCGGCTGTCCAGGTGCGCTTCGATGATCACGATGCGGTGGTTCGTCGTGCTCGAGCCCGGCAGCACCGCCATCACATCGCGCCAGCCCGCACCATCGCCACAACCATCGGGATCGGTCTGGTAGTCGAACTGGAGATAGGCGGGGATCAAGCGGTCCTCGTTCGCTGCGCTGAACTCGGCGAATTTCCCGAACGCCCAGCGCCGTGCCGCACCGATCCCAGTTGCCGCGCTCACGGTGTCGGAATAGGTATGCCGCGTCTGGAAGGTGATGAGCTTCTGCAGGTGCGCCTTCAGTGAATCCGGTGACAGACGTGTGCGCAGCTCACAGAGGATGGTCTGGTGATCGCTGATCACCTCACTGGCGGCGTAGTCGGCCGGGTCGTGCTGGCCTTTCATCGCCTGCTCGGCGGCAGCACTGGTGCATGCGATGTTGCTGATCTGGGCTTGCAGGCCCGGAGCAAGCCAAAGTAGAACAAGGGTGATAGGGAACTTCATGGATCTGACTTTGCGCGAGGGAAAGTAACGCCTCTCCTTTTCGCTTCCACACGAACGGTAGTTGGAACCGCACTTCGAGGGGGGCGGCTTCCGGGTCCGCGAACAACACGGTGCCCAGGAACAGGCCACCCCGGCCGCCATCTCTCGTCCACAAGGCATACCACAGCCTCAGGTCGCTTGCGCTGTCGGCCTGTATCATCTGATTCTTCGCTTTCGTTGATAATTGCCATTGCACCGATGCACGATTATCGGTTGCGCTTCCTTACTTTTTGTGGCTCGTTCCGCTTTCACCTTTTTATCAAGACCTATGAATACTCTTTCCTCCCTAAGCCAGCCGATGCCATACAACACGCGCCGGTTTGTCCAACTGGTGCTCATCGTGCTGGCGTTCGCGTCCTTCGGGACGCTCCGTGCGCAAATTGGAATTCCTTCGGGAGGCGATTTTGAGAGCGCCACCGTCACTTTCGCGGGGAATGGATGGTCGACCGCACTGCCAGGCGTGGCCCGTCAGTGGCAGGTTGGTACTGCGGCTGGTAGTGTGGCACCTGGAACCAAAGCCGCGTACGTTGGTAACGCTACGACCTTTAACGGTATCCCCAATAACGGGACCCTGGTAGGGCACTTCTACAGGGATGTCGTGATCCCTGGTGGTGCGACCAACGTCTTTTTGAATTTCCGCCTGTTGATGCCAACGATCGACGGCACCTTCGATTTCATCCGCGTGTACACCACCACAACGGCCAATACACCGTTGTCAGGCACGGACCCGGGTGGGGCGTATACGTTGCGGTTCGAGAACACGTCCACGATATACAACACCTTCACGGCCATGCCTCAGGTGAACCTCACAGCATTGGCAGGAACGACGGTCCGTTTGGTGTTCACCTATCACTATGATGGTGTCGCTCCCGTCGCTTTGTTCGCCGTCGACAATATTTCGCTCAACTATACCCTGCCCAACTGCACCGCACCATCGATCGGCGCCGTGACCCAAACCGCCAACTGTGATGCAGGTACTTTCAGCGTCACGATCCCCATCAATACACTTGGTGATGCCCCGAGCGTTAGTATCACTGCTTCGCCCGGTCCCACCTGCGGTACCTGCACGGGCATCACCGGTGTACCCACTTCCCGAACGCTCACCTTCCCGGTCGGCACCGCCCAAACCCTCACGGTGGTGCATGACGGTGATGCCGTGTGTAACACGAACCTGGGGTCGTTCAACTATATCGACGCCGACGCGGTATGTCATGCCAATGGTGTTTTTCCCATTACCGACGCCACTTGCACCAACGTGCCGTTCTGTCTGAGCAGTGGGGGCACGCAATTGGGTACCACGGTCACCGTCCAGAGCGTCGATCTGGTCATTCAGCACCAGGCCGCACAGGATCTCGATATCCAACTCATCAGCCCGAGTGGGGTGATCGTGAATCTGGTGAACGATCGGTTCGGCACCGGGAATAATCTTGGTGTACCGGGCAGTTGCCCGACCGGTCTGTTCACACTCCAGAACGGTGGGGCGGCGTTGACCAATGCGAACGCCAGCAACACCACGGGGATCTTCGCCCCCGAGCAATCACTGTCGTTGTTCAACGATGGAAGCGACCCGAACGGCACGTGGACATTGCGCGTATGCGATGATGCCGCCGGCAACGTGGGCAACGTCCGGTTCGTGCGCGTAAACCTGTGCGCGCCACCCGTTGTGATCTACACTCCGACGGACGATTGCGCCAACCAACAATTCAGTATCGCGGCCAACATCACGAGCGTTGGAACAGGACCTACCGCAACACTGTATTATTCGGTGAACAACGGCCCGACCACTTCCATTACCGGACTTGGGGTGGGAACCACCAACGTCGGCCCATTCACGGTTGGCGATCAAGTCGTCTTTACGGCGGACAATGGACCGGGAACTTGTGGTACGGTACCCAGTAACGTACAGTCGGGTTGTCCCTTGGAGGTCGAATGCGGCAATACCCTTACAGTGAACTACTGCTATGGGAACAACGATACACGGACGTTCACGTTCGCGAACACTACCCCTGGCGAGACCATGACCTTGGAGTTCGTGTCCGGCTCGATCGGGCCTGGCGATGTGATCACATTCTACGATGGCGCTGATAACACGGGAAGTGTCCTTACCGGCAACGGCTACAGCGACATGTCCCTCGCAGGTCTTACGATCCCATCGATCAGTGACACCATGTTCGTCGAGCTGAACAGCAACGGAAGCAATAGCTGCCAGAGCGGGCAGCAGATCAGTTGGGAATTCGAAGTGCGCTGCTCGAATATCACTTGTACCTCGGCACAGGGTGTTGTGCAAGTGAACAGTGACTGCTCCATGATAAATGTCGAGGTGCTCGACCCAGGCAACGAAGGCAGCACAACCCTGCAGTACACGGTGAACGGAGGCACACCACAAATGTGGCCTGCGACCCTATTCGGTGGTGAGTTCATCGATCTCGGGCCTTTCACTCCTGGACAAAGTGTCCAGCTGATCTTTTTGCATCCCAGCGAGGTCAGCTGTAACAAGAACCTGGGGACCTTCGTGATCCCTGCACAACCGAACCCCTTGACGCCGATCGCTACCGCGACCCCGTCGATCATCTGCGCGAACGGAAGCAGTCAATTGGAGGTGCAGGCGATAGGCAGCGGTGCTGCGAACGCATACAGCTTTACCTCGCTCACCGGTGGCACCCTCGATCCCATGTCCGGTGCGACCACATTGACAGGCGTGGTGGAGGATGATGACGATGAGCAGACGCCACTGACCAACATCGGCTTCACGTTCCGCTATGCGAACACCGATTTCACCACATTTTCATGCAATTCCAACAGTAGCCTCCGTTTCGGGGCTGCCGTAGGCACTGAGTTCGGCAACGGATCCGCCTTCCTGACCAACCAACTCCATCCGCTTTGGGACGACCATTCGGCCGGCCCGCAGGCGATCAGGACGGTACTCGTGGGAAGTGCGCCCAACCGGATCCGGGTGATCGACTATGACCTGTACATCGCGTTCATCACCGAGGCACATTTCCAGGTATGGCTGTATGAAGGTTCCAACATCGTGGAATTCCGGTACGGCGCGACCACAGCGAGCACGGGCAGCGCGACCATCGGCATCGTCGGGAACCCGGTGTCGCAGTTCATCAGCGTAACACCACCCTCGACATCAAGCACGGTCACCCGGAACAATACCGTGACGGGCTGGCCCGGCAATGGCCGGATCTTCCGGTTCATTCCACCGAGCGCCGCGATGACCTCGATCGTGTGGACGCCCAATACGTTCCTGGACTTCGACAACATCAGCAACCCGCTCGCGAGCAACGTGACCGGTACCACCAACTATACCGTGAACTTCACAGCGGGCGGCTGCCTCCGGACGGCCAGTGTCACGTTGACCGTTGCGGATCCCCTTTCTTCGGCGAACATCACCCCGGCGGTAGCGAGCATCTGTGCAGGATCGCCCGTGACCCTCACGGCCAACCCGGTTGGAGGCTCGGCACCATACACTTACCAGTGGACCGACCCGAACAACGTTGCAGCAGGTACCAATGCGGCGCAATCCGCCACCATCGGTGGAACCTGGAGCGTGTTGGTGACCGACGCATGCGGTGGTAGCACAACCGCCACCCGGAACGTGAGCGCGAACCCGGTACCTACCGCAAGCGCCACCAGCAACAGCCCGATCTGCGCAGGGCAAACGCTGACCCTGGATGGCACAACGAACATCGGGACCAGCTTCAGCTGGACGGGCCCGAACGGCTTCTCCGCCAGCAGCGAGGATGCCAGCATTCCCAATGCGACAACGGCCGCCTTTGGCATATACACCTTTACCGCGACCGCTGCAGGCTGCACCAGCGCTCCGGCGACCGTGAGTGTTACCGTTAACCCGAGACCCTCTGGCGTGAGCGCGAACGCAAGTGCGCTGACCGTGTGCCCCGGCGGTACGGTGAACCTGACCAGCACGAGCACCTACGCACCTATCCTATCGTCCGGCTCGGGTACGCTCACCACCACCACCCAATCCGGTGACGTTGCGATGGGTCCCAACCCCATGCAGAACTACTATGGCGGCGCGAAACAGCAGATGGTATGGAGGGCTGCTGAACTCAGTGCTCTGGGCATGGCGAACGGCACCGTGATCAATAGCATCGCCATCAACCTCGCGACGGCCAGCGCCACTCCGGCCCTGAACAACTGCCGTGTGAAAACCCAACTCTCCGCAGTGATCGACGCGATGACCCTGACACCCGTGACCACGGGCTGGACAGTCGCTTTCGGTCCGCAGAGTGTGACCCCCGTAGTGGGTTGGAACACCTTCACGCTCGCCACACCCGTGGTCTGGAACGGAACGAGCAATTTGCTGGTGGAGATCGAATACACGAACAACAACTCACCCACCTCAGGCAGCAACAGTGCCACCTATGATATGGGCTTGGGCTTCGTGGCGACCAACTTCTATTTCGCTGATTTCACCGGGAACGCGGCCATGAACAACTACGCCGGACCGATGCTCTATACTTACAACGGGCGTAACAATGTTCGCTTCGGCACCATTGGTCCAGTGACCTACTCATGGGCTTCTGTTCCAACGGGCTTCTCGAGCGCGGTTCAGAATCCAACGGGGGTGGTCGTGACCGCTCCGCCCACAACCTATACCGTCACCGCGAGCAGTCCGTTGGGCTGTTCCGCGCAGGCGAGTGTGACGGTGAACCCGAAGGTGAAACCCACTGCGACAGCCAGTGGTGGTGGGATCGTATGCGCCGGTGGCACACTACCGAACGTGACCTTCACCTTCACAGGCACAGGCCCATGGACATTCACATACAGTGGCCCCGGTGGAACTACGGTGATCAATCACCCGACCAGCACCTACACGATCACCGGTGCCACAGCGGGAACCTATGCGGTAACAGCGCTCGCCGATGCGAACTGCACGGGTACCAGCTTTGGAGCCAGCGCAACGGTAACGGTGAACCCGCTGCCTACGGCGACAACCTCGGGCGGAGGCCCCGTTTGCTCAACCGATCCGCTTCCCGATGTGACCTTCACGTTCACCGGAACCGGTCCATGGAACTTCAGCTATAGCGGTCCTGGTGGCACCACGGTGAACGGCCATCCGGGCAACACGTACACGATCACGAACGCCGCAGCTGGAACCTACAGCGTAACTGCTCTTTCCGACGCGAATTGCACAGGCACTAACTTCGGGTCAAGTGTTGTGGTTACGGTGAACGATGCCGTGAATTGGTACGCGGATGCCGATGGCGATGGCTTCGGCAGTGGCCCGGGCACCCTGGCGTGTTCCGCGCCTTCTCCCGGGGACGTGACGAACAATACCGACAACTGCCCCACCGTGGCCAACCCTGGTCAGGGGGACGCCGATAGCGATGGGATCGGCGATGCGTGCGACAACTGTGTGAACACATCGAACGCAAGCCAGGCGGATGGCGATGTGGACGGCGTGGGTGATGCATGCGACAACTGCGCGGGCATTTCGAACCCGGGCCAGGAGGATGCCGATGGAGATGACCTCGGCGATGCATGTGACGCCTGTCCGCTCGATGCCAACAACGACGAGGATGGTGACGGTATCTGCGGGAATATCGACACATGCCCCACCTTCCCCGGCCAGATCGGCGATATCTGCGATGCCAACCCCGGAAGCGGCTTCACCCTGGGCCAGATCAACAGCGACTGCGTGTGCGCACCGGCCGTTTGCACGATCAACCTGACCCTGGAGTTCGACACGGATAACAATGGCAGCCAGATCACTTGGGAACTGCGCCAGCAAGGCACAGGCACCCTGGTGCAAAGCGGTGGTGGTGGCTACCCGGACAATGCGTTCGGGGTGACGGACAATACCTGCCTGCCCAACGGTAGCTACTACCTGCGTGTGCTCGACAGCGGTGGTGATGGCATCACGGGTGGCGGTTACATCCTGCGCACCACGGGCAACCCTGGCATCCGCATCATAGACAACCGCAAGAACTTCAGCAGCGGCGGTGTGAGCGCGATCAGTGGCGACCAGGGCTTCGACGTCCCCCTGGGTACCACCGGGATGATCTACACCAGCTGCGACAAACTCGACTGGACGACCGGTGAATACACCGTCTGCCATCCCGACGCTGCCGTAGCCGCCCAGTACACGTTGAACCCGGCCAACAGTGGTTACGAGTTCTGGATCTACAACCCCAACGGTGGCTACAGCTTCCGCAAGTTCCGCAGCCATGCTGTGAGCGATGGCTTTGCACCGGCGAACGCTTCACGCGCCTGCCACATGAAGATCAACAACTGGGCAGTAGCCAACCAGGTACCTGCGAACGTGTTGATGAACATCAAGGTGCGCAACCGCATCATCGGGGCGAACGGCGCATGGGGCCCGGCCTGCCGCTTCATGGTCGATCCGCTCCGTGCAGCCTGTCCGCTCACCAAGTTGATGGACATCCCGGGCCACCCCTACCTGAGTTGTGGTGCGAGCCGTGTGTGGGGCACCGGCAACTACGTACATGCCCGCCCGGTGGCCGGTGCCAACAAGTACCAGTTCCGGTTCCGGATCAACGGTGAACCATTCGTGGTCGTGCGCACGGTGAACACCTACTTCGTGCAACTCAACTGGACCACCAGCCCCTTGCAGAACCTCATCACCTACGACGTGGATGTGCGCGCCAGCAAGGATGGAGGTGCGACCTGGTGCTCCGACTTCATCCCGCCAGCCCTCGACCCATGGGGTGATGTGTGCCAGTTGACCATCAACAACACACCGGCCGATGACGGCGACCAGAATTTCGCTGTGGAAGACAACGCCGGCCTGCGCATGTACCCGAACCCGAACCGTGGCGACCAACTCTACCTGAGCCTGGATGCGGTCGAGGAAAGTGTGCTTACGGTGAGCGTGGACATCTTCGACCTGACCGGAAAGCGTGTGAGCGCACGCACCATTGCGGTCAACGATGGTTTCATCAACACGGTGCTCGATCTGGATGGCGACATGGCCAACGGCATGTACATGGTCAACATCACCGCCGGCACGCAGCACTTCACCGAGCGACTGGTGATCCAGAAATAGGATCACTAGCAACAGGCTACTATGGCAGGAACCCCGCGCTTAAAAGCGCGGGGTTCCTTGCTTTATGCTGAACTCCTCCTTGACCCTCCCCCCGCGCTGTGCGGCCTAGCGCAACATGCTCCGTCGAAATTGAATGACAATTCGCTTGTGGGGAACGTTGGGCCAGAGCACATGCGCACGGGCAATAAATTCCCCGGTTCATTCACCCCAAACAGGCGCAACGCGCTGATCCTGTACACGTCTGGTCATAGGCATGCGATCCGCTTGCCGAAGCGGATCTCTTCCCAAGTTGACCCTGGTTCTTACCGATTCGTCGCAATTGAATTGACCTCTGCCGACATCTGATGCCAACTTGTAACGCCACTCGCTACGGAGAAGGATGGGCGGTCGCATGAGTGCCTGGAAGATCAAAGGTGTTGAACAAGGGAACCACAGGCGATCTCTGAATTCGTCAATTGCCATAAACACACCATTCCCATGACCAAGTTCTACTTGTTGCGCTCGATGATGGGCGTTGCCGCCTGTGTATTGTTCCTGGTCCAGATGACCTTCGGGCAGGTTGTTCAAACATTCAGCAGTTCCGGCACCTTCGTGGCACCAGCGGGTGTGACTCGCGTGGTCGTGGACTGTTATGGCGGCGGCGGCCGTGGGGCCACAAGATCCACGAACGGACAGGGTGGTGGTGGTGGTGGTGGTGCATACGCCTCCAGCATCATAACGGTGGTGCCCGGGAACAGCTACACGGTAACCGTTGGTGCCGGCAGCACGTCAGCAGCGGTGCCCGGCGGCGATTCCTGGTTCATCAGCGCAGCAACGGTGATGGCAAAAGGCGGCAGCAGCGTGGCGAACAACGTGGCGACCGGAGGGGCAGGTGGATCCGCAGCCACATCAGTTGGCACCAAGCGCTTCAGCGGTGGTGCAGGTGCTGACGGGGCATCGAGCATCGGTGGTGGAGGTGGTTCTTCGGCCGGGTACGAAGGTGCCGGAACTGTTGGCAGCTTGCTGGGTGGTGGCACAGCGCCGGGCGGCGGGGGCAATGGCGGTGCGGGCGGGGTGCTCGGTGCCAATGGCACGGCTGGTTCGGCACCTGGCGGCGGCGGCGGAGGTGCCGCGAAGTGGGTTCTTTCTGGAACGGGGAATGGCGGCGCAGGCGGCACAGGCAGGGTGGTGGTATCCTCTTACACCAATGGCACCTGCATGTCAACAACCACGGGGATCAACGGGATCCCCGACAACGGTTGTGCATCGAGCGCTTACGCGAGCGTGCCCATCCTCATCAGCGGGCTGCCGGCCACGCTCGGCACAGCACCTGGCAATGCGCTTTTCCAAAACGTGCAATTGATAGCGACGCATACGTTCAACAGCGACATGCAGGTCACGTTGACCTCGCCTTCAGGAGCAACGCGCAACCTGATCCTGAACAAGTTCGGCGATGGGGACAATCTGGGCAATCCGGCCACCTGCCCGACTTCGTTGCTCACCTTGCAAGATGGGGGCATTGCGCTGACCACTTCGGCTACTAGCAATGTCACGGGTACTTATGCACCCGAGCAGACACTTGCCGGATTCACAGGGAACCCGAACGGGGTGTGGTTGCTCAACGCCTGTGACAACGCCGGCCAGGATGTCGGCAGCATCCGATATGTGAAACTGAACTTCTGCGCATCGCCCACAGCAACATTCACCGCTGTTGACAATTGCGGCAGCAACCAGTTCAACGTGCAGGTGAACGTGACCAGTCTTGGCACCGCACCTACGGCGGATCTTTCGTACACCGTGAATGGCAGCGCGCCGGCGAATTTGACCGGGCTTGGAAGCGGCATCACCACCATAGGCCCCTTCGCAGTGGGTAGTGAGGTCATAGCCACCCTCTCCAGTTCTGTCAGTGGTTGTGGTAGTGTGCAGGCTGCGGTGTACTCCAATTGCCCGACGATCATTCCCTGTGGTAGTACCGTTGTTGTGAACCACTGCTACCGCAACAACGATACCCGCACATTCCTCTTCACCTCGAGCAGTGCGTTCGAGACCCTTACACTGAGTTTCACCGCCGGTTCCATCGGGGTGAACGATGTGATCACTTTCTATGATGGAACGGACAACAGCGGTACCGTGCTCACCGGCAATGGGTACAGCAACATGTTGTTGACCGGCTTGTCGATCACATCCATCAGCAACAGCATGTTCGTCGAGATCAACACCGACGGAAGCAACAGTTGCGCTACCGGCCAGCAAACCAGTTGGCAGATGGAGGTGGAATGCACAGCAGGTTGCGTGGACCCTGATGGCGTTGCGAACGTGATCATGAACTGCGGCGCTTATACATTCAGCATCGACCTGGAGGTGCTGAGCGTGGGTGATGCCTCCACCGGGACGACCACGCTCCGGTACACCGTGAACGGGGGAACCCCTGTCCTTATCCCGGGCCTTGTGGAATTCCAGGTGCAGAACATCGGGCCATTCGTTGTGGACGATGTTGTGAACGTGAGGTTACTCCATGGGGACAGTCCTCTTTGTGACAAGAACCTGGGCAACTACACGGATGACAACTCATGCCCCTCCGCAGAGTCTTGCGGGAACGCATTGAACCTGGCCGGACAGACCAGTCCGCTCCCGGGCACGACCGTGGGCCGCACCAACGACTTCAGTTTCGCATGCGGGACGGCCAGCGCCAACACGGCTCCCGATGCCATCTATTATATCGATGTACCGAACGGAGCAGAGCTCTCTATCCGCCAGCAGAGCAACACCTATGATTCGCAACACTATGTGCGGTTCGGAGGTGCTTGTCCGGGTACCACGGCCATTGCCTGTGTCGACAACGACCCGAGTGAGATAGGCTTCGTCACATGGACGAATACCACCGGCACGACGCAACGCGTGTGGTGGATCCAGGATGGTTTCGGAACCGGCAGCGGGAACTTCGTGCTGCAATGGACGGTGACCTCCTGTCCGGTGGCACCTGGTCCTCCCACGTTGGTGACCTCGAACTACACCATCTGCCAGAACGGTAGCGTACCTGGTGGCCAGGGCTTGAGCGCTTCATGTTCTCCCATTCCGCAATCGACCAGTACTTCGTTCCCAGGTAACACGTTCCCGAGTGAAGGAACCACCCTCACCACCCAAGCCACGCTCGCCATGCCGGCCCTGCCCGCTGGTGCGGTGGTCACAGCAGCGCGGTTGAAGTTGTTCAACGTGGTGGCGAACAGCAATTTGTTCGGAAGTGCCCAGCGGCAGAACATCCGCGTGGCACTCTCTGGAGCCTACACGTTAGCCGAAACACAGTTGACAGCGGCGACCGGGGCTGGTACGGTGAGTCCCGACCCTGTGATCAACCTGGCTGGTTTCCCCGCCGCTGGCGGAACGATCAACCTGCGCACACGCCAGACGAGCGATCAATTCTGGACCAGCCCTGATGCCACCATTACCAGCGCCCTTATCGAAGTGGACTACACCCTACCCGCCTCGGTGCGTTGGTACAGCGCACCGATCAGTGGCACCGTGGTGTTCACTGGGGCGCTGTTCGATCCGGTGGGCCAGGGCGTGGTGAACAATGCCAATTCAGGGACAACCAATTTTTACCCGACCTGCGGCTACAATGCGTGTGAGAACATCCGTCTGACGTCCAGCTTCACAGTGAACGCAGCGGCCAACGCGGGCAGCGACGGTACACTCACGATCTGTAGTAATGCAGCGCCCGCCAGCCTGTTCGCACAACTCGGTGGGTCACCCAACGCCGGCGGCGGCTGGAACGGCCCCAGTACCGTTGTCGGTGGTATGTATGATCCGGTCACCATGGAGCCGGGCGTATACACCTACACAGTGAACGGCAACCCGCCTTGTGCAAACGCCTCCGCAACCGTCACCGTGACGGAGAATGCCGCGGTGAACTGGTACGCGGATGAGGATGGTGACGGCTTTGGCGGTGGTGCCGGCACCCCGGCTTGCGCGGCCCCCAATACCGGCGATGTGACGAACAACACGGACAATTGTCCGGGCACTGCCAACCCCGACCAGGTCGATACCGACAGCGATGGTGTTGGCGATGCCTGCGATACCGATGACGACAACGACGGCATCGCGGATGAGGACGAGCTGGCCTGCGGTTCAGACCCGTTGGTAGCTGGCTCCACTTGCGAAGTGTGCGACGGCATCGACAACGATGGTGATGCTTCCATCGACGAAGGCTTCACCAACACGGACGCTGATGGGCAGGCCGACTGCGTGGATGCGGACGATGACAACGACGGCCTCACCGATGTGGATGAGCTGGCCTGCGGTTCCGATCCGCTGATCGCTGGTTCCACTTGCGAGGTGTGCGATGGTGATGACAACGATCTGGACGCTTCCATCGATGAAGGTTTCGCCAATACCGATGGTGATGCGCTGGCCGATTGTGTGGATGCCTGCCCACTCGATGCATTGAACGATGTGGATGGCGACGGTATCTGCGGCGACGTGGACAACTGCCCATTGATCAGCAACCTGAGCC
>JBDTNF010000154.1:0-4115 GCA_039933875.1 Flavobacteriales bacterium | reverse complement strand
CGGCGATCACGCTGTTCACGGGAAGGAGCGTTTGGTTCTCCGGCTTCCGGCAAGTGTTGTTCGGGCTTGCGGCTGCGGCCATCACCTTCGCCATCGGCAGGCTCATCGGCATGAACGTTGCCGGTTGAAGCATGCACACCATGGAGCCTTCTCAACACTGCGGTCACATTCCATCGCGCTGAACTGACCCACTGACCGCGACCTTCGCACCATGCGCATCCTGCTCGTAGAGGACGAACCCTCCATCGCCGGCTTCATCCGTGAAGGCTTGAGCGAGGAGGGCTTCGCCGTGGACGTGGCCACCAACGGCAAGCAGGGCTGGCAGATGGCGCTGGACAACCTGGACGAGTACGATGTGATCCTGCTCGACTGGATGCTGCCGGGCATGAGCGGCATCGAGATCTGCCGCGCCATCCGCAAGGAGAATACGCACGTGCCCGTGATCTTCCTCACCGCCAAGGACACCGTGGATGATGCGGTGTTCGGTCTGGAGGCCGGAGCCAACGATTACATCCGCAAACCGTTCGCGTTCGAGGAATTGCTCGCGCGCATCCGCGTGCTGATGCGCGGATCCGATGGCCCTGCCACCACCTTCTCGCACGGCACCATCACCCTCGATCTGTCGGCGCATCGCGTAACGCGCAACGGGCAAGCGGTGGAATTGACCCAACGCGAGTTCGCCCTGCTGGAATACCTGCTGCGGAACAAGGGCAAAGTGTGCCGCCGCGCGCGCATCATGGACAAGGTGTGGGACGTCCACTTCGACAAGGACAGCTCGGTGATCGATGTTTACATCAACGCCTTGCGCAAGAAGCTGGACGAGCCCGGTGCAACGTCCTTCGTGCAAACGGTGCGCGGAGTGGGCTACATCATCAACGAGGCATGAAAGCGCGCTTCCAGGACCGCATCGCGCGCTTGAACACCGTGGCCGCCGCGATCACCATCGCGCTGGTGTTCGCCGTGGTCTATATCGTGGTCAGCGTTTCGGCCTACGGCCACTTGGACGGCGACATCCGTGACGAGCGTGAAGAGGTGATGAGCAACCTCGACCAGAACGACTCGGCCATCATCATCATGCGCATGCCCGAGTGGGAAGAGGCCGAGCACAAGCAGGTGGAAGTGAATCCCACCTTCATACAGGTAGTGGACGCACGCGGCGTTTCCATCTTCCGCTCGGCCAACTTGAGGGACGACCACTTCCTGTACGAACCGACCGAGGAACAGGAACGCTTCTTCAACGCGGTCATCGACGGCCAGCGCATCCGGCAGGGCCAGTTCGTCATACCCAACAAGGCGGGCACCACCATCGGCTACCTCACCATCGGCGTAAGCCAGGAGGAGTCCTACGCGGTGCTGCACAACCTGCTTCTGACCGTGCTGCTGTTGTACCCGCTCGTGCTTCTGGTGCTTTACGTCAGCAGTTCCATCGCGGCACGCACGGCCATCAAACCCGTGCACGCATTGATCGACAAGGCATCGGTGATCACCAGCGCCAACCTCGCGGACCGGCTGTCACTGCCCTCGCAGAAGAACGAGTTCCACCAATTGGCCGGCACCATCAATGCATTGCTCGACCGCATCGAGTTGAGCTTCCGGCAGCAGAAGCAGTTCACGGCTGATGCCTCGCACGAGATGCGCACACCGCTCGCGGGCATGCGTGGAACCCTGGAAGTGCTGATCCGCCAACCGCGCACGCCGGAGCACTACGAGAACCGCATCACCGGTGTGATCGGCGAAGTGGACCGCTTGGAGCATTTGCTGGATCAACTGTTGGAGCTCGCCCGGCTGGATGCGTCGACCGCCGTGGTGAAGCGCGCGCGGATGAACGTATCGGAAGCAGTCCGCGCGACACAAGCGAAGAAGGAGAACTCACTTCAAGAGCGCGGCATGAAGTGGATGAACGCGATCCCTTCCGATGCGCGGGTGGATGCCGATCCGTTCATGCTCGACGTGATCCTGGACAACCTCCTGGGCAACGCAATCAAATACGGGCGTGCGAAAGGGATGATCACGGTGGCGTGGGATCCTGCAACGTGCACACTGTCCATCAGCGATGACGGCGAGGGCATTCCCGCAGAGCATCTGCCGCACATCTTCGAACGTTTCTACCGGGCGGACCAGTCGCGCAGCGCGCAGGTGCCCGGGCAGGGGTTGGGACTTTCCATCGTGAAGAAGATGGCCGACCTGCAAGGCATCGCCATCGGTGCGAGCAGTGAAGCGGGCAAAGGCACGCGCTTCGACCTGCGCTTCCCGGCCTGAATTCTCAGAGCCTGTTCGGGATCTCTTGAACGAAGGACCCCGAGGCTATTTTTCGGTCAGGCACAGTCTGAAGATCATCGCGTAGCGGTGCCTACGGGGTTATTTTCAGGCGAAGCATGGGCGGAAAAGAGACCGGGGGACGAGTTTGAAGAGATCCCGAACAGCCTCTTAAGCCGATCCTAAGCTGTTGTGCGGGTGGCGCGAAGACCACGCGGGGAACATTTGGCCCATCAAACACAACAGGCACATGAACACCCACACCATCCTCTCGATCGCAGCAGGCCTCGGAACCTTTCTGCTCACCTCCTGCGGCGGCTCCGACACGGCCACCATGCAGCAACCCACGGAACAGCCCGCCGCGAATGCGCCCACCGCAAATACCGCGGCGGACACGGCGACCACCGGCACTCCGGCCCAAGCCGAGCAGGAAGGAGAAGAAGCGGGCGAAGAGCGGACCGAAGGTGCCGAGCGTGCGACGCCTGGAGCAACCACTACCGTCGCCCATGTAGCTTCCGCCAAGAACACGCAGAACCTGCTGGACGCATTGACCGGCGAGACCACCGCCACGGCGAAATACGCGGCGTATGCGAAGAAGGCTGAGGAGGAAGGATACCACGCCATCGCCATTCTCTTCACGGCCGCCTCGAAGTCCGAAGGGATACATGCCGCCAACCACCGCAGTGTGCTGGAAGAGAACGGCACCGCCATCACCGCCATCAACCCGGTGTTCACCGTGAAGACGACGCGGGAGAACTTGCAGGATGCCATTGCTGGTGAGACCTACGAGCAGGACACCATGTACCCGCAATTCATGGCCGTGGCGAACGAGGTGGGCGACAAGCTCGCGCTGATCAGCTTGAACTACGCGTACAAGACCGAACAGAAGCACAAGGTGTTCTACGAGAAAGCGCTGGCGGCCCTGCAAGCGAACACCGTTGCGCAGTTGCCCACGGTGTACTACGTGTGCCCTACGTGCGGCAACACCTACGATACGAATGCTCCGAAGCGTTGCGGCGTCTCCATGACCAAAGGGGATCGCTTCATCAAGATCAATACCCTGGTCGGCGTGGTGGCCTGACCGGGAAGAGGCATCGGGTACGCATACGTCCCGAAGCCTGCCGCTCCCATCCGCCTTCGGGCGGGTGGGAGTTGGTCATTGGAACGAAGGGGTGTCACCGGCACTGAGAACATGTGCGAGCAGCGGATGGAGGAGTAAGTGTTTCTGGCTTCGGCGACTTTTCGGTTTCGAAGTTCGCAGGGATTGATGCGAAAGGGGCATGTAGGGTCCGCACGCGATATATTCGGAACCACCCCGTCACGCGACCCGATGCACACTATCCTTCCCTTCCTCCTGGCCATGGTGGCGGCCATCGTGCTGCTGCAGTTGTTGGCCAACAAGCTGCGGGTGGCCTATCCCATCCTGCTGGTGCTGGCCGGCTTGGTGGTGGGTTTCATGCCGGGTCTGCCGCGCGGGCATGTGGACCCCGATCTCATCTTCTTCATCTTCCTGCCGCCACTCTTGTTCGCGGCCGCATGGGACATCTCGTTCAAGGAGATGCGGCGCTGGTGGCGCATCATTGGGAGCTTCGCCTTCTTGGTGGTCTTCTTCACGGCGCTGTCGGTGGCGGTGGTCACCAGTCATGTGATCCCTGGCTTCACGCTGGCGCTGGGTTTCCTGCTGGGCGGCATCGTGTCGCCGCCTGATGCGGTGAGCACGGCGGCCATTACGCGCTTCGTCCGCATCCCGAAATCCATGGCGGCGATCCTGGAGGGGGAGAGCCTCCTGAACGACGCCTCTTCGCTCATCATCTTCCGCTTCGCGCTGATCGCGGTGGGCACCGGCCAGTTCATCTGGC
>JBDTNF010000153.1:0-2097 GCA_039933875.1 Flavobacteriales bacterium | reverse complement strand
CAGTGCCATCATTGACCCGCCACATCAGTGCGCCCGTGGCACCGGCGTAGGTCGCCCTGTACTCGAGCAGGTCCACGTCGCCATCATCATCCAGGTCGACCAATACGGTACCAACGACGGAGGTAGTGGATGGAGCGAAGCGCTCGTAAGGACCGAACTGGGCCATGCACAAGCTTGTGACAAGAGCAAGGGCTGCAGAGGAGATGTGGCGCATGCTGGGAGGGTTCTTGATACAAGCATACGACGCACGACTTGGACAAGGCTGCTTGCCGGCGGACCCGAATGAAAGAAGCCCCGACTCTCGTCGGGGCTTCTTTGCTCCAAAAAGGACCGTTTACGCCACGCCTTGGTCCAGCATCGCAGCGGCCACTTTTCAGCAGGTTGGGGAGATGTTATCAGCTGAGAACGTCGGACCTAGCAACACAAGACGGCTTCCAACGTCTACCCAGTGAACCGTCACCTTACCAGCCATTATCATGAGATCCTTCATTCTCTTCGTTGGTATCGTGCTTTCGCTGCACACGCAGGGCCAGATCACCTACATGCGGACCGTGGAGTTGCCCTACCCGGCTACCATCCGGGGCTCGGCGATAACACCGGATGGCGGGTTGATCCTTTGCGGCAGCGCTACAGCAGGAGGCCTGCTCTTGCGCTTGGATGCTCAAGGCAATATGCTCTGGTCGAAAACCTACGCTGGTATCGGACCGAACGATGGAGGAACATTTGGCGCGACCTACGAGAACATCGCCTTCAATGATATCGCCGACGGCCCCGATAGCTCACTTGTCGTCGTGGGGAGCGCAGGTCCAGCTGAGTCCCTTCTTGGTCCAGGACGCTTGATAGCTGCGTTCAGTGCGACCGGTGACACGCTGTTCGCGAAGGGTGGTGGGGGAGTTCATTCCAATGGCTTTGGGGTGATCGCGCCGTTCGGCGATGGAACCTATTTAATAGGTGGCACCTATGGAACCTTGAATACCTCCGTTGCCAGCCTGGGGAATTTCGACCTCGCCACACACTTGTTCCCAGAGGGCGTGGATCACACTACGGGTGAGTGGGCATCTCTATCAGGCGCGATCGTTGGTTTGGAAGGCGGTACGATCGGGGCTGGTGTTTCTTCAGGGTTCATCCCTTCGACCGGCTTCGTTTTCAAAACGGACCCTTCGTTCGGCGAACAATGGCATTTCCGTTTTTCAGTGGACGGATCACTCACTGCCCGTGCGGCCAAGGTCGCCGAAGCGCCGGACAGTACGATCTATATGGCAACGAGCTTTGGGTACCCTGGTGGCGGCTTCGAGCCCTTCGTGCTCCTCCGTTGTTCGTCCGATGGAGCCCTGCTGTGGAGCAAGTCCATCGCCATGCCCACCAATATCGAGGTTGCCGATGTCGTGATGCGGGGCAATGGACGAGTCCTCATTGCGGGTTCGGCATACCAAGCCTCTGTCACGGACAGCGCTTTTGCGTGGCTGATGCAATTCCGGGCGGACGGCGGGTTGGATTGGGCGCATCGTTACGGTGCGTTGAGTGATACAGTAGCCGTCTCGTCCATGGAAATCGCTGCGGACAGTTCCGGCTACTACATGTTTGGTTCTTCAGGGGCTGGTCGCGTCATGGTGTTGAGGGTGGATACGCTCGGGATGCTGTCATCATGTTCTTTCCCATCGATTGCCCCAGGCGTTTCGCCCGCGGTATTGACGCCGGAGCCGGTCTTGAACGCCACGAACGGGGGCGGTGGACCCGCTTCTCGCTTCGCGCCGCTCGGCAACGTGCAGTACGGCCTGGACCAATTCACCTGCGCCGGCAGCGCCTCGCACCTCCACGCATCGGGCACTGTTTATCACGATACCGATCAGGATGGCACGTTCGATCCCGGAGAAAGTGGATCGCCATGGGCCATGCTTGCCGTGTCCCCCAACACCGGATGGCTCTTTGGGAATAGCGAAGGTGATTACCTACTTGCCGCCGATGCGTCCGGCACATACACCCTCACCACCACACCCCTGGCGCCATGGTGGGCGCTGAGTTCCGACTCGTTGAGCTACCATCCCACCTTCACGGCCACGGACACGCTTTTCGAAGACCTCGATTTCGGATACACCG
>JBDTNF010000152.1:0-5714 GCA_039933875.1 Flavobacteriales bacterium | reverse complement strand
GTAGGCGTGAAGAAGTTCCAGTACGACATCTGGGGCGATACGGTGAACACGGCGAGCAGAATGGAATCCTCCGGCGAGGTCGGCCAAGTGAACATCAGCGAGGCGACGTACGCGTTGGTCAATGACGAACCCGCTCTCTCATTCACCCCGCGTGGCAAGGTGCAGGCGAAGGGCAAGGGGGAGATGGAGATGTACTTTGTTCGCCATAGCTCCTAGCGACGGTGAACTTCGTGGATCTCATATGAAGCACGCCAAGTTCATCCCCCTTGCGTCCGGCCTCGCTCTCGCCAGCCTGATCGGCTGCACTGAACCGGAACACAACGCTCCGGCTGAACAGGGCCGACGATCCACAGCGGCGGATTCCATCGCCTTGGTCAAATTTTGGGAGGACAGCCTCAAGCCGGCGATCGAACAGGACGACGTGCCTACTTTGAAGAGGATCACCGCAGACATGCTCCACTCACCCTACGCGCGGAACAAGCTGCCCGTCTTGATGTCCACTTTGGAGTGGAGGTACTACTCCATGGGAGGATCAGGTGCCAAGGAACCGTTTGCGGTCGAAGTGGACTCCATGTTGTCTGATGCGCGTGTGCGGGAGGACACCACCATGCTGTTCGCTTTGCTGAACATTCGGGCGAGTATGACCATGAACAGCGAACACGATCTGGCCAAGGCGCTGGTCTTTCGTGAGCAGGCGCTCCGTCTTGATCCGCGTCAGGTCCTGATCGAGCAAGTGCCGGCCGTCTATATGGATCTGGCAGAAGCCTACGACAACGTAAAGCAATGGGACCGGTCGTTGGTCTACTCGGCCCGTATGATACGCTATGGCATGCGCACCGGCGATACGGCCGCGGCATGCTGGGGACATGTGTATATGGCCGCCGAGTTCCAGCAGCTCGGCCATGTGGATTCCATTGACCGTCATGTGCAAGCCGCACTGCGACTCATCCCCCACTTTGGAAAGGACTACGTCCCGTCAACGGCCTATGCGCTTCTTGCGGGCATTGAACGCCAACGTGGCCGCAACGACCGCTGCGGTCCGCTGCTCGACAGTATGACAGCGGTACTCGGTACGAGACCCTCCTCGCAGCGCTTGGAGGATTGCCCGTTGTGTATGATGGAACTAGCCTGGCACGAACTGCATAACGGAAGGTCGGAGCAGGCTGAAGACTGGGCCAAGGCCATGGCGAAGGCCGGGGATTTCCAACGGTCAAAAATAGCGCAGCAATGCTACCACCAAGTGATGGACTCCATCGCCATTGCGCTGGGAGACTACCGCAGTGCATACGATCACCGCGCTCAGTACATCGCGATCCGCGACAGCATGAACCTGACCTCCGCCGCCACCAACCTGCAACGCATCGAGAACAACTACAAGGAGGACGCAGCGAACGCGCTGCGCCGCCTGGAAGACGAAGCCGCTGTGAACCTCCTGCAGAAGGAGCGTACCCGCCGAAACATCCTTTTCGCCGCCGGACTGGTCGCCATGGTCTTCGGTGCCATCAGTTACCGCCAGCGGCGGCGCACACAAAAGGCCTTGCACCGCAGCGATGAACTCTTGCTCAACATCCTGCCGGAAGAAGTCGCTGAGGAATTGAAGGCAAAGGGCCACGCGGACGCCAAGCACTTCGACAGCGTCACCATCCTCTTCACCGATTTCAAAGGCTTCACCGAAGCGAGCGAGAAGCTCACTCCGCAGGAGTTGGTGGAAGAACTCAACACCTGTTTCAAGGCCTTCGACCACATCATCACCGCGCGCGGCATCGAGAAGATCAAGACCATCGGGGATGCCTACATGTGCGCGGGTGGGTTACCGGATCCGAAGACCTCCTCCCCTGCTGCCGTTGTGCATGCTGCGTTGGAGATGCAAGCTTTCATGACAAGTCGTAAGAAGGAACGTGATGCACTGGGCCTGCCTGCTTTCGAGATGCGCGTGGGCATACATACCGGCCCTGTCGTCGCGGGTATCGTAGGCGTGAAGAAATTCCAGTACGACATCTGGGGCGATACGGTGAACACCGCGAGCCGCATGGAAAGCAGCGGTGAGGTTGGACAGGTGAACATCAGCGAGGCGACGTATGCACTGGTGACCGCTTCGCAAAGCCTCGCGGTGACCGGCGCATTCACGTTCACCCCACGCGGCAAGGTGCAGGCGAAAGGCAAGGGGGAAATGGAGATGTACTTCGTACTTGGATCTCCCATCGTCGTCCTATGAACGTTGATCGAATGCAAGCCCCGCGATGTTGGCCGGTCCACCGGTCATCGTTCCATATGGAGCCTATCGTTGGGGAAGGACATTTCAACTTCAGGAGCCTAGTTTCCTTGTTCGCCTTTGGCTTGCTGTGCATGCTCCAACCATCAGCCCTTGCGCAGGACCAGCATGTCGTGGATTCGTTACAGGCACGCCTCGAATACTTGAATGCGGAACGGAAGGAGTTGAATAGGGGTGCACCAGGTGCATCGGACCGACTGACGGCGGACGTGCTGTACGAAATTTCCAAAGCCTATTGGTACAGCGCACCGAGCACGGCGATCGACTATGCCCAACAGAGCCTCGTGCTCGCTGAGAAGATCGGCTATGAAAGGGGCGTTGCCCTCGCATACTACAGCATTGGTGTAAGCAACGTATGGAAACGTGATGGCAAAGCCGCGCTCGAATTCACGGACAAGGCATTACGGATCGGAGAAGCGATCCATGATGAACAAGTGCTTGCTCTCGGGCACCTCAATAGAGGTTTGATCCTGGACGATCAAGGCAACTCCCCCGCAGCGATGAAGGATTATCTCGCCGCGTTGAAATTATCGATCAAGGTCGGAGACAAGCAATGCACGGGGTGGGCATACATGAACATGGCCCGGATCCACTTAGGCTTGGGGGATAGCGATGAAGCATTAAAGGACCTGTTCGCTGCCTTGCGTGCAGAACAGGGGCGTGGGGATGAACTGGAGATCGGTACCGTTCAAAGCGGTATCGGGAGTATCTACGCCGGAAAGGGGGACTACGCGTTGGCGTTCGAGTACTATAATGAAGCCTTACGCATCGCGACGAAAATGGGAGATAAGGCGAGCATGGCCTATGTGCAGCAGAACCTCGGCCTCGCCTACACATACCAGCACGACGCGGCTCGGGCGGAAGCACATTTCCTGTCCAGTCTGGCCACTTATGAGGACATCCCGGACAAGCAAGGCATGGCCAACGTGCTGTCCTACCTGGGGCAGGTCTACCGAACGACGAAGCGATACCCTGAAGCCTCGCGCTGCTTCGACCGGGCTTTGTCCATCTCCCTTTCCATCGGGCAGCTTGGGACCACTGAATTCATTCACCGCGAGCTAGCGGAACTTGACAGCGCGCGCGGGGACCTCAAGCAGGCATGGGCACATTACAAGATCTATGTCGCGCTGCATGACAGTATCGCTGGCGAAGAGAGTGCCAGAAAGGTCACGCAGTTCCGCATGCAGCATGACTTTGACCTGCAGGAAGCCCAATCCATGGCGGAACAGACGAAGAAGGACGCGTTAGCGGAAAAGGAATTGCTACATCAGAAGTTCATGCGCAACGGCTTCATGGGTGGCTTCGTTCTGGTGGCCGTGTTCGCTGGTGTGTTCCTCTTCCAACGCAAGCGGATCAGCAAGGAGAAACAGCGAAGCGAGGACTTGTTGTTGAACATCCTACCGCACGAGATAGCCGAAGAGTTGAAAACGAAGGGTTCCGCCGAGGCGGTACACATCGACCAGGTCACCGTGCTCTTCACCGATTTCAAGGGCTTCACTGCCATGAGTGAAGTGGTCACACCACAGCAGTTGGTGCGCGATCTCAACGAATGCTTCAGCGCCTTCGATCACATTACTGCGAAGTATGGCATCGAGAAGATCAAGACCATCGGCGATGCCTACATGGCGGCTGGCGGCTTGCCCACACCCAACACCACGCACGCCACCGATGTGATCTGCGCCGCCTTGGAGATGCGCGACTTCATCGCCGAGGGCAAAGCACACAAGATCGCGGCGGGCCTACCCTACTTCGAGATCCGAATCGGCATCCACACCGGCCCGGTCGTCGCTGGTATCGTAGGCGTCAAGAAGTTCCAGTACGACATCTGGGGCGATACGGTGAACACGGCGAGCCGCATGGAGAGCAGCGGTGAGATTGGACAGGTGAACATCAGTGAGGCGACCTACGCGATTGTGCGCGACACCTCGAATCCGCTCGGCACATCAATGTTCGACTTTGTTCCGCGCGGTAAAGTGCAGGCGAAGGGAAAGGGCGAAATGGAGATGTACTTTGTTTCCTTCGGATGACCCATCGAGTTGCTTTTGTATTCGTGATCCTGTTGTGCGGGCCAGTTGCCATGGCACAGGACCAGCACCGCATCGACTCCCTGCTTATTGAACTCAAAGGCCTTGGCCAGGATACCACGCGCCTGCGCACGCTCGCCGCGCTCTCCATGGCCTACGCAGAGGATGCGAAGGCGGACGCGGTGGATAACGAGATCATCGCATTGGCTGCTGTGCTGGGTGCATCCCCCCATGGCGCAGTGCAACGCGTGGCTTGGCGCGCAGAAGCCGACGCCACCCTGCGCGGGTCTTCCAGGAAGAACCCGGGCGGTGCAGCAACTTCCGCGATGCTGCCCGATTACCGCCATGCACTTGAATTATACAAGCGTTCAGGCGATCCTCGCTTGCAGGCATACGCGCTCACGGGGATCGCCGCTGTACACTACAACCAAGGCGACGCTGCCACATGGATGCGACTGACCCAGGAGGCGATCGCGCTGCGCCTTTCAGTGGGCGATAGTTCGCAACTCCTTGGTTCCTGGAGCATGTTCTCAGCCATCCTCCTGGGCCGGGGAGAATATGACCAGGCACTTGCGTATTCGCGACAGGGCCTGGCATACAGTGAACGGATCGGCCGACCGGTACTCGTGTTGAAAGCCACCTCCGATATTGCCGAGACGTACTTCGAACGAGGTGACCTGGACAGTGCCGCGATCTGGAACGATCGCGCAAGGGCCATGGCCAAGGAACAAGGCATCCCAGCCTTCGAAGCCCTCACGATCACGTTGCAAGGCCGCATGGCTGAACAACAAGGCCACCTGCGCATGGCGCTGGATCTGTATGCCGCTGCCGACAGCACCGATGCTGCCGACCAGTCGAATGCGATCGACAGCGCTTTTACCGCTGAGACCCGATCGGATCGCGCCGTGCGCGATGGGCGTCTCCGGTTCAAGCTGGGCGAAATACCGGCGGCATTGGCCTTGGGCAAGGAAGCATTGCGATTGGCGCGATCGACAGGGTTCCCCAGCACTGTTGAGCCTGCTGCGGCATTGTTGCGCGATGTGTACCTGAAGCTGGACCGGCCTGGTGACGCACTCGCGATGTGGCAATTGCAGGTGGCCATGCGGGATAGCTTGAACTCGCAGGAAGCGGCCGAAAGCATCCTTCGGTTCCAGTTCCGACAAACCCAACTCACGGACAGCGTCCGCAACGCCAATGAGCGCGAACGGGATCAAGAACAAGCGCGCGATGCCGTGCAACGCCAACGCAACCAGCGCAACGTGCTGCTCGGCTTCGGTGCCTTCGGGCTCGTCTTCGCCGTGGTGGACTACCGCAGGCGTCGCCGCATCAAAGCGGAGCATGCGCGCAGCGAGGCGCTCTTGCTCAACATTCTTCCGGAAGAGGTTGCCGAGGAACTGAAGGCCAAAGGCCACGCCGAC
>JBDTNF010000151.1:0-23371 GCA_039933875.1 Flavobacteriales bacterium | reverse complement strand
TCATGAACATTTACGTCGCCAACGTGCCTTACTCAGTGAAGGACCAGGATCTCCAGGAACTTTTTGCCCCGTTCGGAGAGGTCACCTCGGCCAAGATCATCATGGACAAAGCCACCAACCGCAGCCGTGGTTTCGGATTCGTGGAAATGGCCAACGATGATGCAGGTCGTGCAGCCATCGAAGGAACCAATGGCAAAAGTTTCCACGGCCGTGACCTGGTGGTGAACGAGGCTCGTCCTCGCACCGAAGGTGACCGTCCGAGCTTCGGCGGTGGCCGTAGCGGCGGCGGCGATCGTGGTGGCTACCGCGGCGGTGGCGGTGGTGGTGGTGATCGCGGTGGTGATCGTGGCGGCTACCGCAGTGATCGCGGTGGTGGCTCACGTCGTGACGAGTACTAAGCTCAACCCTCAAAACCAAAAGCCCTTCCGCCTTCCGGCGGAGGGGCTTTTTCTTTTCGGCCTACGCCCGGTCAAGTGTGAAAAGTTGTTGATCACTTTGACCCTCCGTACGGGCTTCGGTCACACGCTGAACCTGACCCTCAGTTGCCGGGTACCTTTGCCCGCTCCCCTTCCATGATCCGCCTCGGCCATTCCCTGCGCTCGCTCTTAACAGGGTTGGTCCTGATCAACGGCTTCCTAGCGTGGAGCCAGCCACCCGCACGAGGTGGACGACCCGGCGGTATGCCGGCCATTGGGAGAGTTTACGGCCGCGTATTGGACGCCACCACGAACAAGGGGGCCGAGTTCGCCACTGTAACGGTCTACCGCATGCCACAGGACAGCGTGGTCGGTGGCGACATGGTGCGCGCCAACGGTGACTTCGCCGTGGAGAAACTGCCGGTGGGTCCCTTGCGGGTCGTTGTGAGCTTCCTCGGTTACGACTCTCAAGAACGGCAGGTATCGCTGAGCCGCGAGAAGCCCGAGCTCGACTTGGGGAATATCACCATCGACATCGCGCCAGCGGGACAACTCGCGGAGGCCGAAGTGGTGGGGGAAAAGCAGACCATGGTGATGCGCGTGGACCGCCGTGTGTTCTATGTGGACAAGGACATCAGCACCCAGGGAGGCACGGGAGTTGATGTCATGAAGAACGTCCCCGGCTTGAGCGTGGACGTGGACGGCAACGTGCAGATGCGCGGCAGCACCCCGCAGATCCTGGTGGATGGTCGCCCCACATCCATGTCGTTGGACCAGATCCCGGCCGAGGAGATCGAGCGCGTGGAAGTGATCACAAATCCGTCGGTGGCGTTCGACGCGAGCACCACGGGTGGCATCCTCAACGTGATCCTCAAGAAGAACACGAAACCGGGTTACTACGGGCAACTGCAAGGTGGCATCGGCACGAACGATCGGTACCAGGCCGGGCTGAACCTGAACGTGAAGGAAGGACGATGGGGTTTTAATGCGTCGTACAACTACAACACTGGCCGGAACGCGACCCTGGGGTTCACCCAGCGCACCGACCTTGCCGATGGCGCGAACATCGGATACTACGAACAGGACACCAAGAGCAATTCCGGCCGGACAATGCACGGTGGCCGCTTCGGTGTCGACTGGCAGGTGAACAACCGGAGCATGATCACGCTCTCCCAGAACTTCCGCCTCCAGGACATGGACGGCGACGACCACCTGGCGTTCACGAACTACGGTGCAGGTCACGAGGTGTTGAGTTCTGGTGACCAGATCAACACATCGATCTCGGAGAACAACAACCTCACCTCCCAGATCGGGTTCCGACACAAGGCTCCCAAGGAAGGCCGCGAATGGAATGTCGATCTCACCTACAACTGGGCCACACGGGACAGCCGGTCCGATCTTGACCTGTACACATACAACACGGACGGCAGCGCTGCCGAGGGAAGTCCTCGCCTGCAGGACAATATCGGTGGCAGCGACTGGCAGTCGTTCACAATGCAGGCCGATTTTGTGGAGCCAGTGAGTGACCGGACCCGGTTCGAATGGGGTGTCAAAGCGAAC
Organism: Flavobacteriales bacterium; assembly: GCA_039933875.1. GTDB lineage: Bacteria > Bacteroidota > Bacteroidia > Flavobacteriales_F > PHOS-HE28 > PHOS-HE28. The sequence goes on along the minus strand of JBDTNF010000151.1, from coordinate 21,395 downwards.
TGGCGACCCGACCACACCTGGCTCAACGTTTTCGTCACCTCCCCCACGCTCGGCACCGACGTGGTGGACAGCGCCCTTACGAACGACTACCAGATCGACGACGTGGTCAATGCGGCCTACGTCAACTGGTCGCAGCAGCTCTCCGATCGCTGGTCCCTGATGGCAGGGTTCCGCTTTGAGCAGACCTGGTTCGAAACAGAGTTGGTGGGCAAGGACCAGAAATACAGTTACAAGTACCCCGATGGCCTGGAGAACCTGGACAAAGCGCTTTTCCCGGCGCTGTTCTTCGTGCGCAGGTGGGACAACAGCCTGCGCGAGCTACAGGTGAATTTCTCGCGGAAGATCGAACGGCCCCGCTTCTACCAGATCATGCCGTTCATCATGTTCAGCGACTCACGCAACCTGCGCATAGGCAACCCGACGCTCGCCCCGGAACTGAGCGACCTCGCAGAAGTGAACCACCTTCTCCCCTTCCTTGGTGGCAAAGCGACCTGGTTCACCTCGGCCTTCGGGCGCTACACCCGGGATGTGATCACCAGCTATGCCACGCCCCTGCCAACGGATACCAGCATCACACTCCTCACCTTCGTGAACGGGAGCTACAGCGCCACCGGTGGCTGGGAGAACATCCTGAAGTTCGATCCGGTCCAGGGCCTGCAAGTGACGCTTAGTGGAACGCTCCAGTACACCGACATCGCGTTGGGCAGCGCGCAGGGCGGAGCGCGGAATACTGGAACCAGCTGGAACGCGAAGGCGATGATCAACTACCGCTTCTCGAAGGACTGGACGGCGCAGTTGAACGGCGAATACGAAAGTCCGCGCCCACAGCCGCAGGGCACGGGCATCCGACAATATGGCGTCGACGCTTCGGTGAGCCACGACCTTGCCAAGAAGCTGACCGCGGTGCTGTCCGTGAACGACGTGTTCAACAGCCGGCGCTGGGGGAACATCATCGATACCCCATACCTCTACCAGGAGAACGCCCGCCAGCGCGAGGCGCGATATGTGCGGTTCACGCTCACCTGGAAGTTCGGGGAGCAGAACACCTCGCTCTTCCGCAAGAAGAACCAGCAACGGAGTGATCCGGGGTCGGGAGGTGACAGCGATTTCTGATCACAACGGCGCGACTTCGAAGAGCGGGCATCCCACTTCGCCCTGATCTCCGTAGTAGTCGAGGAAGCGCATTTTGTTGAAGTAGCCTTCGGCGTTCTCCACGATGTAGACGATGCTCGCATCGACGGTATAGGCGGTCGTCTCGAACGAATAGGTCTTCCAGTCGTACCCGATGGCATCGCGGCGCAGGGAGAAGGGATTCGCCAGCGTGTCGGAGAGCGTCACGTTCGCGAAGTCCGCGTTCACGATCCTGGCAATGCGCGCATGCCCCCGATCCACCAGGACGCCGGTGACGATGTATGGGAGGTAGGGCACGTAGAACTGGTGCGTGTACTGGGTGAGCACCACATCCCAAGTGCCGGCCGGCGGTTCGATGGGCACGACGCCATTGGCGAAGCTGTAACTCGTGAACGTGCGCATCGCGTCCTTTGACACGGTGACGCTTTGCAGCCCTGATCCGTTGAGTTGCGCTACATCGAACGTGAAGACGGACGAGGTCACCCCGGTCATCCGCACCTTCCGCAGACCGAGCGCCTGGCCGAGCCCATCGTAGCCGAGATCGACCAGGTACACGTTGTTCGTACCGCGCCAATCGCCGAACGCCGTGCTGTCGGGATCGCCGCTGGGCGCATCGATGCGTCGTGCCGCCCCCATCCCGTTCGTGTCGCCGGGTAGCGTGATATCCACCGCACCCAGGTTCCATGCGGTCATCAGGCGCGAACCGTTGAGCATGACATGCCAGCCGTCCGCAGCACTTTCAAAAGCCAGGTCCCAAGCGGTCTTGGGGTTGGTGGAAACGACCGTTCCACTCCGGAGATCCATCCACAATTGGTCCTGGTAACCAGCACCCATGCATACCTGTATGCTGCGTCCTTCACCACGCGGTTGCACCGGGACCGGTAGTTCATCCTTCAGGCAGGCGCTCAGCAGCACCGCGCAGCAAGGCCCTATGGTCCAGATCGTCCTCATTCCCATTTCTTCTTCAGGTCCAACTCCAGCTTCACGAAGAAGGTGCGACCGGTGGACATCGGCACACTGGAAGCACCATCGTTATGGACACCGGTCGTGCCACCCGGAGCATAAGTGTCCAGGTTCTGCACATCGAACAGGTCCTTGCACCCGAGCGTAAGCCCGAGACGCTTGTCCCAAAGCCGTTTGGTGACCGATGCATCAGCCATTTGGTAGGCCGCTATGGAACCACGCGTGATCTCATCCCCGCTCACATACACGTAGTTGGTCAATTCGCCCTGGTACTTCCAGAACACTGATGTGCTCCAGCCGGAACGGGACCACTGCCGGGTGATCGAAGCGCGCGCCTCCGGAGTGAACAAGTAGGGCTGGTCCTGCTCCGCCGCGATCGCGTCATACCGCCCCGTTACAGCCCCTCCGACCGAGATCGACCAGGCGCCATTGTCCCAGCCACCTCCCACGCTTCCACCTGCGGTCCGGTACTCGCCAATGTTCACGTAGGTGTAGTGCGAACCGGAGACCTGCGCCAATGTGATCAGATCGGCTATCACGTTGTAGAAGCCGCTGACCTCACCGGTATAGGTCCCCTTCCCTCTCGACCGTCGCAAGGACAGTCCGGCGCTGAGGTTCTGGGATCGCTCAGCGTTCAGGTCCTCATTGCCCACGATGTCGTGGTTCACATCCACGAAGTAGAAGTAAAGCTCCTTCAGCGATGGCGCGCGGAAGCCTTGTGCATACGAGGCGCGCACGGTGAGGTCGTTGCTGAGCTGCCAGCGGATATTGAGCGATGGGATCACCGGTGCTCCGTAGCGCGTGTTGTACGCATAGCGCAGACCAGGACGCAACGTGATGTGCTCCAGCGGCCGGTACTCCAGACTAGCGAACGCGGCGTAGTCACCGATGTCCTGCGCACCATCACCGATGCGTTCACCAGCACCGGTCTCCAGGTTCAGGTCCATGCCCAGCTCAAAGTTCAGAACCGAGGTGTCGGGTGCGCTTGCGAAGACAGCCCGCACGTTCGTGAGGGTGAACTGCGTGGTGTCCTGCATGCCTTCCGTCGAGACGAGCTCCTCATCGAGTGTGGTAAGATCACGGAACCACGTGTTGCGCGTCCGTCCATACCGGTCGTGCGCGAGCAGGGCGTTGAAGCGCTTCCCATGGGCGAACCGGCCTTGGGCGGACACCGCGTTGTCCAGCCGGACCGTGACATACTCCTCATCGAAGGCCGTCTCGTGGTACGGCGCCCGCGGCATCCCCCTATTGGTGATGCGATCGTGCATCGCCTCACCTTTATAGCCGAAACTCCAGCGCTCACCGTTCCAACCGTACTTCAAACGGCCGAAAAACTGCTCGCGCGGCTTCCACTGCTGGTAGCGCGAGGAATCCGCCAGCGTGGGTGATAACTCCGCGAACCCGCTCTGGCCGGGGTTCCATCCATTGAAGAAATTACGGCCCGCATCAATGGCCAGGTCGTTCCTCTTCCAATGTTTCGTGGCGGCGATCACAGTATTCAAGCGACCGATATGCTCAGCGTAGACGGAACCCTTCAGTGTGGCGGGGAGCGATCCACCGTTCCGCGTAATGAGGTTGATGGTCCCGGCAAGTGCGTTGGTGCCGTAGTTCACGCTCAACGGACCCTCCACGATCTCAATACGCTCGATGCCTGTGAGGTCGATCTGGGCCAGATCTATGTTCCCGTCCTGTCGCCCGATAACCGGCACACCATCGATCAGGACCTTCACGTTCTGGCCACCAAGGCCCTGCATGCTCAGTGAGGTTCCCAGGATGTTATCCTGCGAAAGGCGGATGTTCAACTCATTGCGCAGGGCATCGCCCAGGTTGTTGGCGGCCATGCGTTGGATCTGCTGCGCATCGATCACACGCACCTTCTGCACAGCACGCTCAGCACTCCCAGGCGCATATTGGCCGGTGACCACCATCTCCCTCAGGCCTACCGTTGCACCACGCAGCCGATAGGTCCGGTCGTTCAACGTGCGCAACGTGTCCGACAGTGGGTCGTAGCCCATGCAATGGAACGTCAGCAGCACACCCTCGAGCACCTGCGTGCCGTTCAATGGAAGCGTGATGCGCCCATCGACATCTCCAACAGCACTGCGATCAGCCGTCTCCCCCACCATCCTGTAAGCGAGCAGCGCATAGGGGATGCCTTCGCCACTGGTTCCATCCAGCACACGCACTTCGACCTGACCGAGTGCGATACCCGCATGCATGATCGCCCCTACTAGAACGGCAAGGTCGAGGAGGCGGGTCATCGCAGGAAACATCAGTGGCGGGACCGTACACGGCCCCTGTTCAAGACTTACTCGATCACCAGACGTGCGGTAGTGGAAACACCCTCACCGGCGATGCGCACGAGGTAGAGGCCCTGCTGCAAACCGCTCACATCGGTGTTACGCAACGATAGCCCGTTCAACCCGTTGAGATCCTGACTCAGCACCACCCTTCCATTGATGTCGATGATCGACAGCACCGCGTGCGGGGAAGGCACATCGATCACGAGTTGGACCTGGCCGCTGGTCACCGGGTTCGGATACGCGAGCACAGTACCTTGCATTGCGGTCTCTGTAACGGAAGCCGCGCTCACCATTTCCTGGATGAACGTGATGTCGCCGGTGCTGCCACCACCGTACGCAGTGAAGATGAGCTTCCAGATATTCCCGACCTGGTCCTGAACGAAGTAGGTGCGGTCCTGTGCGTACTCGTATTGGAAGGTCGTCATGTTGAAGGTCTTCCAGTCGTACCCAATGATGTTGATGCTGTCGCTGAACGTGCTTCCCCACCATTGTGCCGCGGATGTCGGAACGCCATCCACCTGCAAGGCGCCCTCGCCACGGTTGTTCAGTACACCAACGACCGGGTAGAAGGTCGGTGTGGGTTGAAGGACCAACGAGATGTATTTCGTGAAGACCAGGTCCCATGCGCTGGCGACCGGTTCATGATCCATGGCCGCATTGCTCACCAACGAGTAGTAGCCGAAGCTCTTACCGGCATAGTCCGATCGCACCAGGTTCCCGGTCTGTTCGTTCGATCCATCCACGTTCGCCCAGGTAAAGGTGAACGCGTCCGTAGCGAGCGCATAGCCATCGATCCGCAGCTTCTTCCAGGAACCGTCGGCGAGCTTCATTACGAAGAGGCTGTCGCCCGCGATGTTGTGTGTCACCATGTTATAGATCCCCCAGCCAAGATCGAAGGGGTTCGCCGAAAGCCCCTGATTGAGCGCGCCCGAACTCCAGTTCACCTCGCTGTTCTGCTGCGCGGGCCAGTAGGCGGCAAGGCCTGTCGTATCCAACACCGACCACTGCGCAAGCGTGTAGGGTGTCTTATACACCTGGATCCCGTTCGCGGTGTTCGCAAGGATACTCCCGGTGAACCCGACCACCTCGAACGCCAGGTCCCAATCGGCCAGTGCGACACTGCTCGCAACACCGTCCTGCAGGCTGTAGTAGGTCTGCATGGCATTGCCGGGGCCGGTGGTAACGGTAACGGTCGTTTGTGCGGAGAGCGCGGTGGTAAGCAGCGCGGTGACGAGGAGCGTAACGAGCTTCATGATGATGTTCCGGTTCGGAGCGCAAAGCAACCTCCCGCACCGGGTGCGCTCCAATACCCGATCCCGCTATTCGAGGCGGTTCGGTCACGGTTGTGTCACACCTTGACCGGAGCGTTCAATAGCTGAGCAGATACCGATCCTCCAGAACGCTCTGACGACTCTCCGGCAGCACGAAGTCGATACCCAGAAGCTGCACATCGTAATTGGACAACTGCATGACCTCTACCGGGACCAGACCCAGGGCTTCCAGGTTCCTTCGTTGCTCAGCGTTCGTGTACACATGCATACCCGGCGCGATCAACGGACGGGCTTCATCCGCATTGAACTTGTAGTTCACGGTATAGCCGGCGTAGAAATTCAAAGCCGTCCCACCGACACCGACACTCAACAACCGATCGCTGCCCACTCCATGTGCACGGGCCCACTGCCCTGCGACCGCATTGGCCTCATAGCGCAGGATGTTCGGATACAGATGCCCGTTCACCGCGACCCCGATGAACACCATCGTCCAAAAGGAAAAACCGAAGAGCGTTCCGCGCAACGGGGCGCGGAAATACACGACCGATGCGCCGATCACGCCACCGACAAGGACGGCGAGGTACGGCAGCCCACCTTCCGGAAAGGCCCAACCGACCAGAAGACCCGCGACGACCGCCAACAGGAGAACCAGCGCGAACTGCGCGAAGCGCAACGCGGTGGCGTTGACCGCATGGAAAGCCCTCGCCCCCAGAATCGAGAACAGCGGCACGATGACGTACAGGTAATGCGGCAGTTTGAAGTGCGAAAGCGACAGCGCGATGAACACCAGCATCGTACCGGTGATCGTCGCGTACTCCGGGACCGGCTGTCGCTTCAAGATCGCCCGCAGATCACGCCAGAACCCGATGAGCACAAAAACCGTCCAGGGCAGGAGTTCCCACAACACCTCATGGGTGAAGAACAGAACGGAGGAATCATCCTTCCATCGGTTCTCTCCGGTCAGGCGGCCGAAGCTCTGCTCCCAGAAATAGAACCGGATACCATGCAGGCCGTGCTGCTGATACAGCCCGATGCACATGGGCACCAACAGCGCGCTAACGATCAAGGGCACCAACAGGAGACGTGCATCGCGCAGCACATGCCATCGCTTCCGGAACAGGGCATCGCCGCCCAGTGCCAGTAGCGGCGCCATCGCACCCATCGGTCCTTTGGCCAGCATGCCGGCTCCGATCGCGACAGAGCACCCGATCAATTGCCATCCCCTTCGCTCCTTCATCCAGGCCGAGCCCAGCCAGATCGCGGTGATCACCGACCCGGTGAGGATCGTATCGCAGCGTACATCGTTCGTCATCACCAGGAACGCCGCACTGCTGCCGAACATGAGGACCGCCGTACGCGCCACCTCCCTGCCATAGTGGAGCAACGCGAAGCGGTAGGTCGCGAACAGGCCGATGAAGGCGAAGAGGATGCTCGGAAGCTTGTAGGCCCAGTTGTACACCCCGAAAACTTTGAAGGAGAGCGCGCTCAACCAGAAGAGCAGCGGTGGCTTGTCCAGGTAGTCCTGGCCGCGGTGGTAGAGTTCGAGCCAATTGTCCGAGGACACCATATCCTGCGACATGCTGGCGTACTGGGCGGCATCCACCTCCATCACATCGAGCGAACTGCCGAGCACCGTCACCGCGACCAAGGCCAATAGCGCGAAAAGGAACCCCCGGTCGGACATGGCGGCGAAAGTAAAAGGCTTGTTAACGCCACCCGCGCCCGAAAGGCCCCGTCTTAACATTGCATCACCCCATGGGACGCCGCGCGATAGGGACCTTGATGCTGCTGGCCACGCTGAGCGTGATCGGTGTAGTGGTGATCCAACTGCTTTGGCTGCAGCAGGCATCGCGCTACCGCCGTGAGCAGGTCGCACTGAACGAGCAACAGGCCTCCCAGTTGGAGAAGCAGTTCAATGATCGGGTCGTTATCGCCCTCACCGACGTCACCGAACAGCTTCTATCGATCAACAAGGACCCTTCGGACCTGTACGATGCGGTGAAGCAGGAGCGGCCGAACTACTTCGCGGTCACCATCAACGATACGGTGCACCCCTACCTCCTCGAAGCCCTGTTGCGAAAAGAGTTCAGCCGGCGCAATATCCGCGAGGACTTCGAGTACGGCATCTACGATTGCTTCACGGACAGCATCGTCTATGGGGATTATGTTTCGCTGGATAGCACGCACAGCGATACCCTGGAACACAGCGACCTGCTGAAGCTGGACAAACCGGGCCACTACTTCGGCGTGTATTTCCCGAACAGGGAGAGTACGCTGTGGGACGATGACCCCAGTGGATGGACGTGGATCTTCCCGGCGATCGTCACCTTGATCGTGTTCGGCTTCTTCGCGTACAGCGTTTGGATCATCCTGAAACAGAAGAAGTTGAGCGAAATGAAGAACGACTTCATCGGGAACATGACGCACGAACTGAAGACACCGATCAGCACCATCGCGCTGAGCAGTGAGGTGATCAGCGACCCGAACATCGTCAACGAACCGGACCGGCTGCGCGAGTACGCGCGCATCATCCGCAGTGAGAACGAGCGCCTGCGCATCCAGGTGGAACGTGTGCTGCAACTGGGCACCTTGGACAAGGAACAACTGGAACTGAAGCGCGATCGCGTGGACATGCACCAGGTGGCGCGCGAGGTGGCCGACCAGTTCAAATTGCCCTTGCAGGAGCGCAACGTCCGACTGGATGTGGACCTGAAAGCGGCGAACGCCATTGTGCTGGGGGACAAGGTGCACCTGAGCAACGCGCTGGCGAACCTGATGGACAACGCGTTGAAGTACGGGCCGGACAACAGCACCATCAACCTGCGCACACGGAGCACCGGGGGCGAGTTGTTCGTTACCGTGGAGGACCACGGCATCGGCATCCGCAAGGAGGACCTGAAGCACATCTTCGAACGCTTCTACCGCGTGCATACCGGCAACGTGCACAATGTGAAAGGCTTCGGCCTCGGCCTCCACTACGTGCAACAGATCTCCCACGCGCACGGTGGCGGCGTGAACGTGAGCAGCGACCTGGGCAAGGGCAGCACGTTCACTTTATCACTTCCCCTCAACATCTCCTGACTTGCACAGGCGCAAGATCCCGCGCCCCAACGAACGCACCCGAACGATCATGAGCGACAACAAACCGAGCATCCTACTCGTGGAGGACGACCAGAACCTGGGCTTCGTGATCCAGGACGCATTGAAGCGCAAGGGCTACACCGTACACCTGAGCCGCGATGGCAAGGAAGGCTTGAAGCACTTCAACGAACATCCATACGACCTATGCGTGCTGGACGTGATGCTGCCGCACAAGGACGGATTCAGCCTCGCGGAAGACATCCGCATGACCAACTCACAGGTACCCATCGTCTTCCTCACCGCCAAGAGCCAGACCGAGGACCGCATCGCGGGCTTCAAGGCTGGTGGCGACGATTACATCACCAAGCCGTTCAGTCACGAGGAACTGATACTGCGCATCGAGGCGATCCTGAGGCGCACCCAAGGCAAGGGCGACGACGTGCGAGACCGTGAACGTTTCGAAGTCGGCGAGTACACCTTCGATCACTTGAACCTCGTGCTGAGCCACCCCACGGAGGAACGCAAGCTCACCAAGAAGGAGGCGGAGGTGCTGCGCCTCTTGTGCATGCACCAGGACCAGGTCCTGCCACGCGAGCTCGTGCTGAACATGGTGTGGGGCGATGACACCTACTTCCTCGGGCGCAGTCTCGACGTGTTCATCAGCCGCTTGCGTAAGTACCTGAAGCTCGATCCGAACGTGCGCATCGCCAACGTACACGGCGTGGGCTTCAAGCTGCAGGTGGATAAGGTGTGATCGGCACCGACGGAACGCGGAGCGTAGGTATCGAAAGCAGATGAATCCCACGGCGGTTCGACTTTCCCAGGGCAAGTCATCGACAACCAAATCCTTCGCTTCACGTCTGCTCAAAGAACGATGCGGCATCCCAGGTCCATATTGCTCTTCGCAGCCCTCGGAATGGCTTCTTTCTGTAATGGCCAGACCTATTTCTCGACGATGGACGGTAATCCCTGGGGTGGGGTGTACCGAGCGACGGACTGGTGTGAGCCGCAATTATTGACCGTGAACGTCGAATATCTGGACATTACCGTATTGACCGATCGCCGTTTGCTCGGCTACCGCTTGCAACCGGCTGGATTCTGCCTGATCGATACCATAACAGGGGCGGCGAGCCCTCTTGGGGCAGTTTATTCACCGTATGTTACTGCATTGGAGACGGAATCGGATACAACGGTCCTCTTCGCAGCACAGGAGCAACCTTATTTGTACCGTCTGAATCTTCTCGATCTCTCAGTCTCGACCGTTGGTAACATGGGTTACAATCCCAATGGTGACCTGCTCTTGCTTGGAGATGCTCTATTCTTCGCGGCGACGGGTCCGAATGCGTTATTGCGCATTGAACTGTCCGCGGACCACCAAGCCATCGATCAGGTCATCACCGTTGGATTGACCGCTTGGAACCTATGGGGACTTGCACTTCCTTCAGGCTTCCAGGACGAGTATCCGGATTGCGTTCTCGCGACCGCTGGCCAGCAACTCTATGCGCTCAACACGATTACGGCCGAGATGACACAGATCTGCGATGCGATCAGTACCGGTACGTTCTCTGGTGCTGCCACATTCAAGGGCGAAAATCCTGGGGAACATAGCACCCATGTATCAGAGAGCGGGCCTTGTTCCTGGTCCCAGCGACCGGGCACATTGTTTATTGGAGAAGAAGGGTTGGATGCAAGCCTTAAGGCATGGTTGCCGTCAACGCACACCATTCTCCAGTGGAGTTTGTTCGATGCAGTCGGCCGTTATGTTGCTGGGGAACGAGGACCGACGATCGGTGGCCTTGGAAGTCTTACCCAAGGCTTATACATCCTTCGCTGTGTCGTTCAAGACCCATGTGGCCACGAGATCTTCGTGCCAGGGATCCGGCTGCACATGTGATCACGCGCCCGCTCCGGCGACCTTGCATGTTGGTTCGGAAAGCGAAGCGGCGAACCTTAGCCCGCCGCTTCGCATTATGGTCAGCAGGGCGTTCAGCCTCCCGCCAGGATCTTCTTCACCAGCGCGGCAACGGCAGCGCCATCGGCCTTGCCGGCCAGTCGCGTGTTCGCTTCGATCATCACCCGGCCCATGTCGGTGATCTTCTTCGCGCCAGTGGAGATGATCACTTCGCGGACAGCCGCTTCCACTTCCGCTTCGCTCATACGCTGAGGCAAATATGCTGCGATCACCCGGGCCTGCACTTCATCCTCCGCCGCCAGGTCCTCCCTGCCCTGTTGGTGATAGATGGCCGCTGCTTCCGCGCGCTGCTTGTGCAGCTTCTGCAGGATCTTCATGCCCGCCGCCTCATCCAACCCGCCCTGGCCACCTTCCTTGGTCAGTTCGAGCAGGATCGCGCTCTTGATGGCACGCAAGGCGTTCAGCTTGTCCTTCTCGCGGGCAAGCATCGCGGCCTTGATATCCGCGTCGATGCGTTCTTGGAGCGTCATGGCGATCAATCGACGTTATCGTGCAGGTAGGGATTGTTGCGCTTCAACTCAACACGACGATCGCCGTTCTCGTCCGTCTCCTCGCTCAGTGTGTATCGGCTCACCGTGCTGTCGCTGCTGTGGGCGGCATCGTTCAGTTGGATGTTCTTGCGCTTGTAGGCGGGTTCCCTTTCCAGGTCGCTGAGGCCGTTCGGCGTGCGCAGGCGCTGGCTCATCTCACGCACTTTCGCCACGCGCTCCTCCACCCGGGCCTGGTGCTCGTTCGGCGTCAGGCGCGCCTCGGTCACCTCGGTGCGCGGTGTGTCCACACGTGGCGTGTTGCCGACCGGTGTGGAGACGGGTGTCGTGGCGGCAGGCGCTTCCGCGGCATCGTACAAGGTGTAAACAACCTTGTCGTTGACGACCTCCTCCACCTTCGGTTCCGGCACCGCGCGCAACACCGGCTGCTCGGGTTCGAACAGCAGGGCGGGTTTGGGTTCGACCACGGCCACGGGTTCGGGCTTCGGTTCCACCGGCTTGATGTACATCTCCAGGTGCTCGGGTTCCGCGACAGCTGGCGGTGCCACAGGCGCAGCAGGGGCACTGGCCATGACCGGGTTCACGATGGGCTGCGTGATCATAGTAGGACGATCGGCATCGAGGGGGATCACGGTGCGGGTGTTCCGCTCGCTGGTGATCACACCGGTATCCGGGTGCGTTGCGAACCCGGTGGCGATCACGGTGATGCGCACCTTGTCACCAAGGCTCTCGTCCCGGCCGTAGCCCCAGATCACATCGGCACTGCTTCCCGCGGCACCCTGGATGTGGTCGGTGATCTCGCTGATCTCGTCCATGAGCACTTCGCGTGAGCCGTAGGTGATGTTCAGCAACACGTACTTGGCGCCCTTGATGTCGTTGTCATTGAGCAACGGCGAAGCGAGTGCTTCTTGCGCGGCGCGCAACGAGCGATCCTCGCCTTCGGCTTCGGCCATGCCCATGATGGCGACACCACTGCTGGTCATCACGGTCTTCACGTCCTCGAAATCCACGTTCACCTTGCCGGTTTTCGTGATGATCTCGGCGATGCCGCGTGCGGCGGTGGTGAGCACATTGTCCGCATGCTCGAAGGCGTTGTCGAGCGAGAGGTTGCCGAACAGGTCGCGCAGGCGGTCGTTGTTGATCACCAACAGGGTGTCCACGGCTTTGCGCAGCTCATCGATCCCGGCAGCGGCCTGGAGCTTCCGTTTCCTGCCTTCCCACTGGAAGGGCATGGTGACGATGCCCACGGTGAGGATGCCGAGTTCGCGCGCGATGGCCGCGATCACCGGACCGGCACCGGTACCGGTGCCACCACCCATGCCCGCAGTGATGAACACCATCTTGGTGCGCGCGCCGAGCAGTTGACGGATCTCATCGAGGTTCTCCTGCGCGGCCTGGTTGCCACGTTCGGGGATCGAACCCGCACCGAGGCCTTCGGTGAGGGTCAGGCCCAGTTGCAGTTTCACGGGCACGGGGCTCACGTCGAGCGCCTGGCGATCGGTGTTGCAGATGATGAAGTCCACACCCTGGATGCCTTGCTCGTACATGTGGTTCACGGCGTTGCTGCCGCCACCACCGACACCGATCACTTTGATGATCGAGGCCAGTTCCTTGGGAAGGTCGAATTTCATGACGTTGTGTTTTGGAAGGTGTACTGGAAGGGTCGTTACTGGTCTAGTCCTCTTTCAAGAGATCGCTCGCGCCGCTGAGCACGCTGGAGAAGAAGCTGCCGATGCGGCCTTTCTCACTGTGGCCTTTCACCTTGATGCCAGCGTTCTCCGCCATCTTCGGACGACGGCGATCGAGGTAGTCGAAGCCTTTCATGACGAGGCCCACACCGGTCGCATACAGCGGACTGGTGACAGCCTCCACATTGCTCTTGGCGAGGTGCTCGTTCGGGTAGCCGATGCGCACGCTCATGCCGGTGATGTATTCCACCAGGTGCTTCAGGTGTTTCAGCTGCGCACCACCGCCGGTCAGCACGATGCCGGCGATCAGCTGCTTCTCCAGACCGCTGTTCTTGATCTCGAAGTAGACGTGTTCGATGATCTCCTCCATGCGGCTCTGGATCACATCGGCGAGCACGCGCAGGCTGATCTCTTTCGGATCGCGGCCCTTCAGCCCGGGGATGCACACCACTTCGTTCTCCTTGTTCTCCGCTGCGAGCGCACTGCCGAACTTGGTCTTGAGCAATTCGGCCTGGTCGCGCATGATGCCACAACCCTGGCGGATGTCCTCGGTGACGACGTTGCCACCGAAGGGGATCACAGCGGTGTGACGGATGATGTTATCGAAGAAGATCGCGATGTCCGTGGTACCACCGCCGATGTCCACAAGGACCACGCCCGCCTCCTTCTCTTCTGCGCTTAGTACTGCATCAGCGCTGGCCAGTGGTTCCAGGATCAGCTCGGTGACATTGAGCCCCGCACGGTGCACGCATTTGTTGATGTTGCGTGCTGCGGTGACCTGGCCGCTGATGATGTGGAAGTTGGCCTCCATGCGGATGCCGCTCATGCCGATCGGGTCGCGGATGCCCTGCTCGTTGTCCACGATGTACTCCTGCGGAAGCACGTGGATGATCTCCTCACCGGGAGGCATCACCAGGCGGTAGGTCTCATCGATCAACAGGTCGATGTCCTGCTGGCGGATCTCCTCCTCGAGGCTCTCGCGCATTTTCATGCCGCGGTGCTGCATGCTGCGGATGTGCTGTCCGGCGATGCCCACGTTGACCGTGCCGATGTCGACACCGGCGCTGTCCTCGGCTTCACGCACAGCGGCCTTGATGCTCTCCACGGTCTTCTGGATGTTGGCCACCACGCCACGGGTCACCCCGTCACTCTTGGCCTTGCCCATGCCGAGGATCTCGATCTTGCCTTGCTCGTTCTTGCGCCCGACGATGCAGGCGATCTTGGTCGTGCCGATGTCAAGGCCGGCGACGATGTCTTGGTTTTGGTCCATGGTGCTGAGTGGTTATTGGGGCGTTGTTCGTTTGGTGCAGACGATCTGGTCGGCGAAGCGCAGGTCGATGCGCGCATAGCTGCGCCATGAGGCCTGTGGCATCCCTTCCTCGTAGAAGAGGCGTAGTTTTTCGAAGCGTTGTTCCAGCGCGGTACCATCGCCCAGGAGCACGCGCTGCCCACCCACACGGGGGATCAGCTCGAAGTCACCATTGGCGGTGACGACCACCTGGTCGATGAGCGCGTTCCAGAACGGATCCTTCTGGATGAAGAGGACAAGGCGATGGATGTCATCGGAGCGGAAGCGGTGCTGCACACTATCGCTCTCATAGACCGAGCGCACACCGTTGGTCGCGCCCGGTTCGTTCAACGCGCCGGTCACTACCAGCACGCGCGCGGTGTAGTTGGGGTTGGTCGGCATGGTCCACCCCTGTTTGTCGATGTAGAAGCTGCTGCCATCCGTGTTGAACACACGCACGATCGGCTCACGCTGCTTCACTTGGACGTGCAACACGCCGTCCATCGTATGGTAGACCTCCGCCTTCGCCACGCAGGGAATGCTCCGCAGGCGCTCCTCGATGAGAGGCACATCCACTTCGCCCGTGGCCGCGCCCATCACCTCGGCGCCTTGGTCCAGCACCTCGCGGCGCACCGCACGGTCATCGATGAAGTGCATGCCTTCGGCACCATCCACATGCACCTGCAGGTCGCTGATCGGTGTGCGGTCGGCCGTGCGCTCCACGAAACCGAGCGCGAGCACCACACCGATGATCGCCGATACCATGCCGGCCACGCGCAGGATCCGTTTCAACTTCTTCATGGCCGGTAGCGTTCGTTCAACATGCGTTCGATGCCGGCCACCGATCGATCGATGTCCCCGGCACCCATGGTCACCACCACTTGCAGATCGCGTGTGCGCAACTCCTCCACCAACCCTTCGCGCGTGCCCATCCCCTTGTTGTCCATCGGCACCTGTTGCAGCAACCACTCCGCGGTGATCCCGGGAATGGGCTCCTCGCGTGCCGGATATATGTCCAGGAGGATCAGCTCATCCAAGGCGGAAAGACTCTTCGCGAAATCGGCCGCGAGGTCGCGCGTGCGTGAGAAGAGATGGGGTTGGAAGATGCCCGTGATGCGCTTGCCGGGGTAGAGTTCGCGGACGCTGCCGATGCACGCGTCGATCTCCTTCGGGTGGTGCGCGTAGTCATCGATGAAGACGATCCGCTCGCTGCGGATGCGTGTCTCGAAGCGGCGTGCCACGCCACGGAACGACGCGAGCCCCTGGCGCAGGAGTTCGTCGCTCACACCCAACCGGATCGCGACGGTGCCTGCGGCAATGGCATTCTCCACGTTATGACGACCGGGCATGCCCAGGCGGAGATCGCGCAATTGCCTGCCCTCGGCGATCAGGTCGAAGGCGTACGTGCCATCGACGACACGGACGTTCTCGGCGCGCGGCTCGCCGGTACTATCCAAAGCGTAAGAGACCATGTTACTGCGGTCCCTGAAGTGCGAAGCGACACGCTCGTGTACCAGCAACGGGCCATCGCAGATGATCGCGAACTGCGTGTAGGCATCGAACATGGCCTCTGGCGTGCCGTAGATGTCCATATGATCGGGATCCATCGCTGTGATGATGGATTCGCTCGGGCAGAGCTTCAGGAAACTGCGGTCGTACTCATCGGCCTCCACCACGTTCACCACGGCATCATCGTTCAACAACACGTTGGTGCCGTAGTTGGTCGCGATGCCACCGAGGAACGCGTTGCACTTCACCCGGCCCACGGTGAGCAGGTGCGCGAGCATGGTGCTCACGGTCGTCTTGCCATGCGTGCCGGCCACGGCTACGGTGCGGCGATCCTCTGTGACCATGCCGAGCACATCGGCACGTTTCAGGATGCGGGCGCCTTTGTCCTCCCAATACTTCAGCAAGGGGCTCGTCACGGGCACGGCGGGGGTTCGCACCACCATCACGTTCGCAGGTGCGGCATCACGGTACTCCTGCGGGATCAAGCGCGGGTCCTCATTGAACTGCACCTCGACCCCTTCGCTCTGCAGCTGGTTCGTCAGCTCGCTCGGTGCGCGATCATAGCCGGCCACATGCGCACCGCGACGACGGAAGTAGCGCGCAAGGCCGCTCATGCCGATGCCACCGACACCGATGAAGAAGAACCTATTTCCGCTCAACGTGGTCATGCCCTTGCAAGTCGGATCACTTCCGCGGCGATGGCCTCCGCCGCATTGTGCGTTCCCAATCCTGCGATGGCCGTGCGCAGGCGTTCCAATCCCTGTGGGTCCTTGATCAGCCCGACCACCGTGGTCCCGAGCTTCCCGATCGTTTCGGCATCGCGCAGCAGCACGGCCGCACCACGATCGGTGAGCGCCCGCGCATTGTGCGTCTGGTGATCCTCCGCGGCGGTGGGCAGCGGGACAAGGATCGCCGGCTTCTGAACGAGGCATAGTTCGCTGACACTGATCGCACCGGCGCGTGCGACCACCAGATCGGCAACGGCGTACGCGTAGTCCATCTTCGTGATGAACTCATGCACCTTGCACGCCGCGTAGTCGAGCTTCGCAACAGCCTCCTGCGCCTGCTTGAAGTAAGGCGTGCCGGTTTGCCAGATCACCTGCAGGCCCGCCTCCTTGAAGAGCGGCAGGGCCGCTTCCACACCCCGGTTCACTCCACGCGCGCCCAGACTCCCGCCTGTGATGAAGAGGATCGGGCTCCCTTCCTGCAAGCCGAAATGTTCCATGCCGCGAGGCCGCTTGCCGGTCAGCCGAACCACTTCCTGCCGCACCGGATTGCCGGTGAGCAACAGCTTCGCCTTGGGGAAGTACTTCTCCATCCCCGCATAAGCCACGCAGATGCGATCGACACGCTTCGCGAGGTAGATGTTCGTCCTACCCGGGAAACTGTTCTGTTCCTGGATCAACGTCGGCACGCTCATGCGCTGCGCGGCAGCGAGCAGCGGACCGCTCGCATAGCCACCCACACCCACGGCCACGTTCGGCTTGAAGGTGCGCACAAGCTTGCGTGCCTTGAGCATGCTGCGCAACACACGCCAGGGCAGTCCGATGTTCTTCAGCAACGCATCACGCTGGAACCCGCGGATCGGCAACCCTTCGATCGCAAAGCCCGCAGCAGGCACCTTCTCCATCTCCATCTTCCCTTCGGCGCCCACGAACAGGAACTGCGTAGCCGCTTCCCGCTCGCGCACCGCGTTCGCGATGGCGATGGCCGGGAAGATGTGACCGCCGGTGCCACCACCGGAGATCATCACCCTAAGCGAGCGCTGTTCGTTGGCGTTTGACATCGGTGGGTGATGGTTGAACTTCTTCGAGGCTGCGGCTCACGCTCAGCACAATGCCGACCGCGAGGCAGGTGAACCAGACGCTGGTGCCGCCCATGCTCACCAGGGGCAGCGGCTGGCCGGTGACGGGAACGAGGTTCACCGCAACGGCCATGTTGATCATCGCCTGGATGACGAGCATAAGGCTGAGCCCGACCGCGACGAGCGAGCCGAACGGCTTCGTGCACTTGCCTGCGATCCGTACCGCACGGAACAGCAGAATGAGGTACAGGAGGATCATGCCCAAACCCCCAAGGATGCTGCCGTATTCCTCCACGATGAACGCATAGATCATGTCGGAGTAAGGATGCGGAAGCCAGTTGCGGGAATCACCACTGCCTGGACCATTGGGCAGCAGGCCGCCGGAAGCGATCGCGATCTTGGCATGCTCCACCTGGTAATTGGCGTCGCTCAATTCGGCATCCGGAACATTGCCCATGAACACGTCAGCGCGTTTCACCCAGGTGTCGGCGCGTGGCAGCAGACCCGGGCTGGTCTTCGCGAGGAGGATGAGCAATAGGAAAGCCCCGATGCCGATGCCGACGATGGAGAGGATCCACTTCACCGGCACCTGGCCGATGAACATGAGGATGAGGCACAGCATGAACAGCAATGCCGCGGTGGAGAAGTTCGCAGGAAGGATGAGGCCACAGATGATGCCCACGGGCACCATCAATTTCACGACCACATCGCGGAAGGTCCACTCCTGATCGTGGTGCTTGCCCAGCACGCGCGAGAGGTAGACGATGAGCACCACCTTGGCCAGATCGCTCGTCTGGAAACTCTGGTTGATGATGGGAATGTTGATCCAGCGGCTCGCATCGTTGATGTTGGAACCGAGCAACAGGGTGAGCAGCAACAGGCCTGCCGTGATGCCGATCGCGAGTTGGGAAAGGCGTGAATACATACCGTACTGCAGCTTCGAGGCGTAGTACATGATGGCACCACCGGAGGCGAGCATGAGCCCGTGCTTGAACAGGAAGTGGAACGTACTTCCCCCGTCGCGCTTGAACGCGAGCGAGCTGATCGAACTGTACACCGCGAGCAGGCTGATCAGTCCCAGGAACAGGACCGTCATCCAGATCACGCGATCGCCTTTCAGTTTATGGATCAGTGTTCTCATCGTCGTTCTAGAGATCCTTCACCGCGCGTTTGAACTCGGCGCCGCGCTCTTCGTAATTGGCGAAGCCATTCCCGCTTGGGCAGGCCGGGCTGAACAACACCACCTCACCTGGCTTGGCCAATTCATGCGCCACGAACACCGCCGTGCGCAACTCCTCCGCCTGGTACACATGCTCCGGAAGGCTGGCGCTCACCGCATCGAGCGGAGGCGTGTACAGCACCAATGCCGACACGCGCTGCTTCAGCAATTCCTGCACGTGCCCATCCGCCATGTCATCGGACCATGTCCCCACGATCCACACGACACGGTTCTCGATGCTCGCCAACGATTCGAGCGCAGCGTCCAGGAAGGTGGCTTTCGAATCATTGATGTATAACACGTCGTTCACCGTGGCCACGGGTTCCAGGCGATGCGGGCCATGCGCGGATAAGGCAGCACGCCGTGCATCGAGCAATTGGCCACCGACGATCCTCAATGGAGCGGATGTGTGCTTCTTTTCCATGGTCCCGGTGCTATTGGATTAGAGCGACTTCACAGCGGTCTTGAACTTGCGTCCGCGTTCCTCGTAGTTCTCGAACAGGTCGAAGCTGGCGCAGGCCGGGCTCAGCAGGACGACATCACCCTTGTCCGCCAGTTCATAGGCCGATCGTACCGCCTGCTCCGCGCTCGAGGTATCCACCATGTTCGTCACCAACCCGCCGAACGCCTTATGGATCTTCGCGTTGTCCGTACCCAGGCACACGATGGCCTTCACCTTCTGCTTCACCAGATCTTTCAGGGTCGCGTAGTCGTTGCCCTTGTCCACGCCACCCACGATCCAGATCACCGGTTTGTCCATGCTCTCCAGCGCATACCACGTGGAGTTCACGTTGGTGGCCTTCGAGTCGTTGATGAACTCGATCCCGTGTACCATCGCCACGTGCTCCAGGCGGTGTTCAACGTTCTGGAAATCGCTAAGGCTCTCACGCACGGCATCCTTGCGGATCTCCAGGACGCGGGCGGCTATACCAGCGGCCATGGAATTATACACGTTGTGTTTGCCTTGCAGGGCGAGTTCTATGATGGACATGTCGAACGTGGTTTGGTCGGTGGTGATGTGGATACGATCGTTATCGAGGTGCGCACCTTGCAGTACGGTATGCTTGATCGAGAAAGGCCATAGACGGGACCTCACGGGATGGCTCTGCAACCACGCCGCGATCTCCGGATCATCGTCGCAGACGATGAAGTGATCCGCCCCGGTCTGGTTCATGGCGATGCGGAACTTGCTCGCCACATAATTGTCCATGCGGTAGGCGTACCGGTCCAGGTGGTCCGGCGTGATGTTCAGCAGCATCGCGATGTGCGGGCGGAACTCACGGATCCCGTCGAGCTGGAAGCTGCTCAACTCGAGCACGTAGTAGGCGCTGTCGCCATCGGCGATGAGCGCGGCGAAGCTGTTGCCCACGTTCCCCCCCACGGCGACATCGAGCCCGGCCTTCTGGAGGATGTGGTGCGTGAGCAGCGTGGTCGTCGTCTTGCCGTTGCTACCGGTGATGGCCACGATGGTGCCGCTGCAGTAGCGGTAAGCGAACTCGATCTCGCTGATCACCGGGATGCCACGCTCCTGGGCGGCCATCACCAGCGAGGCGGTATCGGGGATACCCGGGCTCTTGACGATCTCCTCGGCGCCCAGCACACGGGCAGCGGTATGTCCTCCTTCCTCGAAGGAGATCCCGCGTGCGACCAGTTCGTCGCGGTACTTCGTCTTGATCGCACCCGCGTCGCTGACGAACACGTCATAGCCGTGCTTCAACGCGAGCCGTGCCGCACCCACGCCGCTCTCCTGTGCACCGAGGACCACGAGCCGTCGCCCCGAGCCTTGTGGATATGGAAGAGGCGAAGGGGTCATCGCAGCTTCAGGGTTACGATGGACAGCACGGCCAGCATGATCCCCACGATCCAGAAGCGCGACACGATCTTGCTCTCGTGGATGCCCTTCTTCTGGAAGTGGTGGTGCAAGGGCGACATCAGGAAGATCCTGCGGCCCTCGCCGAATTTCCTGCGCGTGTACTTGAAGTACGAGACCTGCATCACCACGCTGAGGTTCTCGACCAGGAAGACCCCGCACAGGATCGGGATCAGCAACTCCTTGCGCACGAGGATCGCCAGCGTGGCGATGATGCCACCCAGGGCAAGGCTTCCCGTGTCGCCCATGAAGACCTGCGCGGGATAAGCGTTGTACCACAGGAAACCGATGCAGGACCCGAGCAACGCACCGATGAACACCGCCAGCTCACCGCTGCCGGGGATGTACATGATGTTCAGGTAGTCGGCGAAAATGACGTTACCGCTCACGTACGCCAGGATGCCCAGCGCCATCACGATGATCGCGGACGACCCCGTCGCCAGCCCATCAAGCCCGTCGGTGATGTTGGCGCCGTTGCTGACGGCGGTGATGATGAAAATGACGACGGCGATGTAGAGGATCCAGGTGTAGTCACGCGCCGAACGACCGAACACACCGAGGATCGAAGAGTAGTTGAACTCGTTGTCCTTGATGAAAGGGATCGTGGTGTTCGGCGACTTGCGGTTGAGCATGTAGTGCACCGTGCCATCCTCCTCGGTGAGCGTGTGCAGGTCGGCGGGATCGAGTTGGTCCGCTAGCACCTGCGGCACTTCCACGCGCGTGCGTACCTCGGGGTTGAAGTAGACCGTGGCGCCGATGATGATGCCCAGCCCCACCTGCCCGACCACCTTGAACTTGCCGGCCAGAC
>JBDTNF010000150.1:0-8805 GCA_039933875.1 Flavobacteriales bacterium | reverse complement strand
CAACAACCGCCGTTCACCTCGCATTCGAGCCCGTTCCTCCACGCGATGGAGGTTTCCGACGTATCGGAGGCATCCCTCCACGGTCCAACAGCGTCTTCTAAGCGGAACCATGACACGCTCCTACAAAATAGCGCTCATCCTCAAGAGCAAAAGCAGCCTGCCGGTTTACAAGGATCTGGCAAAGCTGAGCGACCGTGAACTCGACGAGCAGGTGCTGGCGATGATCCAGCGCATGCGCGCGAACGAAAGCTCCGTGATCGCACGAATGGTGCTACGGCAGCCGACGTTCAGCCTGAATTGAGGATGCACTGCCCCGCTCCGCGGCCTCACGGCCCGACCACTTCGGTCGGAATATCCGAGGCTTGAAGAGCGCAGCTATATTTGCGGCTCACTCCATGTGATCATGAGCGACACCCATTTTGACGGTCATTTTCCGGAAGAAGCCGAACAGAACGAGATCACCGGGCCTGTTCTGCTCGCCCTGCTCGTTCTTGGCGCCATCGTCCTCGCCATCTGGGCGGTGAGCTGATCGTTCGAGAAGAACGTCGGTCAATCCTTCTTCAGGTCGCCCGCGCGCCCCAGGTATTCGTCCCTGCGCACGAGCATGAACCAGTTCTCACCCAGTTCAAGGAATCCCTGCTCGAAGCAGAACACGTACGTGTTCCCCGCTTTGGTGCGGTGCGTGTTGGTGTGGTAGGTGAAGCTGTAGCCCTTTTCCAGCAGCTTGTCCCTGTGCACCTTGGTCTTCCCCTCAGGCCCGGTATTGAGTTCCGAAAGCACACGCCTGTTCCGCTTCAGGGCGTTCACCACGTTGCGCACGTAGTTGATCGGGGCATTGTTCGCGTGGTAGTGGTACAAGTTGCGGCATGCGTCGGAACAAAAGCGCTTGTCCGTTCGACCGGCGATCTTCTCTCCGCATTCCAAACAGACCTTCTCAGCAACGGCGGGCATAGTTCGAATGTAGGCGGTCTTTCGGGAAGTCGGTCGACCCGCTGTCCCCGCGGTCAGTTCTTGTCGTTCTCCGGAAGCTTGACCCCTTCGGGTTGCCTGTAAACAGAGAAGACCGGATCCACGGTGTATCCTTTCTCCCTGAGCAAGGCGATGAGCCCGGTATCCCGGGGCAAATGGGCCGCTCCCACCGCGAAGAACGCGGTTTCTCCACCGCGCATGATGCTGTCCATTCGATGGGCCATGCGCGTGTTCCGATCGATCAGGAGCGATCGTTCCAATCCGGCGGGCATACCCTCCTGCTCCATGGTCGTGGCCACCAATCGGTCCAGATCCTGTGCTGCGTACGCGTCCAACAGGTCATCCAACCCGCTTTCGGAGCCACCGTTCTTGATGCTCTCCAATAGCATGGCCGCCTGTTCTTCGAGGGAGAGCACGTCCATTGCGCTCACCTGTTCCTCCACGGTCTCCAGGCCGATCACGCGTTGGCCGTGGGTCCGTGCCGTGTCCATGAGCTCATCGTCTAGCATTTCGGTGTGTTCAGTGCCTTTCTCCGGTCCACCCATCATCGCGATGACGAAAAAAGGCTTGATGCGCATGACGAAAGCCGCCTGGTACCCCAGCCTTTCCTTGATCGCCTTCTCAACGACACGCCAGTCCTTTTTACGGTAGAGGTCCTCCAATCGCTTGTCATCCGGCAACCGTACCAACTCCAGAAGTTCCATGGCCTGTTCACCGGTCGCGTCAATATCCAGTTCGCCCGCCACCACGTCCACGCGGCCAGCCGCTACCGCGACCGAATCCCCGAAGCGGAACGCACGCTCATCGGTGCTATGCACCGTACCAAAGAGGTAGCTGGCCCGCTGAAGGCCAACACCACTTATGCGCCATAAAAGGGTCTTGGGCGTTCCCTGTGCGCTAAGCTCCAGGGAGGCAACTGCAAGTAAGAGCGGTATCCATCGCTTCACGCCCCGAAATTAGTGGGCTCTCCCCTGCCTGAGGTTCAACGATCGCTACCAAGGCACACGGGCCAGGGCGAAGGAGACCAAAGCAAGCAGGGAGAAGAGGAGCATGCTGAGCCGGATAAGCTGTGAGCGGTCGGCTGGACGAGTACGTTCCATGGTCTTTTCTGAAGAGTACTCTATTGACGGAATATGTTCGAATGGTTGCCCCTCCAGCGTGTCATTCCTTCACGAAATGTGCCCATCGGCTTTGGCCATCGCTGCTACGGAGCTCCACCAGATAGGTTCCTGCAGGCAGCACACCCACAGGGAATCCGGACATGGACCCCGTGGCAGGGCAGCGCAAGACCTCCCGGCCGTCAAGGGACAGGATCCGCGCCTCCGAATAGGTCGTAGCCCCCTTGGGATCCAGCACGAACAAGCGATCCTGGGTTGGAACAGGGAAGACCACTAGAGCATCCTCCCCCCCTCCCGCGATCCCCGTGCTCATTTCGGCCACAACGATAGCGTCATGGGTGCGAATGGGGGGGTTGAAGTCGAAGAAGATGTCCGCATTGTTGACGAACAAGGTGCCGGGGAGGACAGGCGCCATCGGCCGCACTCGGAAGTTCACCAGACCATGACTTGCCGACTCGTTCGTCCCGCTGTCCGGCAACAGGATGCTCTCGAAACGCCACTCCACTACCCGGCCGGGTTTGAAGCTCACATCGAACGGATGTGAGGCAACACCCTGTTGGAATGAGGGCATGTCGAGTTCTTCGCTCAACGTGTCCGTGACCACCACGGTGAAGGCTGTATCGGTCCCGGTGTTCTGGAAACGGATCGTGTAGTCCAGGTACTCGTCCGTTCCGATGAAGTACTGCGTGGCACTTGATCCACTGCTGGTGTGCACCACTTTGTCGTTGGGGTCGTAGCTGCCTTGGAAGAACCCAGTCAGTCCTTCGCCGTTGTTCACCAACGTCGATTCCGCCAAGGGTTGCGAAGCGCTCAACGAATGAGCGAAGGGCAGGCCGATCAGACCCGGATCAGGTGGCACCATCAGGTGTACGATGAAGTCGTAGCGGCTGAAGGCGATCAACGCAGGAAGATCCCATGTCAGCACGTTGCCGGCCACGGAGGTCGGGGTGGGCGATGCACCCACGTAGTTCATTTGCGGATCGAACGTGACCGTGAACGTGACCGCACCACTGATATGCGCGCTGAGGTTGCGCACGTTCCCCCAGATGGTGTGTGCGAAACCTGGCCGTGCGACACTTCCGTGTGCGGTCAACTGAAGATCCAACGGTAGCAAGCTGCTATCCGCCAGGTTGAGGATGACATTGTCATAATTCACCGTGAACGGAGCGGGCTGCACAGCAGGGCAGATCGGGTAGAGGTCAGTGCCGGTTCCTTGTGGCTCCAAGCTGAAATTGCCGTTGATCAAGTTGCGGGTGTAGTCGCCACTGCCGTTCGTGATCGCGTACTCCGGCCCTGGGTTGATCTCAATGACGCGGTACGGAACGCTCGGTTCACCCCCGTTCTGCACACAATTCTGGTTGTTGTCGATGTAGAGTCGGCCGCTCACGGAACCGCAATCGGCGCCGAGGTCCGGGATCATGAAATTGTCGGAGAACTGGCAACCCGGATCCGGGAAATACTGCGTCGCGTAGGTTCGAAGAACCAGGTATGAACCGGCCTCCAAACCATTCAGGTATAGAGGGTCGTAGGTAGGAAAGTCAAAATAAACATTGCCATTGGGTCCGTTCACCAGGACCTCTGGACCATAAGGCCCGGCATATCCGACGTTGATCTCTGCGCTACCATTGGCCAAGCCGCCACAGGCAGGATCGATGTTGGATGCGATGACCCCTACCAGGGGGGGTGAGTCAATGATCACTTGGCCGGCGCCAGCGCACCCGGTGGCGTCCGTCACGTTGAGGTAGATCTGGTCGGTGGCACTGAAATAACCGAAGTAGGGTTCGTTCGAATTGATGTCGTAACCGATCGGGGGCTGTCCGTTCATCTCGGCGGTATACGGCGGTGTTCCGTTCAGCATGCTCGTGATCAGCGTGATGGACCCGTTCTGAAAGCCCGGACATGGATGATGCGCAGCACTTCCATCATACACCCAGGTGATCGCCTGTTCCACATTCGTGATCCATTGCAGGTTGCTCAATGTGAAGTCGTGAGTAGCCTGTTGCGCCAGCGCGTCCGTGACTGTGACCGACCATGTGCCTGGTGTTAGACCACCGATCTGGTTGGTCCCTTGTCCCGTCGGCGGTGCAGGCGACCACACCCAGGTGTACGGCGCTTGCCCGCCCGTCACCGATGCAGTGATACCGCCGTTCGCCAACCCGCACGTGGGGTCCACTACCACACCGTTCACCTGTATCGCTGACGCGAGGAGCGGTGAAAAGGACAACAGGGAAAAGAGGAGGCGTTGTTTCATGGCAATGGGCTTCGGTCTTTCATAAAATGGAGGTGTACTCGCATCCGTCAATTGAGGACGAAGGATGTTCGGGTCATCCGTCCATCGCTAAGACGCACGAGGGCGAAGTAAATGCCCGGGGCGAATACGCTCATGTCCACGGTCACGACCGACTGGCTTGCGCCTCGAGAATAGAGGATCCGGCCATCGGCGGCGAGGACCCGTACGGAAGCGATGGCACCATCCGTGGAGCGGATGGTTACGGATCCGTGGGCCGGGTTGGGGAACAGGATCAACCCATCACCGCCAACCTCTTCCACACCAGTGTTGATATCCACCACCAACACGCTGGATTCCGTGATCACGGGATCATTGAAGTCGAAGTAGATGTTCGCCGTATTGCTGATCACCGTACCCACCAGGAGCGGCTCGCGCGGAAGCATGCGGAAGCTGACGAAGCCATGGCTCGCCGCCTCGTTCGCGCCGCTGTCCGGCAGGTTGATGTTGTTGAAGTGCCAGTGCATCACAGGCCCATCGGTGATCTCGACCGCGCTCAAGGGGTGCGACCACCCGAGCAGGCGCATTGTCCCGGGATCGAGCTCCGGTGGTAATGTGTCCGTGATCTCAACGTTGATGGCCGTTGCCGTTCCAGTGTTCTGGAAGCGCACAACGTAGGTGACACAAGTGTCCTCACCGAGGAAGTACTGCGTGGCGCTGAGCCCGCTGCTGGTGGTCGCGGTCTTGTCGTTCGGGTCGTAACTACCGGTGATCGTGACGGTCTCCGTGCACGTGTTGTTGGTCTCATCCGGTTCCAACGGGGTCTGTTGCACGAAGCCGGTCGATGTGAACTGCGTTCCGATAAGGCCTTGATCCGGCGGAACAAGGAACTGCAAGTGGATGGTGCGCGTGTCGAAACCGGGCAGGAAATACATCCCGGGCCAGGTGACCTGACCGGGTGAAAGGGTGTAGAGCGGATACGAGCTGGATTGGAAGGTGAGCAATGGATCGTACGTCAAGAGCAGATTCGGACTTCCGGCGAAATAGGGCGAGAGGTTCTTGATCGTGAGCCATACATGGTACGTGAACCCGGGTCGTGCTTCGGAATGGACACACGAGAGTTGGAGGTCGGGCCCCACGGAACTGCTATCCGCAAGATCCAGGATCACGACTGGCGCGGGCAACGTGATGTCGAAGGGCGCCGGTTCGATCGCCGGGCATATTGGAAAAAGGTCCGGATCGTTGTCGGCCAGTGTATAGGAACCTTCCGGAAGGTTGATCATGTAATGCCCGGTCGCACCGGTGATGCCGAACACCGGGCCGGGTTCCACGGTGATCATGCGGTAGGGCATGCCGGTCTCCTCCATCACATCGAAGACACAATCGTCATCAGCATCGACGTAGAGGTCCCCCATCACACGCCCGCAATCCGTGCCCAGGTCGTCGATGGTGAACGTGTATTCATTGTAGCACCATTCGCCGGGTATCTCGGTGCTGATGCTATGGATGGTATAATTGCCCGGAGCAAGGCCGGGCACTGTAATGGGCACATCGGCTGGTGGAGCGAAGTCAGTATACACTTCATTGAATTGGTCGTTGTATACGCGCAGGATGGTGGTCATCACATAGTCCAGCTGAAAGACCACGTACCCTTGCGAACCCTGGCAACTCGGCATAAACTGGAGGAATTGCACCTGGGCGGAATAAGCATTGCTCACACCGAGTACGGCATCGACCGAGCAGCCGTTCACATCCGTGATGGTCACGGTGCCCTGTTCCGCGTACCAACAAACGCCCCCGAAGGTCACGGTGGATGCATCTTCCGCGGCGGGCGTAACGCTGTAAGTGTAAGGTGGCGTGCCGCCGAAATAGGCCTTGTCAAAGACCAACGTTCCGGAGCACTGTCCTGGGCAGGTAGGCATGGTGGAATATTGGGCGTAGAGCAACTCGCCGCTCGCTCCTACCGTGGTCGAACCACTGATCTGTGTGCCAACGTTGTCCGTCACCGTTACATCATAGACACCCGGCAAGAGACCGGTGATCTGCTGGGTGGTTCCGCTGTTGCTCCACACGTAGGTGTAAGGCGCTACACCGCCATACGCATTGGCGTATGCCATGCCATTGCCATAGCCACATACCTCGGGCGTTGAGCCTACCTGGACCGATAGCGCCGCCTGCGTGGAACAAGCGATGCCGATCCCGATCACGAAATGGAACGTTCTCATGGCCGTATGCTATTCTTCGTGAAACGCATCGTGCGTGATCCTCTGGGATCCGTTACACGAAGCAGGTAAAGCCCGTCGGGCAGGTCATTGATCGGCAATGTCATCCTGTCTCCGTCCAAACGCACCATGCGCACCACCCGGCCATCCACCGCCAGCACGTTGATATCACGCACCACGCTCGTGGTGAACACGACATTGATCGCATCACTCGCCGGGTTCGGCAGCAGTCGCATGTCCTCATTGCTCCTCTCTCCCATTCCTGTGCTGAACTCCGCCGTCAACACGCTCGGCTCCGTGATCACCGGCGGATTGTAATCGAAGAAGATGTTCGCGGTGTTGGTGAAGACGGTTCCCGGCAGAACGGGTTCCACCGGTCGTATCCGGAAACTCAGGTATCCGTGGCTGGCGGGTTCGTTCACATTGCTATCAGGCATCAGGATGTTCTCGAAGTGCCACTCAAGGACCCGACCCGGCTTGAAGGAGAGCACAGCCTGGTGTGAAGTGGCCACCTGCTGGAAGCTGCCCATATCCAGTTCAGCAGCCAGCGTATCTGTGATCACTACGTTGAAGGCCGTATCCGTCCCCGTGTTCTGGAATCGAATGGTGTACTCCAACACGCTGTCGATCGCCAAGTCGTAGAGGTCTCTGGGCCACACCACCTTTTCATTGGGGTCGTAGCTTCCCGTGATCACGTTATGAACAGTGTAGGTGTTGTTCGAGAGCACGGTTTCCTGGAGCGTTTGGTAAGCCTCTACGACCATCGTGATCTCTTGTCCAAGCAATCCCGGATCGGCCGGTACATGTGCGATCACTTCGATGCTATGTTGGGTGAAAGGCATCAATGCCGGCAATTCCCAGGTCAACGTATTGCCAATGACGGTCAGCGGCCCTATCGATGCACTGGTGTATGACAGCGCAGTGTCCAATTGCACCGTGGCCGTGATCGGGCCGGAAATGAACGCCGAGGCATTGGTGACTTGGAAGGTGTGGCTTACCTCGAAGCCCAGCCTGGCCTGTCCGACCCCAGCAGTCGCCATGATATCCAACTTAGAGGTACTGCTATCGCCAAGCAGGACCTGCGCCAATGGCTCGATCTCCGTAACCACGATCGGCACCTGCATCGTGGGCGGGCAAATGGGTGACAACCCGGATGAAACCACCTCAACCGATTGGCTCCCGTATGGAACACGCATGTCGAATTGCCCCAGTGCGTTGGTGAACCCATAGTAGGGACCAGGCAGTACACGAATGATCTGGCCGGGCAACACGGATTCGGTCACTCCCGGGGCGCAGTCGTGGTCATCGTCCAGGTAACACGTACCCTGTACACGGCCGAGCGGTACACCGAACTGCATGCAAACGATGTTCGTGGAGAACGTATCGGTATGGAACAATATGGTACCGCTGGCAACATGCGTAATAGTGAAGGAGCCCTGGCCGAACGCACAGCAGAAGCCGTCTTCGTATACATCACCCAGACACAAATTGAAGTTGCCGTTCGGAAGATCCACGAACTCGGTCGGTTGCGGATAGCTTCCAGGAACATCCTGGTCCAGGAACCCGCCTCCGGGCTCATAAAAGGAAACATCGATCCCGTCGATCTGCCAGATCGTTTCAGACCCATACTGGTCGGTCGTCACATCGATCGCGACCAGGTTCTGCGCATGGATCGGCGTGGCTGCAAAGACAAATAGGATCATCGGGGCGAGTGCTCGCATGATGGGCTTCGGCTGAGGGAATGAGTGGTCAGCGAAAAGGTTGTCAGTGAACAAATCGGGCGATCCACTGTGACCCGTCCGCACCGGTCGCCGTAAGCATATATGCTCCGGGGCTAAGTTTCGAGGTTGGGACCTCCCAAACTGGTCCGCAAGTGGGACCGCTCCAGCACACCCGTCCATCCGCCGCAGTGACAACGGTCTGCGCACAAAGGTCCCTCCCCGGATAGTGAACGAAGAGCGCCTCCTCAGCGGGATTGGGAAATATGTGAAGTTCCTGCGCCCATGTATCATCCACCCCTGTGCTGAACTCCGCCGTCAAGGTCACCGCCGGGGTCTGTACCGGAGGATTGTAGTCGAAGAAGATGCTGGCCTCGTTGCTGATCACCGTTCCCGCCAGGAGCGGCTCGTAAGGCCGTATCCGGAAGTTCACCTGGCCATGGCTTGCTGCCTCGTTCGTTCCACTGTCAGGCAGGAGGATATTGTCGAAGCGCCACTCCACGATGCGGCCCGGCTTGAAACTCACATCGAACGGATGTGATCCGAGTCCT
>JBDTNF010000149.1:0-12808 GCA_039933875.1 Flavobacteriales bacterium | reverse complement strand
CCAGAGGGCGAGAAAACCCATCGCATCGTAGCGGAACGGCTGCTTCAGCTGGCAGAACCAATCCATCTCGATCGGCTCACTGGACTGGCTCAGCGATGGTGACTGCACGGCCTATGACCACACCGCGCTGAGCACGACCGTGAACGCTGGCGACCTGGTTCCCATGAATGTTGTGAACGGTATCTGGTGCGGTTGCGCCGTGTGGGTGGATCTCAACAACAACTCCTCCTTCGAGGATGCTGAGAACCTGCACTATGAGTACGTTGGTGGCGACCCGAGTTACATCTACGACTTCACCATCCCCATCCCTGCCAACACGCCGACCGGGTCATACCGCCTACGTGTGATCGCCGCCTGGGGCTCCGATGGCTTCCTCAATACCAACACCAACGGCTACGGACCCTGTGGTGATTTCCAATACGGCAACTTCGATGACTTCACACTGAACGTGATGGGCAGCACCGGTATCGCCCAAGCGGGTGACCCCACCGGGGTCGCCGTCACTGTCGGTCCGAACCCGACCGATGGCTTGGTGACCCTGACGACGCAAGGCGATGTGGATCGTATCAAGGTATTGACCACCGATGGACGTGCCGTGCAAGACCATGGCCTCACCACCCGCGCGGAGAAAGTGCAGGTGGACCTGAGCGCGCTGCCGAACGGTGTCTACCTGCTTCAGTGCATTTCCGGCACCGGATCGCGCACGCTGCAGGTGATGAAGCAGTAAGAGGAAACCCATTTCGGAACGAAGCCCCATCACGCCCTATGGTGGGGCTTCGCATTTCGCCCGCAGCGTTGCAACGCATTGGAGAACGACCGATCACAACCGGCCTGGGTCCACCCTTCGCCAACGGACCTGATCGCTCTCACTGGCACGTATCTTGGCAGGAAGTCTGCCCAACCCTTCTTCCGATGAAGCATCTCTCCGCACTCGCACGTACCGCATCACTCCTTTGCTGCTTCTCGGCACTCTCGCTCTTCGCCCAGCTGTCGCCGTTGTGGACAGCCCAGACCGGCGCTGTGAGTTGGATGCGCACCACATCAGCAGGAGCCTTGGTGGCCTGTACCGCCGATGGTCTCAAGGGGATCGATCCGACTTCTGGCGATGTGGGTTGGACGGTGAAGGAACTGGCCAATGCACCGGAGAGCGGATACACCGAGATCACCCGCACGCCCTTCATAACGGTCGTTCCCGTTGGCGCACCGGAGGACCTCCTCATCGTTGAGCC
Source organism: Flavobacteriales bacterium (assembly GCA_039933875.1). Classification (GTDB taxonomy): domain Bacteria; phylum Bacteroidota; class Bacteroidia; order Flavobacteriales_F; family PHOS-HE28; genus PHOS-HE28. Next base: position 11,579 of record JBDTNF010000149.1, on the reverse strand, counting down.
CTTCGAAGGCACCGTGCTATTCAACAGCCAGAGCGCCGGCATCCAGCGCATCGTGAACACCTACTTCCTCTACGCGAACAACGCGATCATTCTTGTCGGCCAGAAACCGGACAAGTCACCGGTGACCGCCTGCATCGAGATGGGCACGGGCAAGGTGCGTTGGACGAAGGACAGCGGCTTCAGTCGCCTCACCGCGTGCAGCAGTGCCGGTCCGGACGCCATCCTCGTGGGCACGCTCTTCTTCGCATACAAGCTTGACGCCAACACAGGAGCAGAGCTCTGGAAGCAGAGCCCCGATCCGAAGTTCGCATCGATGAGCGGACTCCTCGGCGCGCTCGACAAGGGCGGCGCGAACCTGAGCCCTGATCTGCAACCTGTGGGACTCTTCGTGACCAGCCCGAACGCAACCGATCTCTGTTTCATGGCGGTGCAGCAAACGAAGAAGAGCGAGAAGACCGACGCACAGGGCAAGACGACCACGACCATGAGCTACTCCACGTTCGTGAACGCCTTCCGTATCAGCGATGGCGGCTACGCCTGGCCGCAGCCGTTGCAGATCCCGCAACGTTTGGGAGCCATCGTGCCGGTGAAGCAGGGCCTGTTGGTCGGGACCACCGACAACAACCACGTCGACCTGATCGACTATGCGAGCGGCAATGGCAAGTGGGGGAAGAACGGCAAGGGCATCAGCGTGAAAGGGCCGTTGAGCGGAGCCGTGGAGATCGGCGATCGCATGTTGGTGACCTCCGGTGGCCCCGATGGTGCGGCCATGCTGGTGGATGCCACCGGGACCGACCTGTGGAAGAAACCGGTGAAGGTCGATGGCATGATCAGCCGTGTGACGGTGCTCCCCAACGGCATGTTGATCGCAAGTGCGGAGGAAACCGATGTGGTGGACGGAACTACGGGCGCATCGCGGCTGGGTGGTGCCTTCAAGGGCGGTGCGGGGCTGGTGGCCACCGATGCGCGCGACACTTACCTCTTCAACGCGAAGGACGGCCTGCTCTACCGCATGCCAACAGGTGCCGGAGCCGCCGAGCCGGTATCCAGCACACCCCTTGAATTCCAAGGCAAGGAAAAACCCACCACCCTGCAGATCATCCCCGAAGGGTTCGTCGTGAGCAGCGACCAGAACATCGCGCTCATCAGCCGTGCCGGTGCGGTGAGTTACCAGAAGTATTTCCCCGCGCCAAAGGAGAGCGGACTGACCCGCGCCCTGAAGTACGCAAGCGCCGTGCGGGCCGCTTACTACACGGCGGCTTACGGTTACACCTCAGCGGCCTTCGGTGCAGTGAGCAGCAACATCCAGGTGACCGATGCGGGGTCCGCAGCGGCGAAGGACATCACCCATGCCGTGAGCGATGTCTATGGCGACGCCTCGAAGATGGGTTTGAACGCCACGCAGCGCTTCTTACAGGAAGCCAATGCGCGCTTCAAGGCCACGGCGAGCACCGACGCCACGCACTACATGCTCACCGGTGAGAAGAACATCTACATGCTGCAGGCGGTGAACAAACCCGACGGAGCACTGAACGGTAGCGTACCCTTGGGCAGCGACAAGACCCCGCGCTACGAGGTGGACGGGTTCACCAACACGATCTACCTGGCCGAAGGTGCGACCGTGAAGGCCTTCCAGTGAGGTGGAGCGGACGCGGAACGACGACGTGAAAGTTCGTTAAAACACTTCCCCATCGACACAATAGTGGCGCGCGGCGGCGGTTCCTAGCATGAACCGCTGAAGCCACCGCCATGATCCACTCCTCCTCGTTCTGGGAACAGCACTTCCGGCAAAATCTCACCATCCAGCGCGTCGACTGGGAGCATGGTCCGCGGCTCGAACCAGCGGAGAAGGAGGCGATCATCTATTCGCTGAAGGCCTGGCAACTGGGTGAGACCAGCGATGGACGGCACCTGCTTGCCGCCGCGCGGAAGTACGCCACGCGCATCAATGATCCAGAGTACGTGGAGGCGGTGCGGCTCTTCATCCGCGAGGAGCAGAAGCATGGGAGCAACCTTGGCCGGTACATCGATGCCATCGGCGAGCAACGAACAAAGAGCGATTGGGGCGATACCCTCTTCCGCAAGGTGCGCTACCTGAACAACAGCATGGAACTATGGACCATCGCCGTGATCATCGTGGAAAGCGCGGCGCAGGTGTTCTACCAGGCCTTGCACGATGCCACCGACTGTCCCCTACTGGCCGCCATCTGCAGGGACATCCTGATCGATGAAGCGCACCACATCAAGTTCCAGAACGAGCGCCTGTGGATGATCTTCCAGCAGAAAGGCTTCTACAACAAGGCCATCTCCCTCTCGCTCTACTCCATGCTCTTCTTCGGCACCATCCACGCGATCTGGTACGGGCACCGACGCGCGCTGAAGGCCGGCGGTGTCGATCGCACGGAGTTCATGCGCCAGATGAACTACAAGTTCTTCAGCACGGTGAAATTCCTGCATCGACGCGAAGAGGCACCGAGACCGGTGATGGCTGTGGTGTAGACTTCCTGCTTCGGCTAGCGTTCCACAACAAGCGTTCTGCTCAGCGAGCGCCCCTGCCCATCCAATGCGACCACCCGGTATGGTCCCGGGGCCCACGCACTGGCGTCGATGATCTCGCCCGAAGTCACGGTACGATCCAACATAAGCGCACCCAACATGGAGACGCAGCGGACCTGATAGCGCGCTCCCATGCCACCGGTCAACGTGAACGTGCTGGCGGTCGGGATCGGTGAAAGGGTGATGTTCTCCACCAGCTGCTCCTCCATGCCCACATGTGCCAGGTCGATGCACTGTACCTGCAACGCTCCCGCCGCTGTCTTCTTGCTGAAGAGCACCTGCTGCAGCGTATCGCATGTGGCATGATGATGCCACTTGTTGTAAGCGAATGCCAACGCCACGAAGCAATAGGTCTCGTCAGGATCATAGCCGAACATGGTGAAGGGATCGAAGGAGTTGATGATGCTACCGGACAACCCACTGTTGTCGAGAACGAAGGTCACCGGGGTGCACGTATCCGGTGCGATGGTGTGCAGGTTGTGCAGCATCGTGGTGATGGTGTCGGACTTGTCGATGAGGATGACGGGAAGTGCGCGCTGTGGATCGAGGATCACGTACTGCAGGCTGTCGTCGGCATCGGCCGGGCTCCTGAACTGGTAGATGGCATAGCCTTGGAAGCGCCAGTACTGGTCAGGTGTGGGCACCGGCTCATTGATCCACTCCGTGTAGCTCTCGCCATAGTTGTTCGAGCCGGGGCTGTTGGAGAGCACGAACGTGAACTCCGACCCGACCGGATCGTAGATGATCGCCAGGTTCGGCGCATCCGGTCCGTCCGGTGATTGGGCCATCAACATGAACGGGACGACCAGCGCGATCGGCGTAATGATCCTTCTCATATGCTTCGGTTGTGCGTTCCCCAAAGCTCGGTGGTTCCGCCGTTCGAATACCCGCCTGTCATCCAGCGTTCGGTGCCGTTCGCTGTTCCAGGGATCAGCGCTCACTACCGCTTCAATTCGAGCACACTCAAGCTGCGCTCGTAGATATCGTAGGTGCCAGAAGTGATCCCAACGCCGTTGGGATACAGCACCAAGCGGTAGTAGTACGTGCCGGGCGCCAAACCGCTATCGAGGTAGCTTACCTCACCGCCGCCGCCGAAACCGATGGCCGCGGTGCTCAGTCCGTTCGGCGTCTTGAGGTAGCAGATGCCGCTTGTATAGGTCAGGTTCACCGGAGCGGCGAAGGCCGCCGTCACATCACGCTGCAGGATCAGGAAGTAACCGCCCATGCTGCTGCTGGATCCATTGAGGAGCCCGCCGAAGGTCCGCGCGAAGCCGCTGATGAAGACCGCCGAATTATTGACCCCGCTCCCATCCACGACCGTGATGCTTGTCACAGTGCCATTGATCGGATTGAAGGTCCCGTTGGTGAACGGTATGTTCTGTACGGCATTGGCCACCGCCCCCACCGCATCCTGGTTCACGAAGTCGCCGACGATGCGGACGTCACCGTTCACCTGCACCTTGTGCGCTGGCGCTGGCGTGCCGATGCCCACGCGACCAGCGCTGGTCACGCGCATGGCCTCGGTGCCTGCGGTCTTGACCACCAGGTCCTGCGCGTCGGTCGTGCCCAGGAAATCAGTACCCGGCGTGGTGCCCGTGTTGCCCTGCAACAGCCAGGCGCGCTTGCTCTGCACCTCCACCCATTGTGTGCCATCCCAGTACCAGAAGCTATCGGTGGTCGTGTCGTACACCATCAAGCTCTCTTCGGTCGCTCCCAGACCGGCGATGCTCGTGCGCTGTGCCGTGGTGAGGCGCGGCACCATGATGCCCTTGTTGTTCGTGGCGATATCGACATCGAGCACCGCATAGGGATTGGGTGGCGCACCTGTGTCATTGATACCAACGTTCTGCGCATGTGCGCGGTCGCCGAGCGCAAAGACCAGCGGGATCAGGAACAAGACCCGCGAATGGTGGTTCGTCAGGCGGCGCATGGGATCAGGGTTCACGTGGGAGACGTACCCAAGTTAGTGTGAAGGCCCCGATCCGCCAGCTTTTCTTTCGCTTCGAGCCCGGGGCTGTGCGGATGAGCTCGCTGGTGAAGCCGCATTCGGCCATTCTGACCCCTTCGGCAATGGATCACAGCGTGGCACGGATCCGGAGGGATCCAATGGAACTTCAACCCCCACCCCATGGCAACCACCGCTATTCTCACACTGAGTGTTCTCCTTGCGATCGTGATCCTCGCGCAAAACGCCAAGGGCAGTGGCTTGGCCGCTGGCTTCAGCGCAGCCTACCAATTCGCAGGCGTGGCGCGCACAACCCATTTCCTGAACCGCGCTACTTGGGTGATCGGTGGCACACTCATGCTATTCTGTCTGGTAAGCTGAGCGCGGACTCGGGTTCCAGGAGTGCCGGTCGTCAATGGGCTACGATGAGCCGCTTCACGCGATCATCGACGAGGAGCGAGTAGCACCCATCCGCGAAAGAGGATACATCGAGACTAGTGCTGGTGGCTCCCGCGCGTTCGCGCAGGACGACCCGGCCGAACGCATCGCGAACGGTGATCACGGCATCGGCGCTCATCCCGGAGATCGACACGGCATCAGCCGCCGGGTTGGGCGCTACGATGAAGGCCTCTTCCTCCGCGGATCCATTCACACCCATGACCAGTTCGCAGCTACCCGACCACGAAAGCGGGTAATAGCTCATGTCACCCAAGCCGAAACAATCGAGCCCATAGCCACAATCGAAGAAGTTGGAGATCGGTTCGAGTAGGCCGTTCGAACTGCCCACACCCTCGATCAGGTATTGCGCCCAGCTATTACCCAACTCGTACCGCGCACGCATCTCCGTGCCGATAAGCACGCTGTCCACGGCGATCACCGTGATGTCCGTGTTCCAGTTGGAGTAGCTCAGCGGCAGGGTCTGCCCCACTTGCAGATCGAATTCATACAGCAACTGGTCGGTTTCATTGGCCCAAATGCGCAACTGTCTCCCCTCCTGGCGGATGAGCGAAGTGGTCTGGGTGGTCCCGTTGTAGTAAGTCGTTCCCGAGCAGGTCGGTACAGGCGGTTCAGGCGATTGCCAACTCAGCGACACCATGCCCGCGCGCCGCACCTTGGTCCATGCGACAGCGCCGATCAATGAATCGCCTGCCGTGAAGTAGTTGTAGGTGTCGTTCGCGATGCAGGGTGCAGGAACACCGCACAGCGAATGTTGCTGCCATCGGGGATCGTTGGCCAGGTAATCCTGCGCGTTAGCAGCTGCTGCACCAAGAACAAGAAGAGCGAGGGTAGCGTGGCGCATTCGGGGTGGTTTGTGAAGAAGATGAAGTTAGGGGCGCGAACGCTGCCTCGGTCCATCCTTTTACCGATCGCGGATCGAAGCGAAACACGGTTTTGAACTTGAACACGCCGTTGTTCACGCTTCCCGTACGCAACGATCATGTGCTGGGTGGCGAGAGAGCACCTTTGGCGCCACATGTCATCGTCCTTCCCCACCGAGCGCAGTTTCACGCTCATGCTCGAACATCTGCGGTCCATCGCCAAGCGCAAAGAGCGCTTCAGCTACGATGTGCGTGGCAACTCCTATGTGACGCGTGATCTCGTTGCTGCATACAGCGTGGCCAATGGCCACGACGGCCTGCCCGAACTGGAGAACGTGTTGAGGCATGCCCTGGACCATGACTCCATCGTAAGCGGCTACCGCGATCCGGCCGACGGCCGCATGCACTACAGCAGCTGTCGAATCTTCACCGACGCGCTTAACGCGACCACCTTTGCACGGGCACATGGCCAGCCCACGGTGTACAACTGGAACCGCTGGGCCGTGGTGGAGACCGGTTGGGTGCCGAGCGAACCGGTTCCGGCTAAGCCCTAGCGCGTCAGCGCTTGATGAACTTGGAGGTGAGCACACCTTGGGCCGTGCTCACACGCAATAGATAGACCCCGGGGGCGAGGCCGCCTACACCAAGGTCATTGCCAAGCAACCGTTCGTTCATCACACGCTTGCCCGTGGCATCGGCAACCTCCACCATGGCGTTCGGCGGAACGCCGCTTACGAACACCACATCCGTTGCCGGGTTCGGGGCTACCGCGAACGTCGCCTCAGCCAGCGATCCAACGCTGTTGGCTACTCCCTCAACAATGGTGTGCGTGGAATTGAGGGTCAGGTCCGTGATCACATCCACCGCTCCACTGGGCCAGCGTACCTGTACCTGATCCACCTGTGTATCGTTGCCCAAACCGAAGTGGGCGCCGATGAAGCTCATGTAGTGGAACCCGTCACCACTTCGGATGTCGCGGATCTGGGTGCCCAAAGCGCTGGTCACCGTGACACGCGCGCCTATCGCATCGCGATTGCTGACCGTGCCCACCAAATTGATGCGGATGTAGTTGTTGTCGTTGCCATCATTGGCCATGTACCCACTGCCATTGAGCAGGTCCAGGAAGCCATCGGCGTTCATGTCCCCCACGGGGCCGTTGCCCGGTGTATTGACGTCGTGGCTGAAGGTCATGTCGCCATTGTTGTAGTGCAGGGCACCGCCGCCGAGGATATCGATCCAGCCATCGTTGTTGAAGTCATGTGCGGTCCACTCGATGCTGGACCCCGTGAAGGTGTCCATGCCACTACCGATGGTCACATCGGTGAAGGTGCCGTCGTTGTTGTTGCGCATCAGCTTATGCACGCCGGGACCGCTGCTGCCGATGAGCCCATCCATATCGCCATCGTTGTCGAGATCGCCCCATGCGCTGCTCCAGCTCTGGTGACCGTCGGCAAGGCCAAGTGAGGGAGCCACGTTGGTGAACACACCGTTGCCGTCATTGGGCATCAGCAGGTCCTGTGGATCGCAACCGCACTTGGCTACGAAGAGGTCCATGGCGCCATCGTTGTTCAGGTCGGTGAAGATGGACCCGTAGTTGCCGCACGTGGTACCATAACCGCCTTGGGTGAACACAAGGTTGCCGTTGCCATCGTTGATGAAGCCCACGTTCGCATCCACATCGTGGCAGCTGAATGCATCGAGGTGACCATCATTGTTGAGGTCCACGAAGTTGGTGCGCTGGCAGAAGATGTACTGGGGAAAGGTGTTCTGCGTGTAGCTGAGACCATCGGCACTGGCGTTCATGAAGGTGGCACCGCTGCCGCCGCCATAGAGGAGGTCACGGTATCCATTGCTGTCCCAATCGCCCACGGCGAAGCTCCAACTGGCGATGTTCGTAGCAGGAGTGGTGGGATAGTTGGTCACGGTGTAAGCCCCCAGATCCCCCTGGAAGCCGATGTTGAAGCTGATGGAGCCGGGCATCACCGCATCGTCACGCCCATCGTTGTTCATGTCCACAGCACCCTGGATCCCATCAGCACCGTCGATCGTGACCGGGGTGAAGGTGATCGGTGTCACGATCAGGTGATGCAGGTCGAAACTGAATCCGCCACTGGAGAAACTATTGTCGAAAGCGAAGGTGTAAGCAGTGCCTTCCGTAACGGGGAAAATGATCATGGAGGTGAATTGGTACCCCGAATCGTCATCACCCGTCAAGCAGGTCAGTGCGCCACAAGTTCCCGAGTAGAGGCTCACCTTGGTGTCCGTATCCGGAATGCCCTGTACGTGCGAGAGGAGGATCATGGTCGTATCAGCAGTAGCCGTGTAGGTATACCACATGGCCGCCGAACCCAGACCACCAATGCAGATAGGGTTATTGGGGGTACCCGTGATCGGGCCAACGGCAGTTATGCCTTCGGTGACCGGCAACGCCGTCTCACAAGTGCCTTGAGCCGAACTGGTGTTCACGAAAAGAAACGATGCGGCAAGGAGTACGAGTTGCTTCATGGGGTTGGGCTTGGCCAAATGGTTCTGCAATCTAAACCGATCGACGCAGCGTGAGCCGCAAACGTTCCACCGAACCGGTGAACCACGACCGCTGCATGCGAACACACATGGGCCTTGGACTGTTCGCACTAAAAAAGGATCTGTTCAAGAAGACTTGGCCTATAGCGCTGGTGACTCCCAATTGTTCTCGCTTCATGCGGTTGCGGAACGCGGATCACAGATCTGCGCCAACGGAGGGACGGAAGAGGAGCGCAGCGTCCCCGAAGACGAGAGAGCCTGCTGTGGTCTACTCTGTCGTATCAGTAGCCACTGGCTACCATCATTCCGTTCTCGTGGAGCGTAGGCTGCGCCTACGCTCAGTTGGAACAAGGCGCGCCGTACCGCCAGCGGAAGGATCGTTCATCTCTCCTCCACAAGCTGTAGCGCTGATGCGTACTCCATCAGTTCGTTGCGCATGCGGACGTAGCGTGCTTCTCTCTGCGTGTAGGCCACGGCATGCGCCAGCTCGCTCAGGTAGAGCAATTCGCGGTAAGGCGCCGGAGTGATGCGAGCCTGGGTCTTGTAGTAGCGGTCCACAGTGCGGTACGCGGCATAGTCAGCAAGCGCATCGTTCCCCTTGAAATGATCCGCCATGGCAAGGTCCAATGCGTAGTCCAGGTTCGGATCATGGCGCTTGTGCGCGTGCCGTACATCCATTGCGACCGCATAGGCCGACGTATCGATCCAAGCGCTCAGGCGTCGCACCTCGGCCACATCCGCCGTGAAGGCCAATGCGGATAAGGCCTCCTGCAAAGCGACGGCATAGATCATCAGCCGATCATCGATCCGTTGAGGGGTCGTTCGCGGACCCTGTGCCATGGCCTGGTGATCAAGCATGTCATCAATGCAGTGTTGAGTATTCGCATGATCGTAGGTTTTGCTCTTCACTACCGCGATCATCGGGCCGGGTTCAACGCAATGTTCAGCCTTGTGACGAGCGGTTCCGTGCAGCACAGCCCGGGATCCACCATCCATCACAAGTGCGACGCCATGCGGCAACGTTCACTGCGCTGACCCGTGTCTAGTGCGTAGAACCACGCCACATGAGCTCACCTCGACCCTCGTTCGCGCACTTCGTACTGACCGCAGCGCTCACCGGCGCAACGCTCGCGACCCACGCGCAATGCCCCTTCGATCCATCCGTGGGTCCCGTGGACATGATCCTCTGCCCCAACAGCCAGGGCACGCTCATGACCCAGGTCTACGATAGCTACCAGTGGTACAAGGATGGTGCATTGATCCCCGGTGCCATCAGCCCAACCCTCATCGTGGATGCGTTCAATGACAGCGGATCCAGCTTCAGCGTGGATGCGACCCTCGATGGTTGCACGGAAATGTCACCACCGGTACTGGTGGACGGCTGGGCCTTTCTGCCGCCAACGGTGATGACCACCGGAGGTGATCCCCTGTTCTTCACACCCGACATCACGCTCTATTGCGCGCTTGATACGATCCGCTTGATCCTGCAGCAGCCCTACACTGTCAACATCCAGTGGTCCGACCAGCATGTCCCGATCCCCGGCGGAACGAACGATACGCTGGTGGTGCCGCCGGCGGGTGGCCAGTATAGCGTGAGCGGCGCGCCAGCGATCTGCCCGGACTACGTGCAAGACCTCGGTCTGTGGATCAGCATCGCCTACCTCCAACCGGTGCAACCGACCATCGCGATGAACGGAACGCAGCTCTGCGCCGATCCGCCGGGCGAGAACTATCAGTGGTTCCTTGATGATCAACCCCTTTCGCCAAGCGATATGCAATGCATCGACCCCGCGGCGCCCGGCTTCTACACCGTGGACGTCACCTACAGCGCGGATTGCTCCATCCCTTCGGATCCGTATGTGCTCGTTACGGGCCTTGAGGAAAGAACGAACGCTGGGAACTGGCGCGTCTTCCCGATGCCTGCCACGGATCAGGTGACCATCACCTGGAGCGACGGCTCGGTTTTCCCGGATTGGCGCCTGCTCGATGCCACCGGACGCATCGTGATGCAAGGCCGCGGCGGTGTACGCTCTCCCCTGTCCATAGACGTGAGCAAGTTGGGAGCGGGACACTATTGGCTGAGCGCTGGCGAGACCGCGAAGCTCGCCGTGAGCGTGGTGCGCTAAATCGCTTTCGAGGTGATCCTGCTGTGGGAAGCGCGGATCAGAGATACGCGCCAGCGGGGGATCGATGGAACCCGAACCCATGGAATACCTTGGTGCGATCCCGGCTCCAAGGCTGGGATGACGAAATACACGACACCAATGGACCGCCCGACCACTTACGACATCGACCTGGCCGTGCAATACCCCCACATGGAACGCATCGATGTGCCCGCGGTAGTTGCCGCGACCCAGGAGAAGTGGGCCAACCGCACGTTGACCCAGGTGAACGATAGCGTGGTTCGGCTGGGCATGCTGGAAGGTGAATTCCACTGGCACAAGCACGACGATGACGATGAGTTCTTTTTCGTCCTGGAAGGTCAGTTACTGATCGACCTGGAGGACCGCACGATCGAATTGAACCCGCAGCAGGGCGTTACCATCACCAAGGGCGTGATGCACCGCCCGCGCGCACCGAAGAAGACCGTGGTGCTGATGGTGGAGACGAGCGCGATCAAGCCGACGGGGGACTGAAGGCTTAAGGCGCTGATCACAAATCCAGGCCAGCGGTGGACTATCTTCCTCAACTAAACGAGGTTGGTATGGATGAGTTTGTCTTCTTTCGATATGACGGAAAACCCTTCCTTGCAATACGTGAAAAAGTCTATCAAGTGATAGCCGATGACTTGCGCACAAAATGCATGACTGCATTGAGGCCCTTTGCGGATGAGATTGCAAAATCTAAGGGCGCGGTGCACTTCGAGTTTGATAGGGCTTTCCTCGGCGCTAGAGTGCGAATGGTCGGAATAGAGGAAGAGTTGCAACAAAGAATTGCGGTTGCAATTCCATCGTTAAGCACGCTTTAACCGGGGCTTAGGCACAGCCTACATACAGTTGGAGAGTTCCGCGAATAGGCACGGACGCACACCCGCGCTAGCGGGTCGGGGCCACAAGCCAATGAGATTCTGCTCATGCGGAGCGTAAGCGCAGCCTGCGGTGAGATTGCGGCGACTAGCTTCGTTCCAAATAACACTTGGACGATGCGCATTCGTTTGCTTATGACCGGGACATGCTTAGTTGCAGCTATGGCCGCTTGCTGTGCGACTGATAGTGTAGGCTTCCCCGCAGTTCGGC
>JBDTNF010000148.1:0-23694 GCA_039933875.1 Flavobacteriales bacterium | reverse complement strand
TCGTGGCCATCGGGATACTGATCGTGGCCGGCGGTTTGTTCAGCCGGTTGCGGTACATCAGCCGCACCAAGCGCGCGATCGAGCACCAGAAGGAGATCAGCGATGAGCTCCTGTTGAACATCCTTCCCGAGGAAGTGGCCGCCGAGCTGAAGAAGAGCGGTAGGGCCGAGGCGCGGCTCTTCGATAACGTCACCATCCTCTTCACCGATTTCATGGGCTTCACGAGCATCGCTGAGAAGCTGTCGCCATCCGAACTCGTGCAGGAGTTGAGCACCTGCTTCGAGGCGTTCGATGGGATCGTGGCGCGGCACGGCGTCGAGAAGATCAAGACCATCGGCGATGCGTATATGGCCGCTGGCGGATTGCCGGTGCCGACGGAGGGGTCGGTGCGCAACACTGTTCTGGCCGGATTGGAAATGCAATCCTTCATGCGGGCGCACGCCGCGCAGCGCATTGCCGAGGGGAAGCTCGCTTTCGAGATGCGCGTCGGTATCCACACCGGTCCGGTGGTGGCGGGTATCGTGGGCGTGAAGAAGTTCCAGTACGATATCTGGGGCGACACGGTGAACATCGCCAGCCGCATGGAGAGCAACTGTGAGGTAGGGCACGTCAACATCAGCGAGAGCACTTATGACCGGATCAAGGAGGCCCCTGAGTTCTGCTTCACAGGCCGTGGCAAGATCGTGGCGAAAGGCAAGGGGGAGCTCTCCATGTATTACGCGAAACGCAGGGTTGTGGAACGGTTGGTGTGAACGACACCTCCGTTTTTCATCCCCGGCTACCTTCGGCCCCGCAACCGGCACAAGCGCCTTCGATGGACAGGACCCTTCAGCAGTACGACGCCGTTCTCAGTGAATGCCTGGACCTCTTTGAGAAGAAGGGAAAGGATTACGGCACCGCGTGGCGCATCCTGCGCGTGCCCTCACTTACGGACCAGATCATGATCAAGGGGCAGCGTGTGCGCACGTTGCAGGAAGTAGGAGAGAGCAAGGTGGGCGAAGGCATCCGGCCGGAGTTGATCGGCATGGTGAACTACGCGGGCATGGCCCTGGTCCAACTGCGCCTCGGCGTGGTCGATGTGCCGGACCTTTCACCGACCGAGGCGAGCATCGAACTGCGCCATGAATTGGAACAGGCGCGCAACTTGATGATGCGCAAGAACCACGACTACGGTGAAGCATGGCGCAGCATGCGCGTCAGTTCGCTGGTGGACCTGATCCTGATGAAGCTCCTACGGATCAAGAGCATCGAGGACAACAAGGGAGCGACCTTGGTGAGCGAGGGTATCGATGCCAACTTCCTGGACATCGTGAACTATGCGGTCTTCGCGATGATCCAGATGGGCGAGGAGAAGGAGCGCTGAGGTCATTTGGGTGGTCCTAAGGGGCATGGCATACACGCCCCTTCAACATTGAACAGTACACTGCTGATCTTCCAGCGGTCTACGTCCTTGACTAGATGGAAGTAGCTGGTTCCGCATTGCTTCGGCTCGCCGTTGACATGGAGATCATAACGCGCCGTGACCCTTGTGCCATATTCATCGATCGCTACCACTGGCAACCAATAATGTTCTCGAATGAGATCGGCACCCTTCTTTAGAGAGCGTAGGTATTTGGTCGTGCGGATCCTTGATTTCTTTTGGTGTAGGTTACCTGTCTCGAACCAATACTCAAGGACAGATTTGGGTGCCATAATGGCTGCCAAGCCTGCGGAATCGCGTTCTGCCTTGGTCGCGAAGAAGCGATCGATCACAGTGAGCACTTCCAGTTCCTGTTCCGTCTGGGCAAACGAAACATTCGGAAGCAGGAGCAACAGAAGAACATAGGCGCGTTGCATCTTGGAGAGACTGGTTATTTCACCGGTCCAAGCGGACTTGCCGGGCACTCTTCGCGGCGCATGGTGAACTCCCCGCCGCTGATCTTCCATGCGTCCCCGTCCTTCAGCAGATCGAACACATCGATGCCGCAGTGGCTGAGCTTGCCGTTCACATGGAAATCGTAGGGCGCGGTTACCGTGGCGATGGGGCCATCTACGCGCACCTGCGGATCCCAATAGCGTTCAAGGATCTTGTCCGTCCCTGACTTTAATTGGTGGAGGAAGTTCGCGTGTGTGGTAGCCCGGGGAGCCTGGGCTAGGTTCCCCTCGAAGACACCGTACAGAACGCCATCCGGCATCATGACGGCAGCCATTCCCGCTGAATCGCGTTGGGCCATCGTCGCGAAGAAGCGGTCGATCACGGCGAGCACTTCCTTCTTCGCGTCGGGTTGTGCGAAGGAGAGGTTCGGGACGATCAGCAGCAGGAGAAGAGGGAGGCGTTGCATGGGGTGATGTTGGGCAGGTCAGGGCAAGGTAGCGGCTGCGGGGTTGTTCACAATCGCCTGTTGGTCGATCCTTTCAAAAGAAGCATTTCGGGCTTGGATCCCACGGGGGTGCGCCAATAGTTTCGCCTCCCCGGAAAATTCCCGGACACATAGAAGACCATGCGCCACCTCCTTCTCCTCGCCCTGTGTTTGCTCGCCAGCCGGTCCTCGGCCGCTGAGTTGCGCCTGCACGGGGAGGTGACCGACGTCAACACACGCACGCCGTTCGGCGAGGTACTCGTGCGCGTATACAAGGACGGTGTGAAACAGCAGGTGTTCACCACCAGTGCCGAGGGGCACTATAACGTGCATCTTGACAACGAAGCCGAATACGTCATCCGCTTCAGCGCACCCGGTCGCGTGACCAAGTGCTTCGCTGTGGATACGCACGGCGGGGAGTGGGCGGGCGATAACCGTTCGGTGGACCTGGCGGTGGAGATGACCCTTTTTGAGCGCGTCGACGGTGTTGATCTGTCGTTCTTCGACCTGCCCATGGGCATCGCGCGCTTCAGCCCCATGAGCGGCTTCCTCAGTTGGGACAAGGCCTACGAGGAGGAGGTGCAGGCCGAAGTCTCCCGTTTGATGGCCGAGGTGGCGCTTCGCCGCGCGGCGGTGAACGAGCAGGCGATGAACCCGGAGGTGGGTACGGCTTCACGCCAGTGATCCCTTGCGCGCTTTATTAAGTGCTTGTTAATACGCCATGCCCCTCGGGCACCGCTTCTAACTTCGCCGCACCTCATCGAAGCCACCCATGCGCATCTTCCTTACCATCTGTCGGCTCATCGTCGGTTCGCTCTTCATCGTCAGCGGCCTCATCAAGGCGAACGACTCGTTGGGTTTCTCCTATAAGCTGGAGGAGTACTACGCGGAAAGCGCGCTCAACCTCCCGTTCCTCGAACCCTTCTCGCTTTCGCTCGCCGTACTGGCCTGCCTGGCGGAAGTGGTCCTGGGCTTCGCGGTGCTTTTCGGAGGGCGCATGAAGCTCGCTTCGGTAGCGCTGGTCGTTCTCACCGTGTTCTTCGGTTGGCTCACCATGTACACGGCGCAGTGTGATCCCAATGGCACCTACACCGTGATGGTCGATGGCCACGCGGAGGAGCATGGCGTTACGTGCGTCACGGATTGCGGTTGTTTCGGCGATGCGATGAAGGGCTCCATGGGCCGCAGCCTCACCCCTTGGGAGAGCTTCACCAAGGACGCCATCCTTTTCATCTTCATCATCCCGATCGCGCTTGCCTCCTTCCTGCGGAAGGACCTGACATGGAATACGACCAAGGACGACATGGTCCTGCTGCCGGCCGGGCTGTTGCTTGTAGCGGTGTGGAGTTGGATCTTCACGTGGTGGGGACCGGTCTGGTTCACGCTTCTTGGTTTCGCAGGTTACCTCATCATCAAGCGTATCATGCAAGGTGCCAAGGCGGAATGGGCGGCCGCGGCCTGGATCGCGGTGATCACCCTCGCGTTCACCTGGTATGGCTATGCACACCTGCCCGTGCGCGACTACCGTCCTTATGCGGTCGGTAAGAGCATCGCCGAACAGAAGGTGATGGGCAAAGCCCCCAGGAACCAGACGTTCGTGAGCTACAAGAACAAAACGACCGGTGAAGTGAAGGAGTACGACACCGCGCAGCCTTATCCATGGGACGATCCGAACTTCGAGAACGTAGAGGGAAGCACCCGTGTCGTTGAACTCGAAGCGGGGATCCAATCAACGGTATCCGATTTCATCCTCACCACGTCGGATGGTACGGACATCACCAACGACCTGCTCGGTGAGACATCCCCGATCCTGCTTGTGATGATGTACAATGTGGAGACCTCGGCTACCGACTGCCTTCCCGCGATCTCGAAACTCGCGGATGAGGCTTACAAGAACGGGTGGTACGTCTACGGCGTGAGCGCCAGTCCGTGGGAGGCGATCGAGGCGGTACGCCATGAGCACCAACTGGCCTTCGACTTCGCTCAGTGCGATGAGAAGACCATCAAGACGGCGATACGTAGCAACCCGGGCATCATGGTGCTGCAACAAGGCACGGTGCGCGGGCTCTGGCACTGCAACGACACACCGACGTTCGAGGAGGCGAAGGCGCAGTTGAAGTGATCGGTGATCGTACATTCGGTCCCTAGTGACCGCCCTGTCCCGCACTATGCTCTTATTCGCGCTGTTCGGCGCATTGCATCTGTCGGGGCAGTCCAAGATGATGCTGTTCGGCATCGTTGAAGACCAGCGATCGGACGCGATGCAGAACGTATGCGTTCGTGTTTTCACTGACTCCATCGCGGGTGATTCGATCTTCACCGATGCGAAAGGGAGCTATCAGCTCTTTGTCCCCATCGCCGGGTGCCAGCGTTTGGTCTATACCGCCGACGCCCACCACCGAAAGGTCGTGGAGGTGGACGCGAACGGGAAGATGGACCCCGCGGACCGCAACCAGGAATGGAACCTGCGAGTGGACATCACGCTGCTCGCCGCTGAGCAGGACCTGCCTGCCGACCTCCTCGATACACCTGTAGGCATGGCGGCCTGGGCACCGGCCACGAAGTCGTTCGAGTGGGACCAGGCCTATACAGCGCGTTACATGCTCCGCTACAAGGAGGCTCTGAAGCAGGCCAAGCGGAAGTGAAGGGCATCGGTGTTGGCCCCGGCTCGCCCTGTTGATATCGCACTGAACGGAGGTTCCGATCACCCCATCCAGCCGCCATCTTTGCGCCATGCGAACGATCGTTGCCGGGAATTGGAAGATGCACAAGGACCGCGCGCAGGCGCAGGGTCTTGTCACAGCGCTTACGCGGCAAGCCGCACTATGGCCTGCCAGCGTCGAGGTGGTGATCGCACCGCCGTTCCCCTTTCTGGCCATGGCGGTGGACCAGGTGCGCGGCACGCGCATCGTTGTCGCCGCGCAGAACTGTCATGAGGCTCAACAGGGCGCTTATACCGGTGAGGTGAGCGCGGGCATGTTGAAGAGCCTCGGCGTGGGTGCCTGCATCGTTGGTCACAGTGAGCGGCGCCAGTACTTCGGTGACACGGACGCCATCGTGGCGAAGAAGATCTCGGCCCTGCTGGACCAAGGCATCACACCGATCTACTGTTGTGGCGAGCTGCGCGCCGAACGTGAAAGTGGGCGGCACTTCGATGTGGTGACGGAGCAGATGAAAGGCGCCCTGGGTGGTCTTGCGAACGAGCTGTTGGAACGCGTGGTCGTGGCGTATGAGCCGGTATGGGCTATCGGTACGGGGCTCACAGCCACCCCTCAGCAGGCACAGGAGATGCATGCGCACATCCGGGCGTTGCTCCATACTCATGGTCCCCACGTAGCGGGGGCCGTGCCCATCCTCTATGGTGGTAGTTGCAAACCCGATAATGCCGGGAGCCTTTTCGCGAATGCCGACGTGAACGGCGGATTGATCGGTGGTGCATCGTTGGATCCTGTGCAGTTCTCGGAGTTGGTGAGCATCGCAGGCAGCATGAAGAAGTAGTCACCGAAGCGGGGCGGTCGCCCTGCAACAGCCGTTCCGGCGGCTCACCGCGATAAACTTGAGAATGACGTACACCGAAGTCTCTTTCATCATCGCCCCGGTCGATCCCTGGCGCGACATCCTCATGGTCGAGTTGGGCGATATCGGCTTCGAGAGCTTCGAGGAAAGCTACACCGACCCCGCTGGTTCATCCGGTGAGTTGAAGGCCTATGTGCCGAGTGACCGCTTCGACGCAGCGGCACTGGCGAAACTCCTCACCTTGCGCGACCCGCACGTGAGCGTGAGTTGGACCAGCCGGGAGATCGCGCCGCGCAATTGGAACGCGGAGTGGGAGAGCAGCTTCCAGCCCGTGGAGGTGGGGAACCAGGTGCGCATACGTGCGGATTTCCATGCCAGCGCCCCGGATTTCACACACGAACTCGTCATCACGCCGCGCATGGCCTTCGGCACGGGTCACCATGCCACCACGCGCATGATGGTGCAAGCCATGCTCGGTGTGGATCTCGCTGGCCGCTCCGTATGCGACCTCGGTTGCGGCACCGGGGTGCTCGCGATCCTGGCGGAAAGGATGGGGGCCTCCCGTGTTGTGGCCATTGACATCGATCCCGGGGCGGTGGACAATGCGAAGGAGAATCTGGTGCGGAACGGTTGTCACGCGATCACTGTGGAAAAGGGCGACGCCACGTCCCTGAACGGCCATACCTACGAAGCTATCTTGGCCAACATCGAGCGCAACATCCTGCTCGATGCCATGCGGTTGATGTTCGATGCGCTTTCACCAGGTGGTGTGCTGTTCCTCAGCGGCTTCATTGTTGCGGACAGGCACTTGATGGAGCAACGTGCGCAGGAAGTGGGATTCGAACTGGCGGAACGAATGAACGAAGGCGACTGGGCGTTGCTCGGATGTAGGAAAAGGTCATGAGGAGAACACGTTGCATCCTGGCAGGTCTGATCATCGTGGTGTTGTGCATCATCGCGCCGCGGGCGTTCGCGCAGACCAAGCCCTTCAGCAGTGATCAGGCGCTCTTCCTGCAGGAGGTCACGGAGTTCCTGGTCACAGCGGACAAGAAGGAGGGGAGGCCCTTCATCGAAGAGACCTTCACACCAGCATGGAACGGCACGTGGTACAGCGCGGCACAGCGTGTTCGCGTTGTCGAGGTGGCCAACTTCATGCTGAAGAAGCGATTCGAGGCCTTCCCTCAGTTCCGTGATTATCTGTCCGCCGTGGCCGCTTTCCCGAACGGTGGTCGCAGTGCCGCGGAGTTCGATGCCTGGATGCAGGGCATGGACAAGCTCGTGCAGAACGGCCGCAAGCAGAACGTGAGCGCCTTCATCGCCATGTGCGCCGGGTTGTTCAAGGACAACACCATGTTCAACAGCGCAAGCACGCAATGGCGCAGCCGAAGCAAGCAGTTCACCTTCGCCTATGACAGCGTGCCCAAGGTGATCTTCGCCAGGACCGACCTGGTCTGCGTGGCGAAAGGTGACAGTGCGGTTATCCTGAACACGAGCGGAACCTATTTCCCGACCACGGAGATCTGGCGTGGCACTGGGGGCAAGGTGACCTGGGAGCGTGCCGGCCTGAAGCCGACAGCCACGTTCGCCGAGTGGAGCGGGTCCTATGAGATCCGCATGAAGAGCGCGGCCTATGTGGTGGATACCGTGCATTTCAGCGATCCATACTTCGAGCGCGCCATCACCGGACAGCTCAGTGACAAGGTCCTCGCCAATGTCGATGAGGACAACGCCAGCTACCCGCAGTTCGAGAGCTTCGACCGGCGCATGAAGATCCGCGACATCGCCGAGGGCATCGACTTCGAGGGTGGTTTCACCATGCAGGGAGCCAAACTGCAGGGCTATGGTACCAAGGAGGAGCCAGCGTACCTCACCTTCTACCGGGACAAGCGCCCGTTCATCATCACGAGCGGTTTGTTCTTCAGCATCGAACCCACGCGCATCAGCAGTGACGATGTTACCGTGCGCATCCGCTTGGACAAAGATTCGCTGTACCACCAAAGCGTCAGCCTGCGCTTTCTCAAGGACAAGAAGCAACTCTCATTGATCAAGAAGGACGAAGGCTTGAGCAAGGCGCCGTTCTACGATACCTACCACCAGGTCGACATGTATTTCGAAGTGCTCACCTGGAAGCAGGGTGATCCGCTGCTGCAGATGGGCAACCTGCAGGGCAGCACACAGACCAAGGCGAGCTTCGAAAGCTTCGACTACTTCCGCGAGAAGCGGTACATGGGTATGCTTGGCATTGACAACGTGCATCCGCTGGTCCGGCTCAACGATTTCAGTAAGCAGAACGGTGGCCGGTTCTACGCGCAAGAGTTCGCCGTCTTCAGCCGGATGCAGAAACAAGCCGTTGTCCCGCTTCTCATCGACATGGCGAACAAGGGCTATCTCGTCTACGACCCGGAAACGGAATGGGTCGAAGTGACCCCGCGCTTGCGCCAGCATATCCTGAACAGTGCGGGGAAACAGGATTATGATGCCTTGCAGTTCAACAGTTCCACGGACGACGGCGTGAACGCCACGCTGAACCTGCTGAACAACGACCTTACCATGCTGGGCGTTTCGCGTATCCTCATGAGCGACTCGCAGGACGTGAAGATCTTCCCGAGCGACCGCACCATCACCATCAAGAAGGGACGCGACTTCACCTTCGGTGGAAGCGTACAGGCGGGCAAGCTGCAGTATTATGGCAAGGAGTACTACTTCCATTACGCACCCTTCGTTATCGATCTGATCAACGTGGATTCGGTCTCCTTCACGGCGACGAGCTTCTCGCCGAACGAGGAAGGGGTAACGACGCTGGTGCGCGTGAAGAACGTGCTCGAGCAGGTCACGGGGACCCTCGAGATCGATGCGCCAAGCAACAAGAGCGGCCTGCAACAGGAGAAGTATCCCGAGTTCCCCAAGTTCAACAGCAGCAAGGAGAGCTTCGTTTTCTACAGCAAGCATACGATCCAGCGCGGGGTCTACGGCAGGGATAAATTCTACTACCGAAGCGATCCCTTCCAGATCGATTCGCTTGACAACTTCACCAATGCGGGCCTCACCTTCATGGGCACCCTTGTTTCGGGCGGGATCTTCCCGGATATCCGTGAGCCCCTCGGATTGCAACCCGACTACGCGCTTGGCTTTGTTCGTGAGACGGGTGAGGCAGGCCTGCCCCTCTATGGGCGCAAGGCGAAATTCACCAGCACCATTTCGCTCAACAGCCGGGGGCTGCAGGGTAATGGAGAACTGGAATACCTCACCACGAAACTCAGCTCGCGCCAGTTGGTGTTCTGCCCTGACAGTACGCTGGGGCGCGCCGACACGCTGGTGAACATCGCCAGCACCGCACCGAGCAAGGTGCCCGATGTGCGCGGCGGAGAGGTCTTCGTGCGCCTCGAACCTGCACGTGACGTGCTGCGCACCGAGGAGTTGCGCAAGCCCATGGTCATGTACACCGACCAGGCGTGGCTGCACGGTCTTACGGATCTCACACCGACGGGCATGACCGGCGCAGGGTTGATCGACTTCCACAACGCCACTCTGAAGTCCAAGTTGTTCAAGTTCGAGACGCTACAGCTGCACGCGGACACGTCGGACTTCCGCCTGACCGAAGGCGACACATCGAGCATCGCGTTCCGCACCGACAACGTGAACGCCACCGTGAAGCTGGATGAGCGCGTGGGTGAGTTCGTGAGCAACGGTAAGGAGACGAAGGTGGAGTTCCCGGTGAACCAGTACATCTGCTACATGGACCGCTTCAAGTGGTTCATGGACCAGGGCGACATCGAACTGGAGAGCGACCGTACCGCTGCCGCCGGGTCAGAAGACCTTCAACTCTCCGGTTCCAACTTCATCAGCATAAGGCCGGACCAGGACTCACTCGCGTTCATGGCGCCCAAGGCGCGGTATGATCTGAAGAAGCACTTGATCACCGCCCAGGATGTGCAGTACATCCAGGTGGCCGATGCGCTGATCACGCCCGACAGCATGCGCGTGCTCATTCGCAAGAACGCGGAGATGGATCCGCTGGTGAACACGGTGATCACGGCTAACTACGTCACCAAGTTCCACCGTATCTACAACGCCACCACCACCATCAAGGCCCGGCGCAAGTACAGTGCGATCGGCGATCTTGATTATGTGGATGAGAACAAGAAGTCCTTCCAGATCCACCTGCACAACATCGATGTGGACACGGCCTACCAGACCTATGCGAACGGGCGGATCGCCAAGGAAGAGGACTTCCAACTCAGTCCGGCGTTCGACTTCTTCGGAGGCGTGACGCTAACGGCCAGTGTGAAGGAACTCACCTTCACCGGCAGCACGCGTATCCAGCATGGTTGCCCGGCACTGGCCCGCAATTGGATGAGCTTCTCCGGCGCGATCGATCCGATGGAGGTCTTCATTCCTGTGGCGGACACCTTGTTCGACGATGAGGGCGCCTTGATCGGGGCGGGCATCTACCTCACCGACGAGGATCCCTTCAAGGTCTATGGTACGTTCCTCAGTCGAACCCACGATGCAAAGGACCGGCCGGTGATCAAGGCAAAGGGCCTGCTCTTCTATGATAAGGGACGCAAGGAGTACATGATCTCCAACAAGGACAAGATCCGCCAGCGCGACCTGCCCGGCGATCTCGTGAGCCTTGCCACGGAGAATTGCGTGATCCTGGCCGACGGCCGCATCAACTTCGGTGTGGACCTGGGCCGCATCAAACTGACCGATGTAGGCGGCATGCGGTTCGAGACCGATAATGAAAAGGCCAGTGGCAGTGGCGTGCTCATCGCCGACTTCCACTTCTTCGACAACGCACTGGAGCGGATGGCGGCGGAGATCCTCGCCTATCCCGAGCAGAAGGCATTGGACATCAGCAAGACCTACTATGAGAAGATGATGCGCGAGGTGCTCGGTCTCGAACGCTCGGACAAGTTGATTAGCGAGCTGAGCATCAAGGGCGAGATCAAGAAATTGCCCGACGAACTGGTGAAACCCCTGGTGCTGGGTGATGTGAAGATGCACTGGGATGGTCCCGAGCAGAGTTGGTTGAGCGATGGGGAGATCGGCATTGCCACGATCCTGAAAAAGCCTGTGTACCGCAACGTGAAGGGGAAGGTGCACATCGAGCGCAAGCGTAGCGGCGACATCCTGACCATTTACCTGGCCTTGGACGACCAGACCTATTACTTCTTCCAATACACGCGCAATTACCTTTATGCCTACAGCAGCGACCAGCAGTTCAACACGATGCTCGCGGAGTTGAAGGACGACAAGCGCGTGCTGGAAGCCAAGAAGGATGAATCGGCCTACCAGTTCATCCTGACGAACAAGAAGAAGGTGGACGATTTCCGCACGCGATTCGGGCTCTGAACCATGGACTTCCCCTGGGTGTACGGCATATCCGCGATGATCCTGGCCTACTTGTGCGGCAGTCTGCCCATCAGTGTATGGTGGGGCCGTGCCTTCCATGGTGTTGATGTACGCGACCATGGAAGCCGCAACGCCGGTGCGACCAACACCTTCCGTGTCCTGGGGCCCAAAGCGGGTGTGCCGGTGCTGTTGCTCGATATCGCCAAGGGCTTCATCCCCGTGCGGGTGCTACCGAATTTCAGTGATCTGAAACCCGATACGGGTCCATGGATGTGGTTGCGCGTGGCCTTGGTGATCGCGGCTGTGGTCGGTCACCTGTATCCGGTCTTCGCGAACTTCAAGGGTGGCAAGGGCGTGGCCACTTCGTTGGGCGGCGTCCTGGCGGTCCATCCGGGTGCAGCAGGGATCTGTGTGGCCGTGTTCGTACTTGTCTTCCTGCTCTCGCGCTATGTCTCGCTCGGTTCGCTAAGCGCAGCGGTCGCCTTCCCGGTAGCGGTCATCCTGATCTACCGTGAGATCAGTGCGGTCAAGATCGGGTTCGCTGTGCTGTTGTGCATAATGGTGTTCTACACGCACCGCGAGAACATCGGACGACTGTGGCGAGGGGAGGAGAACCGGATGAACCCACCGTACGGCGGAAAAAGCGGCGGGAATAGTTGAAACAATCGGATAGTCAGCTTGGTACAAGGGCGCACTCTCGGAAAATGACCCGCTTCACGGGCATAGTTGTCGGCTTGCTGATCCCCTTTCTGGCCCCCGGGCAAGGCGGTGATCAGCAGCTTCGTGCGAAAGCCGATGTGCTCTTCGAAGAGCAGCACTTCGCGGAGGCATTGCCGATGTATTCGCAGATCGTCAGTCTTTCCCCATCGGACCGGCAACTCAACTATCGTTTCGGCACCTGCCTGCTCTTCGACGGTGAGGACAAGGAGAAGGCTGTGAGCTACCTCAAATACGCCACGGAGGATCCGGCCATCCCCGCACCGGCCTGGTACTGGCTCGGTCGTGCGTACCACCTGAGCTATCGGTTCAAGGAGGCGGAAGCAGCGTACCAGCGTTTCCGTGGCACCGGTGACAACAAAGCGCTGGCCGCATTCCCGGTGGAGAACCTGGAGAAGCAATGCCGCAATGGTGAACAGTTGCTGAGCAACCTCAAGGAGATCACCGTGCGCAACAAGGTGGAAGTGGACGGTTCGGAGTTCTTCCGTTTCTATGACTTGAGCGACATCGGCGGTCGGATCGTGGTACTGCCTGAGGAGTTGAAAACCTCCCTGGACCGCAAGGGCAAGGACTATCAGCTCGTCTACCTGCCGGATCGTGGCGGCCCGATCTACTTCAGCAGCTATGGCAAGGACGGCAAGACCGGACGCGACATCTATCGCACCGAGTTGATGCCGGATGGCAAGTTCTCCACACCGGTCAAGCTCGCCGGTTACATCAACACGGACCTTGATGAGGACTTCGCCTTCATGCACCCGGACGGGCGCACCTTCTACTTCAGCAGCAAGGGGCACAACAGCATGGGTGGCTACGATGTGTTCCGGTCCGTTTATGACCCGGGCCTCGATGCGTTCGGGCGTCCAGAGAACATGGATTTTGCTGTGAACACGCCGGATGACGACATCTTCTACATGGTGGATGGCGAGCAGAAGGAAGCGTGTTTCGCCAGTGGACGGAGCAGCAGCCAGGGCAAGTTGCACGTGTACCGTGTCGGTACCGCCCAACAGCCGGTCATCATCACCATCTTCAAAGGCACCTTCGCGAGCACCATCGCCAAGGAGGACCGCAAGGCACATATCGTGGTGGAGGACGCCGTGACCCGCGAACGTGTGGCCGATGTGCGCACGGACATCAATGGATCCTATGTGCTTTCCCTGCCGCGTAGCGGGAGTTTCCGCTACATGGTCGAGTGCGGTCCGAGCGGAAAGAACCACACCGGCATGGTGGAGGTGCCCAAGAGCGACTCCCCGCGCGCTTACCGCCAGGAACTGACGCTCGCGCTGAACGGTGATATGGAACAACTCACCATCCGCAACTACTTCGATGCGCCGCTGGACGATGACCTCATCGCGCTTTCCCTCGATGAGATCAGGCGCCGTGCACGCCTGGACATCACCGAGAACGCGCCTGTAGCTGAAGCACCGATCCCTGAGAAAGCGCCTGCCGCCGATATCATGACGCGTGCGGGCTTCACCGGCGACATCGACCAGGCCGCCGCCGTGCGTCTCGCCAGTGAGGATGCTTCCGAACTGGATCGCGAGGCACTGGACCTCGAAGCGCAGCGCGACGAGGCTTTCGCGATCGCTGTCGAAGCCGCTTCCGAGGCCGATCGTACCACGGCCAAGGCGCTGGCCTTGGTGGACTCCGCTGCGAACGACACGGACGAGGAGCAGCGTAATGCGCAGATGGTCGAAGCGGCACGTGCCCGCCAGCATTCGCGAGAGGCCAACCTGCGCGCGCGCGCTGCGTTCCGAACTGGAACGGAACTCGACAACGAGCGGCTCGCGACCCTGCAAAAAGCCGCAACGGCCACCAGGCTGTCCACAGAGCTTGCTGCCAGCGTCGCAGCGAAGAACGATGCGCAGACCCTCGTGCACCTTACCGCGCTCAAGCAACGGCTGGATGTCAAGTCGGGTCCTGGTGGCGCAGCCGATCCGGCCGAGAAGGCCAGACGCGCTGTTGCAGAAAATGAAAAGGCTGTTGCCCGTGCGATGCAATTGGCCAATACCCAGCGCACCGACGAAGGCGAACTCACCGATCGTGTTGCGAGGCTCAAACGCGAGCAGGAGGAGACCAGCAGCCGGTCGCGCAAGGAGGAGTTGGGCCGGGATATCACCCAGTTGGAGGAGCAACGCGCGGCCTTGCACGCAGAGACCAACACGGCCTTCGCCAAGGCCGCTGTGTTGGAGAAAGAGACCGCTGCATTGCGCGGACAGGCCTCATTGACGCGTCACCTTTCCACCACCGCGGACCATGGTCCCGGTGCGGAATTGAATACGGATCAGGTGGGCGCGCTCGGCCTGCGGATAACCAGTACGGAGTCGCGCATCAGCGGCATTCCGATCGATGAACGGTACGACGCCATGCTCACGGCAACACCCGCTGAAGTGGAAGCGCGCACCTTCGATTGGGACCTCGCTTCCGCTGGTAGTGCAACGGGTACGGAACGTGTGGCGACGGTCGCGGTCGATCGTGATGCGAACGGAAACGCGGTCCAAGCCAACAGCCGCACCACCAGCCTACAGGATGGAAACACCGGTGATCGCACGCTGGAGACCGCCACCGTTGTAGCGGTTCCAACACCGAAGAACAGTGGTGAAGAGCGCTCCGGTGATGTTCGGAGCGGTGGTGTTGATCGCGTGACCGAAGATTCGTCGACAACACCGGTGAATACAGGTGATCGTGCTTTGGAAGGAGCGGTGGCGACAACCGTGCCTACAACGGGACGGGACGGCGGAAGTGATGCCGCACCGGTGGTGACCGAAGCGATGACCATGCCGACGCAGGGATCATCCGCCACGCAAGCGGCCGATGATCGCTTCCTGTTGGAGAACGAACGCGCCGAACTCGCGCAAATGATCCAGGTGGAACGCGATCGCACCCGTCGTGACAGCCTGCAAGGGCGCATCACCGAGTTGGACCAGCGTCTGGCCATCGTGGATGCCACGACCGGGGAGAACGCAGCGCCACCAGCAAGCAGTGGCATTGATGCCGCGGAACGCGAGGAACTCACCTCCGGGTCCGTGGATATGGACAGGCCCATCGTGGTGTTCGATGCCAACACGGATGAGTCGGTGATCGTGAAGGAGCTCTTCACGGACTACGACAAGGACAAGCAACGTTTGCTTCAACTCACTGATGCGGATGAGCGCGCTGCGGGTCTGAACGGTCTGGAGTTGATGCTGGCCGACAGCGTGCGTGGTGAAATGGCCCGCCAGGTGGCAGTGCTCGACCTTGCTCCCCAGCAGGCCGCGCAAGTGCTTCCGCGTGTGGACCGGCTTCGCCAGATACGCGAGGCGCACATCCTCGAAGGCGAGCGGGCATTGCAACAACGACA
The DNA here is from genome assembly GCA_039933875.1 of Flavobacteriales bacterium. GTDB lineage: Bacteria > Bacteroidota > Bacteroidia > Flavobacteriales_F > PHOS-HE28 > PHOS-HE28. Next base: position 8,430 of record JBDTNF010000148.1, on the reverse strand, counting down.
GGATGAACTCATCGCTCTTGCGGGTGCCGATCCTTCCGCCAATGCGACAGGTGCATCGAACGATCCACCTCGGATCGGATATACCAGGGGTGAGGACCCGATCAATGACCGCTTCATCGTCGTTGCCACTGTTCCGGAGGAGGTTTACACCAGCACCGTGCAGCATCGGGCAACTACCGTGATCGACGCGGTGGCTTTCAAGGACGCGGATATCGCGCGTATGGAGGATCTGACCGAGCGGGTGGATTCCATGGAGGATGTACTGGCGGGCATGCCGGAGGGCCGCGACTTCGAGAAGTTGCGCAAAGAGGCGGACCAGTTGATCGACGAGCGGATGATCATCCGCACGGACCTCGGTCAGCGCAGCGCCTTTCTGATGAAGGAAGAATTTCGGACGGCCAACGACAGCTTGAAGCGTGTTACCACTGAAGTGGCCAAGCGCGGCCTTCCGCCCAATGAGCCGGTGCTCCTGCTCGCTCAAAGTCTGCAAGGCGATGCACAACACCAGTTCGAGCAGGCCGCCCAGATGCGTAAGCGGGCCGATCGCATCGACGACATCGTTGAGCGGGACAGCCTCTACCGCCAGGCGTACACCATGGAACTGGAGGCCCTGCGAGGCATGGACCGGGCCATCACCGTTCAGAACTACCTGGCCGGTGATGACCACACACGTGGGGAGACGCTGGCTTACGAGCCCATCGCTTCCAAAGTCCTGGGTATCGCTTTGCCCTCGGAGAGCACAGCGGGCATCGCTGCTGGTGCGACACAACCGATGGAGGGGAACGAGCAGGTCGCGGTCGACCCTGCACAAATAGCATCGGCCGATACGGACAGAACAGTCACGGTCGTGCCCGGCTCGGTTCAGGAGGCAACGTCCACTCATCAGGCCGCTGCAGTGGATAGCGCCCAGCCGACAAGTGAAGGGGGAGGAGTGGCCGTAACGGTCGCACCCGGTGTTACCGCGCCGGCGCTGGCTGGGGCCAACACCGCGCAAGCCAGTGCAGCCGCTGCTGAACAGGCGCGACTTGCCGAAGCCCGCCTTACCGAGGAGGCTCGACGCCCGCTGCGGTTGTATGAGAACTTTCTTTCGGGCGAAGGCGCTGTCCTGCCAGAGACCTTGCAGGATCCCGAGATGGAGCCGCGACTTCTGAGCCTGCGCGCCGAACGCGCGGCGCAAGAGGCCTCCGCCATGGAGCGGCGATCGGTGGACCTCGCTGATCAAGCCACCCTCCTCGCGGACAGTGCTGTCAATGCGAAGAAGCGGGATCGCGAGCACCTCGAGCAACTTGCAACGCTTACCCGCGCGGCTTCTGATTCCCTCCACACCGCTTCACTCGCCAAGGCTGACGAGGCGCGTTTGACGGTGGAGAAGAAGCGCGAGGCTGAGCAGGCTGCAGCCTATCGCGAGCGTCTCGTCAAGTATTACTACCTCACCTCCGAGGAACAGGCTCTGGTGATGGAGAACGCGGATCGCAGCCGCTACTTCCAGGCAAAGACCCGTGCATTGGAACAGTATGATGCTGCGGATGAGGCCGCCAATGCCGCCGTCAGCAACCGCGAGGTGGGCCGGATGCTCAAGGAGCAGGCCAATGCATCCGCCAGTGCTGGTCTTCCACCCGCCGAAGCCGCGGAGCGGGCACATGTGCTCAACGAGCGTGCATCGCTCCTCCTGGAACGGGCTGATTCGCTGGACAACGTTTCGGCCCGTTTGCGCGGGGCGGCGGCCATCAACGAGAACCAAGCCAGCGTTTTGATGCAAGGCATGCCTGCGGAGGTCTCCACGGAGTTGATGGCCCTGGAGATGCGTACACGCCGCAACGAACCGTTGTTGGCCGAGGCCCGCTCGCAGGCCGGCGCCCCCCATCCTGCCGAGGGAACGCAGCGTGGTGTTGAGCAGCCCCTCGCAGCCATCGGCGGAACGGCCGACCCGGCTGCCTCGCCCGCCAATAATGGGACTCCGGTCCTGGCACCAGGTACCTTAAATGAGCAGGCGCCTTCGAGCCAAGGGGGAGATACGACAACGACCGCGCTTTCCGCACAGGCGGTCGTCCCTGTTCCCACGGCGGTCACTCCCGGTCAGCCGATCACAGCCCCTGTTGCCGAACGCACGGCACGCGACGCTACGACCGATCCGATCGTTGATGCATCTCCCCTTACTCCCGCAGCATCCACCACCGCGACCCCAGCGGTTGTCAGCGTGTCCCCCTCACCTGAGCCCGCTGCTGCTCCTGCTGGAGTTCTCCTAGCCGATGTCTTCGAGCTTCGTCCTGCTACTTCACGTCGCGCTACCGCGATCGCCATGGATGAGCCGATGCCCGCTGGTATCGTCTTCAAGGTGCAGATCGGTGCTTTCCGCAGCGCGGTCCCGCAGGAAGCGTTCAGCGATATGAGCCCGGTGACCGGCGAGACCGTGGGTAACGGCCTTACCCGCTACACAGCAGGTATGTTCGTAGGATTCGACGGCGCGGCCAGTGCGAAAGACCAAGTGCGTGATCGCGGGTATCGCGATGCCTTCGTGGTGGCCTATCGCGATGGCAGGCGTGTGCCCCTGGGTGAGGCGATGCGGGAGGCACGTGCCGCACAACCCACCGCCCAGGGTGCTGCGGATCGACCGGTCGTGAGCGAAGTTCAGCCCATCGCGATCCAGCCGACGGCGACTATCCAGGCTCCCGCACCGGTGGCGCCAGCGGTCGCCCAGGAGGACATCGCCTCGGTGCTCGCTTCCTATCCGGCCACTGCGGAGGAGGTCATCGCGCGGTTCACCGCGACACCCGAGGCTGCGGCTTACTACGATGTACCAGGGGCCGCACCCGCACGGCAGGTTGAGACCGTCAAGGGTCTCTTCTTCACAGTGCAGGTCGGTGTCTACAGCAAACCGGTTCCGCTGGACAAACTCTTCAATATCACTCCGCTCAACAGCGAACGCACGGAGACGGCCAAGGTGCGTTACACCACCGGCATGTTCTTCGAGGTGGAAAAGGCCCGCGTGCGCAAGGACGAAGCGGTTTCACTGGGTGTGAAGGACGCCTTCATCACCGCCTATCTCAATGGCAAGCGCATCCCGATGCGCGAGGCGAACGCTCTGCTGGAAAAGTTCGGACCGGCCATCCTCGCCAAGCCCTGACCGGGGTCCTCGACCGGTTGAAGGATGCCCCCTCCCGAGAAGGCGGATCGGTCGTTTACATTTGTCCGATGCCATTGCTCTTCACGGATATGCATGATCTCCCCGAGGAACTGCTATTGGAGGAGGTCTTGACCGGGACCGCCCCCGTGCGTGAGATCGTCCTTCACAACGATGATGTGAACACCTTCGACCATGTGATCGATTGTCTGGTGGACATTTGTGGGCACGATCCGATCCAGGCCGAACAGTGCGCATCGATCGTTCATTTCAATGGCAAGTGCTCGGTGAAGCGCGGAACGTTCGATCAACTCGAACCCCGGTGTACCGCCTTGCTCGACCGAGGTCTTTCCGCCGTTATCCAGTGATGACCATGAGCTATCGCGCGTTCCTGACCTTGCTCGTCATCGTTTTGCTGGAAGCCTGCGCCAAGGTTCCCATCACCGGTCGGCGGCAGATGAACCTGGTGAGCGAAGGAGAATTGATGGCCATGGCCAGTTCGGAGTACGGGGATTTCCTGAAGGAGAGCCCGCCGCTCCCTGCCAGCGATGAACGCGTTCGTAAAGTGCGCGAGATCGGCGAGCGACTTGCTTCGGCCGCGACAAAATTCCTTAGCGAGAACCGTGCGAGCGATCGCGTCGCAGGATTCCAGTGGGAGTATAATGTGGTGAACGACAATACGGTGAACGCCTGGTGCATGCCCGGTGGTAAAGTCGTCGTCTATACGGGCATCCTGCCGGTCACACAGAACGATGAGGCGCTCGCCGTTGTGATGGGTCACGAGATAGCACATGCCATCGCACGCCACGGCAATGAGCGTATGAGCCAGGCCATCGCCATACAGGGGGCCGGCATGACGTTGAGCGCTTTTGCCGGCCAGAACCCTACCGCGACCGAGAACCTCTTCCTGCAGAGCTTCGGCATCGGATCGCAATTGGGCATGCTCGCTTACAGTCGCAAACACGAGAGCGAGGCGGACAAGATGGGCTTGGTTTTCATGGCCATGGCTGGCTACGACCCGCGCGAAGCGCCGAAATTCTGGGAGCGCATGAGCAGCCAGGGTGGGGGACAGGCCCCGCCTGAGATCCTGAGCACACACCCCAGTGACGAGACCCGCATGCGTGACCTGGAGGCCTATATGCCCGAGGCGCTCAAGTACTACAAGCCGTAGTTCCTTCCGGCCGCGCTGATTGGGCGTGCTACTTTGCACGGATGACCCGCTGGCGCGATATCCTACCCACCATGGGTATGCTCTTTGCGACTGTCGCGAAGGTTGGAGCGCGATGGTTCCGTGGTCTTGTGCGAATGGTTGGCATTGCCGCATTGGTTTTGATCCTGCTTGCCTTCACGAGGGTACCGTTCGAGCTGCATCGTTGGTTGGGAACCGCAGGGGGCGATCGCATCGGAGTGCCCAGTGCCATTGTCGTGCTTGGAGGAAGTGGCATGCCGTCCGGTCCTGAATTGTTGCGCCTTGATCACGCGGCCACCCTGGCGAGACAATGGCCCCCTGCGCGGGTCATCGTGATGCATCCCGGGGATCCCGAGGTTCTGCGACTTATGGTGAGGGAACTGCTCCTGAAGGGTGTCGATGAACAGCGCATCATGGCGGTGAACGAAGGTGACAACACCCGTGCTCAAGCCATGGCCTGTTTTTCCCGGCTATCAGAGGGGGGGCTATCGGTGGTCATCGTTACAGCTCCGGAGAATATCTATCGAAGCGTGCGGGCCTTCAGGAAGGCTGGTTTTCCGCAGGTTTATGGGTCCGCTGCCTGGGACCATGCCATGTTCCACGAGTTCACTTACGACCACCGGGCGATAGGTGGCAAGGCCTGGGCTCCCGACGTGTCGGCGGAACCCACGCTGCGCTATACTTTCTGGAACTATCTCAAGTTGGAGATCACCTGCTTGCGTGAGGTGGTGGCCATCGGCTATTACTGGGTCAACGACTGGATCTGAGCGCATCGGTGTTCGTTCCCGATGCCTATCTTCGCCACCGTTTTTGGAAGGACCCGTAGCTCAATTGGATAGAGCATCGCACTACGGATGCGAAGGTTTGGGGTTCGACTCCCTACGGGTTCACGCATGAGGGGAAGGCGTCGCGGAAGCGGCGCCTTCGTTCGTTCCAGCCTTATCGGTCCCCGGTCCTGTCGCGGTCGGAGTCCTTCACTGTTCGCGCAGCTCTGGCGAGTTGGTGGTTCGGTCCGTTAGATCGTGGATAAAGGATAGGGAACGTTACCTGTTCGTCGAAGCACGAACGCCTTCTGGTTGGCTTTGGTCGGCGTCTATCGATGATCCATCCTCATGGATCAAGCAGTTGGTCGTAACCATCGCGCGAATTCCGCCGTTCGAAGGCCACCTCGGAAAAAGCCGGGGCCTCTTTCCAATGGAACGGAACATCTTACACCGCTCACTGCTCGCCACCCTCTTTCTGTTCGTGGGCCTGGCGGCTACACTGGCCCAGGTAGCCACTCGCTATACATGGAGCCAGGCCGCAGGGACCTACGCAGCCGTAGGAGCTGCGGGTTCGGATGCGCTCTTTCCCGACGGTTGGGACGACAACCAAGCGGTGGTGACGATACCCTTCAATTTTACTTTCGACGGTGCCGTTTATACACAGGTCGTTGTTTCCAGTAATGGGTTCCTGGTGTTCGGCGGAACGTTGAACGCGAACAACACCGGAGAAGCCTTCGTGAGCGGGACCGATGCCTCGGGTCTCTACTTGGGAGGCACAGGCACGGACAACGGTGTGGCCGCCTTCAATGCCGATCTGGATGAAGTGTCCTATACCGGCATCACGGGTCGGCGTACCAGTGGCTCAACGACCATCACGAACCTGTCAAGCACCACGAATCTGCGCGTCGGCATGCGCTTGGAGGGGAACACGGGTATTCCAGCGGACGCGGTGATCACGAGCATTGCTGGGACCACATTGACGCTTAGCTCTGCTGCTACCAGTGGCAGCAATAGCAACACCAACCTGACCCCGCGGGCGAACGCCGTGGCCGTGGTCTCTGGTTCCGCTCCGAACCGGACCCTCACGATCCAATGGACGCGCATAACACGCTACCAGGATAACGATGACGCCAGTTTCCAGATCCAACTGAACGAGGGCGGCGGCGCGCCTGCGAGCCAGGCGATATCCGTCGCTTATGGTACATGCACCTCTGCAGAGAATAACAACAACGATCCGGTGCAGGTCGGGATCCGCACGACCACGAGCGACTATAACAGCCGTACAACGACCACCTCGACCAACTGGACCGCGACCACCGCTGGTGCGGCGAACACGGATCGCGTGCGGTTCCGCAACACATACGCGCCGACGTCCGGTCGAACATACACCTGGACCCCGGTCTTCTGCAGCGGTATGCCAACAGCAGGTTCGATCAGCGGCACTTCACCGATCTGTTCAGGCAGCAGCACGACCCTTACCCTGAGCGGACAGAGCACCATAGGCTACGGCCTTTCCACATCATGGACCTACGGTGTTACCCCGAGTAGTGGGCTGCAAAGCGGAGCGGGATCCGGTCTTAGCATCAGCACGGGCAACCTCGCCGCCGCCCGCTACTACACTGCGAAAACGACATGCTCCAATGGAGGCGGGATCGGCACCACCGCCGAATACGCGGTATTGGTCACCCCGCAGCCTACGGTTTCGAACGCGGGTCCTGACCAAAGCAGCTGCAGCACTTCGCCTGCGGTCACACTGGCGGCCAACACGGGTACAGGTACCGGCGCATGGTCCTTGGTATCGGGCCCTTCGATGTTGCTCTCGCAATTCAGCAGCACCGCTGCCAACAACGCGACCTTCACGCCTGCCGGTGGAGTAGGCGTCTACACGCTTCGTTGGACGATAAGCAATGCGCCTTGTACGGCGAGCACCGACGATGTGGTGATCACGGTGGCTGGCACCCCGACCGCCTCCGCTGCGGGCCCGGACCAGAACATCTGCGTTACTGGTTCTGCGACGCTCGCTGCCAACAACCCGGGAACGGGAACGGGCGCTTGGTCGGTGGTCTCTGGTCCTTCGCTCTCCTCCGCCCAGTTCGGCAACACCGCGGTGCGCAACACGGCCTTCACTCCGGCCGGTGGCCTTGGTACGTATACGCTGCGCTGGACCATCAGCAATAACCCTTGCACGGCATCCACGGACGATGTGGTGATCAGCACGACCGCTGCACCCACAACATCGAACGCGGGTCCCGACCAAAGCAGCTGCATCAGTTCGCCTGCGGTGACGCTGGCTGCCAACACGGGCACGGGTACCGGTGCCTGGTCCATGGTATCGGGTCCTTCGATGCTGCTTTCGCAGTTCAGCAGCACGGCTGCGAACAACGCGACCTTCACCCCTGTCGGTGGAGCAGGTACCTATACACTTCGTTGGACGATCAGCAACGCGCCCTGTACGGCAAGTACCAATGACGTTGCGATCACCGTGGCAGGCACACCGACCATATCCGCAGCTGGCCCCGACCAGAATATCTGTGTTACGGGTTCGGCTACGCTGGCGGCGAACAACCCGGGCACCGGTACAGGTGGCTGGTCGGTGGTCTCCGGTCCCTCACTCTCCTCCGGACAATTCGGCAGCGTTGCTGTTCGCAACACGACCTTCACCCCGGCCGGTGGCTTGGGTACCTATACGCTTCGCTGGACCATCAGCAACAACCCCTGCACGGCGAGCATGGACGATGTGGTGATCAGCACGACCGCTGCACCAACAGCATCGAACGCAGGCGGCGACCAATCGATCTGCACGAACGCAACGGCGACGCTGGCAGCGAACTCACCTGGCGTTGGCGTTGGCGCATGGAGCGTGGTTGCCGGCAGCCCAAGCACCTCGACCGCACAGTTCAGCAGCACGGCCGCGAACAGCGCGACGTTCACCCCGGCCGGTGGTGCGGGTACCTACACGTTGCGCTGGACGGTCAGCAACGCACCTTGCACCGCTAGCACCGATGATGTAGTGGTCACGGTGAACGCGCAACCCGCTGTGCCAACAATGACACCGACAAGTGCGAGCATTTGCCAGGGCGGTAGCACCGGATTATCCGCATCCTTGCCGAACGTCACCACGAGCGTCAGCGGTGGAGCCATCACCTTGAACTTCAACAACACGGCTTCGCCATATCCTTCGGCGGTCGTGGTCAGCGGTCTGCCCACTTCGGGAGCTACGGTCGCGAGTGTTTCCATCAATGGGGTTACCCACTCGAACCCTGATGACATCGACATGGTCCTCCGTTCGCCCACGGGCACCTATGTGGTAGTCATGTCCGACGTGGGAGGAACGGGTAACATCGCCGGCAATAACT
>JBDTNF010000147.1:0-7360 GCA_039933875.1 Flavobacteriales bacterium | reverse complement strand
ATGGTTCGTGGTGGTACCAAGTCCCAATGTCCATGACATCAAATGGATATGCACGGCCGCCAGACTTCCCAGTGCGAAGGTGTCAATGCCCTGGCTCGCATCGACCAGCAGCACCCGTCCTGGAAAACTGCCCACCGTACTTCCGTCATCATCGGTCACGATCGTGTTGGAAAGCACAAAGCGCAGCGTGTCCAGTTTGAAGAGTGTGCCGAATTCGTTGATGTAGGTACTGGCCAATTCGTACTCGTGTGCCCCGTGCAGGAACACCATGGCCATCCGTAGATCCACAGTATGGACCGGTCCGGTCAGCGATGGTGGTTGCTTTTCCTCCTGTTTGCAACCGACGGCCGTAACCAACACGAGCAAGAGTGCTACGATCCATCGACCTTCCGTACGTGGCATGTGGTACATCTCCGTGCGAATATCGGGTTGGATCTTCTGTGATCCTTACAAAGTCCGGCCTATACTACCATCCCTTCGACAATGGCTGGGCGACGATCGACCGATCGGTTACATTTGCGCCGGGGCAAGTCCTGTACGACCAGCTCCCGCCCACCCCCCCAGGTCCGGAAGGAAGCAAGGGTAAGCGGTTGAGCGGTGCGCTATGGGTCGCTTGCCCCACTTTTTTTGCCCTTTCCGAACCGGTGCCTGCACTTCTTTGAGCGACCCGAAGTCTACCTTTCCCCAATGTCACACGCAGCGAAAGTGATCCTGGTAACGGGTGGCAGCAGCGGCTTGGGCAGGGCGATCAGCGCCCGGCTGGCCGCCGAAGGACAGATCGTCTACGGCACCAGTCGCAAAGCCTCCGCCGAAATGGCGAACGGGGTAAGAGCCCTGGTGTTGGACCTGACGGACGAGGCTTCGGTGAACCAAGCCGTGGAAGAGATCATCCACCGCGAGGGACGTATCGATGTGGTCGTGAACAACGCCGGCGTTGGTGTACAAGGGCCTGCTGAGGACACCCCGCCCGCACTGGCAGCCCAGGCGTTCGATACCAACGTGCTTGGTGCCCATCGCGTGTGCCGCGCCGTGCTGCCCCATATGCGGGGTGTGCGCAACGGCCTGATCATAAACGTGAGCAGTGTGGCGGCCCATTTCGGCCTGCCTTACCGCGCTTTCTACAGTGCCACCAAGGCAGCGTTGGACAGGTATGGTGAAGCACTCGCGATCGAGGTGGGCCGGTTCGGCGTTGATGTGGTCACGGTGCAGCCGGGCGAGTTCAAGACCAGCATCGCCGGCTCGCGCCTGCGCCCATCAAGCATCTCAGAAGCGAACAAGGCCCCGTATGAGAAGGCGATGGGCATCCTCGATGGAAGCCTGCACTACAGCCGCGACCCTGATGAACTCGCTCGCGTGGTGCAGAAGATCATCAACTCCCCACACCCGAAGACGCACTACCTGGTGGCGCAGGGTATCCAGCGGGTGAGCGTGTTCGCCAGGAAATGGATGCCCGGTCGCATGTTCCAACGAATGGTCGGCAAGCACTACGAATAACGATGCAGGCCTACGACACGCGGAACTGGCTGGGGGTGCTCGCCTTTCATCGTTCGGACACCTTCTGGATCCTGCTGCCGTATGCGCTCCTGATCGGTGTGTTCACCGCGGTGATCGGCTGGGTCGAAGTGGAATACCTGCACTTGGCGAACGACAGCTACATAAGCCACCTGACCGTGATGCACAGCCTGCTCGGCTTCGCCATCAGCATCCTGCTGGTGTTCCGCACCAATACCGCATATGACAGGTGGTGGGAAGGCCGCAAACTATGGGGCCAGTTGGTGAACACAAGCCGCAACCTCGCTGTGAAGATCGACGGGTACGTGCCGGAAGATGCGACGATCCGTTCCTTCTATGCCCGCTTGATCCCCTTGTTCGCGCACGAGTTGCGGCTACACCTTCACTTGGAGAAAACCCGGCTTGAGCTGGATGCCCTTCCGCATCCCGAGATCGCTGATTTCGACCGAAGCAAACACATTCCCAACCAGGTGATGCAACTGATGACGGCACGCACGTACCGGCTGCAACGGGAGGGCATCCTCACCGGTGAACAATTGCTCACACTGGACAAGGAACTGGTGCAATTCCTGGAGATCGCAGGTGGGTGCGAGCGGATCAAGAACACACCCATCCCTTACTCCTACAGCAGCTTCATCAAGAAGTTCATCATGGTCTACGTGGTCACGATGCCTTTCGGCTTCGCCTTCTCACTGGGGTACCTGGCCACGCCGGTGGTGATGTTCACCCTCTACGTGCTCGCAAGCCTGGAGCTGATCGCCGAGCGCATCGAAGATCCCTTTAGCGACGACCCCAATGACCTGCCCTTGGACCGCCTGAGCGCGATGATCAAAGGGAATGTGGAGGAGATCCTGGCGTGAGTTCGTTCCGCGCTCCCTGAACTTCACTGCCTACGCCGTGTACCGCTGGTGCAAACAACCACACCATGCACCACCGCATCAGGACCGTATTGTCCTGCTCCACCATCGTTCTTTCGCTCAGCGCACAGCCCCAGGTCTGGGGTAATCTGCAATACGATGAGAACACACGCATCTTCTTCCAGCAGGCCGAACAGCCGGTGAAGGCCAGTGTGCAGGGCAACGTGCTCGTGCTCGAGGTGAACGCCATGATGAACGCGCGTGCCGATAGCTACCTCGCCATTTTCCATGTGAGCCAGATCGGCCAGACGGCCGAGGAGGCGGACAGCCTGATGAGCGAACGCATCAACGGATTGATCGAGCAACTGAAAAAGGAAAAGGCGCAAACCGACGATGTCTTCATCGACATGCTCAGCTTCGTTCCGGTGTTCGAGTACGACGTGACGCGCAAGGGCTTCAGCAAGCGCTACCAGGAGATACCGGCCGGTTTCGAGATCCAGAAGAACATCCACATCCGCTTCCACGATCCGCGGGTTTTGGACCGCATTGTGACCGCCGCTGCGAAGGAGGAGATATACGACCTGGTGAAGATGGACTACTACGTGCGTGAGCAGGGCGCCTGCTACGACACGCTCCGCACCTTCGCCACACGCACCATGGAGAAAAAGCTGCGCGCCTTCAAGGAACTCGGCCTGGAGATCGATTCGAGTTACCGCACCGGTGCCGAACAGAGCGGGGCCTACTTCCCTCTGGACCGTTACCAGAAGTACCAGGCGCACAGCAGCGCGAGCCTCAACAGCCGCCGCCGCGGCCAGACGGTGAACGACATCCGCAAGCCGACCACGGTGTTCTACAACAAAGTACCCTACAGCCAGTTCGACCTGATCCTGCACCCCGAGATCACCGAACCACCCGTGCAGTTCACCTACAACCTTACGTTGCATTGCCAGTTGCCACCGGCCTTCCCACCCAAACAGGCCAGGCAGTTGGTCAAGTACTTATTGCTCACTGACAAGGGCGATATCAGGGAATTGCAACTACCGTAAGCCTCGCGGCTCAGAGCAGCACCCGCTGGGCATAGGGCATCACCTCGCCACGCTCCACATACACCTTCAGCAAGCGGAGCAGCATGGCCCAGCAGTAGCTGCTGATGCGGAAGTGTTCGCTCTCCGTTGCCCAACCGCTGTGGTAGAACCGCACCTTGGTGCCTTCGTCCAGTGTAGTGAGTTCGAAGCCCACGCGGGTGCCGACCCAATCGGGCAAGGCGTTGGTCATCTCCCATTCGAACGCACGGCCCGGCTCACAACGCGATACCCTTGCGCGCCAGTCCCATGCCTCACCGAAGAAAAGGCGGTACTCCCCTCCCATAGTGGGCGTGCCTGCACATTCCAAGCTCCACCAGTTGTCCACCTGTGCGGGCTCGCTAATGGCCGCGAAGACCTTTTCACGTGCGGCCTTGATGACGAAGTCGTGCAGGATCGCAGGCATGACCCCGAAGATAAACGGAGCGGGACCGGACTACGGCGCACGCAACGCACGGTACATCACATCGAGCAGGCCTTCATTCTTCCTGTCGTCGACCAGCTGCCAGAACATGATGCCGCCCAAGCCTTCGCTGTTCACGTAGTGCGCCTTGGCTGCGATACTCCGGGCATCGTCGGTGGTGAGGAACTCGTGTGTCGATGCATTGTAGGCGTAGCCCGCTTGTGCGGTTTCATCCCGATACCACTGCCAGCCCTTCGTCGGGATGATGGTGGTGTCCATCGTGCTGCATGGGATCGTGTTCTTGAAGGTGCCCGGTTGGAACAATCCGTTGTTCTCCGCTGGAACATCCTTGAAAATGCGGGCATAGAACGCAGCACCGATCACCACCTTGCCGAGCGGCACACCGAGCGCGGTAAGAAGTTGCACAGCATGTTCGGTGGACAAGGGCTGCTCCTTGGATGAACGCAACGGTGTGTGATGTCCCGTTCTTGTGCTGTAGCCATGAACAAGGTCGTAGCTCATGATCTGCACACGGTCCACCACCGGCATCACGGCATCCCACTCGAAGCCCTGGCGGATGCATTCGTCCGTTCCTCCAATGGCGAAACTGATCTCGTAACGATCGCCCAACACCGCGCGGAGCTCACGCACCAACAAGGTGAAGTTGTGCCTATCCTCTGAGGCGAAAGGATGACCTTTCGGCCCTTGCACGGCGGGGTATTCCCAATCGAGGTCGATGCCATCGGCATTGTAGTACCGCAGCATGTCCAGCACCCCCCGGGCGAAGTGGCGACGGCCCCCTTCCCGGCCGAACACCTCGGAGCAGGTGCTGCAACCACCCCAGCCACCGAGGGACATGAGCACCTTCATACCGGGATTGCGCTCCTTGAGAGCCATCATGCGCCCGATGATGGCGCCCTGTTCGGGTGCCACCATCATACTGTCACCTTGCAAATGCCCGAAGCACCAGATCAGGTGTGTGAGTTGCTCGATGCGGTATTCCTCCAGGCCATCGCCGTTGCCCGCGTAGTACCCAATGAGGACGGGAACCTCTCCCGGGGGGCGTTCCTGGGCCATACCGGACACCGCGAGCAGCACGCCGATAAGAGTGGACGAAATGGAACGCATCCGTGAAAAGTAGGCAGCTTGGGGACTTGTGCCAAAGGACCCGTTCTAACCGACCTTGTTTGAACACGTCCATGTGAACGGCTCGGACGTGGTACCATCCAGCGGGTCTGTCGATGATCGACCCGGCTTGGTCTAATTGAAAGCGGCCGCATGTCCAAGTCACCTAAAGTTGCCGTTGTGCAAGCCGCTTCAACACCATATTACCAGCGCCGGATGATCGGAACACGCTCAGTGCCAGCGACCATCCTGATCGTCGAGGATGAGGCCATTGTGAGAAAGGACATCAAGCAAACGGTGCAGGCCCTGGGGTACACTGTGGTAGGCGAGAGCGCTGATGGCGAAGAGGCCGTGGAACTCGCCATTGAGCTGCGCCCGGACCTGGTGCTCATGGACATCATGCTGAAGGGATCGATGAGTGGCATTGAGGCGGCCCTGATGATCAAGGCGCGTGCGGAACTGCCCATCATCTTCCTCACCGCCTATGCCGACGACGAGACCTTGAGCCGCGCCAAGATCGCGCAACCCTATGGGTACATCCTGAAACCGTTCAAAGCGGTGGATGTCCACACGGCGATCGAGATGGCGTTGTACAAGCACACCCAGGATGCCGACATCATCAAGGAGCGCGACCAGTTGTACCAGCTCGCCACGACCGGTAATGCGAACCCGCTCTTCCTGAAGAACAGTGGCCGCCTCATCCGTGTTCGCCTGGAGGATGTCTACTACATCGCTGCGCTGAAGGACTACGTGGGCATCCATCTGAAGGACAAGCGCTACATCACCCACGGAACCCTGAAGAACGTCGAGGCGCGACTGCCGGTGTCGGACTTCGTACGCGTGCATCGCTCTTTCATTGTAAGGCTGGACAAGATCTCCGCCGTGGACCTGCCGAACGTCATCCTTGAGAACGAGAAGGGCGTGATCCCGATCGGGGAGTCCTACAGTTCCAAGCTGGTCGAGCGCTTGAATCCGCGTTAGCCCGGGGAGTAAGGATGGGCGCTAAGACCGCCGTGTTCTTTCCCTTTTCTCGCCCCTGCGCATTGTTCGCTGGACCGAAGCGTATATTCAAGGCATGGAAGCCCAGGACGGGACGATCGAACGGGACGCGCCTTACGTGAACGTGCTGGCGAAACCCGAGCAGGGCATCATCACCATCCGCTGGAAGAACTACGCCCCGAGCGGTACGTATCGCGCCACCCTGGATCTTGCGGTGGAGCTTATCGAGAAGCATCGTCTCCGTTACTTCCTCACCGACCAAAGGCGGCGTGGTGCCATTCTGCACGATGACGAAGTGTGGTTGATCACGGATTGGGCCCCGCGCATGGCGAGGGCGGGACTCCAGCGCGCCGCGATCGTGCAAAGCCCTGATTTCTTCAATCGCACCACCATCGAACGCGTGGTCCAGACCGTGCTACCCTCCGTTCCGTATCCCATCATGAACTTCCAGACCATGGAAGAGGCCGAACGGTGGCTCAAGGCGGGCGAGGAACTGCTTGTGACACCCTGATCACGCGCCTACCCGCCCATCGGCTGCTGCCGTTGCAAGGACGCCGGGAGATCAGAACTTGCCAACTTTCACGGTCACACCGGCATTGAAACCGCGCAAAGTATCCGCTGCTGTTCCGGGCAAGGTGATGTCGGTCGTGTAACGATAATATGCTCCCATCCCGAAACGGACCAGCTTGGTGAGGTTCAACTCGAGCCCGACGCCGGGCTCCACAACAAAGAACGCCTGTGCGTCATCGGAGTAAGTGAACGGATCGAAGTTCCCTGGTAATGCCTCATGGACCTGGTATCCGCAGCCACCCGCGCCGATGATCAGGGGCAGGCTGACATGGACCGCCCTGCTGTGCGCCAGGATAGGCTCTATCAACGATCCACCGTACCCCATCCTGAACTGGCTGTTCTTGTGAAGATCGTGTCCACTGGCCAGCATGTATTCGTCGCATGCGGTGTTGGTCACATCGGTCATCAAACCATGACCCGCCAAACCGAGTGTGACCCGCGATGAGGCCGGCTGTGCTTGGGGTCATTGTGTTTGGTGTTTTTAAGCATGTGACAACGCCACCCGGCATTACCCCATCCCAATGAAAATATTCCAAGGCATTTGTATTTAACCATTTGGTTTAATACGTTTGTTCCGTCAATACGGAAATGGACCACCTCAGTGCCACCTTCCAAGCCCTTGCGGATCCCACCCGACGTGCGATCCTCGCGCGGTTGAGTACCGGGGCGGCATCTGTGAACGAGATCGCGGCGCCTTTCTCCATGAGTCTCCCGGCCATCAGCAAGCACCTGAAGGTGCTGGAGCGCGCACAGCTGATCGCCCGCGGCAAGGAAGCACAATGGAGGCCTTGTGAACTAAAAGCCGCACCGCT
>JBDTNF010000146.1:0-25705 GCA_039933875.1 Flavobacteriales bacterium | reverse complement strand
CGATCGGGCTGGGCTGCATGGGCATGAGCTTCGGCTACGGCCCACCGAAGGATGAACAGGAGATGATCGGCTTGATCCGCGGCGCGGTGGACCTGGGCGTCACCTTCTTCGATACGGCCGAGATCTACGGCCCCTACACCAATGAAGTGCTGGTGGGCAAGGCGCTGGAGCCGGTGCGCGACCAGGTGGTGATCGCCACCAAGTTCGGCTTCGCGTACGATGCCAATGGCAAACAGACCGGGATCAGCAGCAAGCCGGAGACCATCAAGGCGATGGTGGAAGCTTCGCTGAAGCGCCTGCGCACCGACCGCATCGATCTGCTCTACCAGCACCGCGTGGACCCCAACGTGCCCATCGAGGAGGTGGCCGGCACGGTGAAGGAGCTGATCGCCGAAGGCAAGGTGAAGCACTTCGGTCTTTCGGAAGCGGGCGTGAAGAACATCCGCCGCGCGCATGCGGTGCAACCCGTTACCGCGCTGCAAAGCGAATACTCGCTCTGGACGCGCGAACCCGAGGAAGCCATCATGCCCGTGCTGGAGGAGCTCGGCATCGGCTTCGTGCCATACAGCCCACTGGGCCGGGGTTTCCTCACCGGCAAGATGGACGCGCTCGACAAGTCGGACTTCCGCAACACGGTACCCCGGTTCGCCCCCGAGAACCGCGAAGCGAACATGGCCTTCGTGGATGTGCTGGCCAGCATCGCCACGGCGCACAACGCCACAAACGCACAGATCGCGCTCGCGTGGATCCTCGCGCAGAAACCGTGGATCGTGCCCATACCAGGCACAACGAAACCAGAACGCCTGAAGGAGAACGTGGGCGCGGCCGATGTGCGGCTTTCACCGGCGGACCTTCAGCGCATCGAAGAAGGCGCGGGTTCCCTCACCGTGCAAGGCACACGCTATTCGGAGGGTGGGCTGCGGCTGATCGATCGGTGAGCGGCGCAGGCACAGGACCGCTCGCCATGAAGAAAGGGCGGCCCAGTTGTAACCAGGCCCCGCCTCCTCAACGCACGAACACCTTTCCGGTGACCAATTGATCCTGCTGCCAGGCGCGCACGATCGCCACACCACCGAAGTCGCCGAGCAGCGGCGCACTCCACAGCGTGCCGTTACCGGTGGCGGTACTGCGCTGCACCAACCGGCCGGTCGGGTCGAAGACCTCCACGAGCAAGGGGCCTCCTTCGGGGCCCAAGCCACGCACATGCACCGTGCGGTCCTGTTCGCTGAACCATACCGCATGTGCAGCATCGCCACCCAAGCCTTGCAAGCCGGTGGAGAGTTCGGTGCATCGGATGGCACCTTCCGGCAGGAAGATGGCCGAATCGTAGTTGACATCACCCACATCGGCGATCGCGATCTTCAAGTGGTAGATGGCACCCGGCATCACCACGGCACGGGCGGTGAGCACCACGGAGTAGCCATCGAGCTGTGTGCCCAGTCCGAAGTCGTTGTTGATGTAGAAGATGGTGTCCATCTGCCACAACGGGTTAAGGCCGCAGAGCCCCAGGTTGCCATTGGCCCCGTTGATGCCCCGGTTCAGCGTGTTCACGGTCACCGGCAGGTTGCTCCCAGGGAGCAAGGCCATGTTAATGGCCCCATTGCTGAACGGACCCGCGATGCCCGGTCCGCTAAGGAACATCCCCACGCGGTCGTCCTTGTCGCTGCATACGTACTCATCGTACTCCTCCGAGCCGAAGACATAGCGCACCTCCAATGTGTCACCGGCCGGCACCAGGTCCATTTGCAGAATGCCCGGATCGCCGATCACGTTCGCATAGTATGTGCTCATGGTCATCAGGTCCGGGTCGCCGGTGGTGTAGCCCCCCCCGAAGCTCATGTTCGGTATGCTGTTCGGCCCCAGCACACCGTAGATCTGGCCGGTGCTCATCACCATGCCGCTGTCCAGCCCAATGCTCATGGTGCTGTCGTTGAAAAGCCCCACCTGTTGCGCGTCGATCGTCTGGCTGAATACGTTGGACAGCACCACGTTCGGGCCGTTCAGGTGCGTCAGTGCCAGCGCGGCAGGGTCACCGCCGTAGTAGACCTGGAGCTGTGCGCTGACGTTCATGAAGGAAAGACCGGCGAGGCAGAGTAGAGCGGTGCGCTGCATGCTTGGTGGGGTTGCGGGGATACGACGAACGCGGGCGCCATGGCGTTGTATGGATGCAAGATCGGCGTTCTCAGGATCCTGCTGCACGCCCTTACCCCGTAGGTTCGCGCCATGTTCGGGCCGATCAGATGGATCTTTCGCCTGCTGCTCCGGTTACTGGGGTTGGTCGCGGCGCTGATCCTGATCTATGTGATCGCCGCCTTGTCGCTTTCGCGCATCGCGGTGCCTGCGGAAGCAAATGGCGGTACTGACGTCACCACGTACATCCTCAGTAATGGCGTACACACCGATATCGTAGTGCCCGTGCGCAGCAGCGACATGGACTGGACGCGCGACGTGTCCTTCGCGAACACAACGGGACACGACAGCTCGGCAACTTGGGTGGGCTTCGGTTGGGGCGACAAGGGCTTCTATTTGGAGACACCCACCTGGGGCGACCTCACGGCGCGCGTGGCGTGCAACGCCATGTTCGGCCTGGGCCACTCCGCGATGCATGCCACCTTCCATCAGCAACTCGAGGAAGGTGCCTTATGCAAACGCATCACCCTGAGCCACGCCCAGTATCGGAGGTTGGTGGCATACATCCAGGACAGCTTCGCGCACAACGCGCAAGGACACACACAAGCCATAAGCACCCACGCCAACTACGGGAGTAGCGACGCGTTCTACGAAGGCGTCGGCAGCTACAGCCTCTTCCACACCTGCAACTGCTGGGCGAACGATGGGCTGAAGGCCTGCGGCCAGAAAGCATGTTGGTGGACCCCGACCGATAGCGGGATCCTGGGGCAGTACGAGTGATCTTCTGCCCGTGTGTGGATCGCGATCGACCTGTGTGATGTGGTGATGGAGAATGGCAACATGACATCGCCGCCGCGGAACGCTCTGACCGTTCCTTACAACACCAACTCCTCGAACAACCGCTGCGCCGTGGCGGCTAGGTCATCACAATAACCGGGGTGCGGGCGCGAGGTCTGTATGGCCGAGCTGCGCACTGCCGTAAGCCAGCGGAAGCGCGAAGGGGCATCAAGGCGGGCTATGGGGCCGCCATCGGCACTGGCCAGGGCGATGCGTTCGAAGGAGCGCAGGTTCAAGCGTACCTGCTCGTGGTCCACATCACCGGCCAGGCAGCGCAGCTTCTCCTCGTTCAGCGCGAGGTGCACCTTGATGAGGTCCTCGCTCTTGCAGAAGAGGATGATGCCCGCGTTGAGGAACTCCTCGCGGTGCACTGCCGGCAGCACCCGGATCACGGCGTACTCATACAAGTGTTTCCCTTGCATGCTGTGCTTCGGTTGTGAAAACGGAGGAATGAGCAAGGCGCGTGATCAGGAAACGCAGGTAGATGGCGCGCAGGGCATCGGGGCTTTCATCGGTATCGTCCCACTGCAACCACGCATCGGGGATCAGCGCGACGATGTTGCGCAGGATCCCTTCGCTCAAAAGTTCCCGGCTCCGCGCATCGGCCTCGGCCATCCGGGTGGCCTGAGGCAGCAGCACATGGTCCTTGATCAACACGAAGGGACCCTCGGCGTGGCTTTCCCAATTGGTCCAGCTGTGGTGGAAGTAGAGGCAGGAACCGTGGTCGATGAGCCAGAGTTCCTTGTGCCACAGGAGCATGTTGGTGTTGCGCACCGTGCGATCGATGTTGGTGAGGAAGGCATCGAGCCAGACAATGCGCGAGGCCAGGTCCGCATCCACCGTGGTGACCACCGGATCGAAGGTGATGGAACCGGAGAGGTAGTGCAACCCCAGGTTGAGGCCCTTGCTTTTCTGCAGCAGTTCCTGGATCTCCTCATCCCCTTCCGTGCGCCCGAACCCTTCGTCCAACCCGGCGAAAACCAGTTCGGGGATGCGTAGGCCCAACGCACGCGCCACTTCCCCACCGATCAACTCAGCGATGAGCGCTTTCGGCCCATGGCCGTTGCCAAGGAACTTCAGCACATACTTGATCCCATCATCGGCCTCGGCAAGGGCCGGCAACGAACCGCCCTCACGCAACGGCGTGATGTAGCGCGTCACCTGGACGGTCCTCAATTCGGGCTTGTCGTTCATGCTTGCGGGGCAACGCAGCTTTCAAGCTCCGCCGCGCGGACAAGATACTTGCGGCACCGAAGAGAACGAGGCGGCTCGTGCTTGAACAGCTCGATGCGCCCCCTCCACAGAGCTTTTGCACAGATCGCCCACCGGATGGTAGGCCAGGGTATATTGTCCGTATGCCGATCGACGGAAAACCGATCAAAGGACGAGGTGCCGCAACGCAGGTGGCCAACCGTTTCCTGAAGCAGAGCTATGGCGTGGTGCATTGGGAAGGCATCGACGAGGTTGAGGAGGACGACCGGCGCACGCGCTATGTGATCGAGAACCCGAAGACGATCATCAACAAGGTCGATTCGCCCGACCTGCGGATGGGCTGGAGCATGAACCCCTACCAGGGATGCGAACACGGTTGCGCGTACTGCTATGCGCGGCCCACACACGAGTACTGGGGCTATAGCGCAGGCCTCGATTTCGAGCGCATCATCCTCGTGAAGCGCAATGCGCCTGACGTGTTGCGCGCGACGTTGATGAACAAGAAATGGGTCCCCGAACCGATCATGTTCAGCGGCAACACCGATTGCTATCAACCTGTGGAACGGAAGGAGGAGATCACACGCCGCATGCTGGAAGTTTGCCTGGAGTTCCGCCAGCCGGTGGCGATGATCACCAAGAACGCATTGATCCTGCGCGACATCGACCTGCTCGCGCAGATGGCAGCGCTCGGGCTGGCATCTGTGGCCATCAGCCTCACCACGCTCAACGAGGAACTGCGGCGCGTGATGGAGCCGCGCACCAGCACCGGGGCGAACCGCGTGCGCGTCATTGAGGAACTGACGAAAGCCGGTGTGCCCACAATGGCCATGATCGCACCCATCATCCCGGCGCTGAACGAAGAGGAAGTGCCCACCCTGATGCAGGCGGCCGCCGATGCCGGGGCGCTCACCGCGGGCTATACCATCGTGCGCACCAACGGCGCGGTGAAACCCGTGTTCGACAACTGGGTGCACGAGCATTTCCCCGACCGAGCCGCGAAGGTGATCGCGCAGGTGAGCGAGATGCACGGTGGCGCCATGAACGACTCACAGTTCGGGCGCCGCATGCGCGGAGAGGGCGAATTCGCGCGCACGGTGAACCAACTATTCAAGCTCACCCATCGCCGTGTGTTCGCCGGGCGACACATGCCCGAACTGAACACGCATCTATTCCAGCGTCCTGAAGAAGGTCAGTTGGATCTGTTCCGTTGAGCGGCGCTTCGTCGATCAACCGCGCTTCAACACGCCAAGCCGCTCCTCGAAACTTGTCTCTGGCACATCGGCATGCACCCGCTCAAAAAGCGCGATGTACTCCGGTGTGTGCGTGGCCACCTTGTTCTGCTTCAGGTCGAAGTGTACGAAGCCCATCCAGCAGAAGCTCTTCAGGGTGGTCTTCGCTGCATCCCACATCCGCATCTCCACTTTCACATGCTTGGGGCCGTATGCGATCAACTGCGTTTCGATCAGTACTTTCTCCATGAGGACCGCGGGGCGCAGGTAGGCCATCTGGCTGGTGCTCACCACCCAGCAGAGGCCCGTCTTTTGTGCGATGCGGTAGATGTCCAGGTCGTAGTGTTCCAGCAGGTGGTCCTCCCGCGCGTTGAGGAAGTAGTCCACATAGCGGCCGTTGTTCAGGTGGTTGAAAGGGTCGCAGTCCTGGAAGCGGATGGTGAGGACGCTACTGGGGATCGGGTTGAAGTCGGGTGCGGACATGCTGCGAAGATGCGGACGGAACCCTCTCGCCCATTCCCCCACTTGGCACATCGATCCATTGAACCGGACCGGCGGCCCGTTACCTTCACCTCATGACCAGCCTCCGCATCACCCTCGTCGTTGCTCCACTCCTGCTCACGCTGGCGGCCAGCGCGCAAACGCCACCGATGCAGCCAGCGCCCACACAGCCGGTGTACCAACAGCAGGTGCACCAGAACCAGGATGGGGGCGATGCGGTGCCACCCGCGCCTGAGGCTGCATCGGAGCCGCTCACATTCGCCGAGGTGATGCCCACGTTCCCCGGCGGTGAAGCCGCATACAAGACCTACCTGGTGAAGAACATCCAGTATCCGCAGTCGGCACTCGAAGCCGGCATCGTGGGCAAAGTGTACGTGGAGTTCGTAGTTGAAAAAGACGGCTTGATCACGAACGTTAAAACGATGCGCGGCGTACCCGGCGCACCCGATATGGAACGCGAAGCACTGCGCGTGGTGAAGGCCATGCCCCGCTGGACACCCGGCAAAGCGGCCGGCGTGCCCGTGGCCGTGATCATGCATATACCCATCGCGTTCAGGCTGCAGGAGGATCCTCCAGCGCAACGGTAGTGAGGGCAACCTTCGCCTTGTTGGGCGCCAAGGGACAGCCCTTGCGTCATCGTTCTGGATCGGGACCTCCTGGGGTGTACTTCGTGAACGTGCTCACGGCCAACGGCCGACAAGTGCGGAAGGTGATGGTGGACTGTGGTCTGTACCCTCACTCCCTCACCACCCTGCTCATTGCAATGCGCCCTTGCTGCTCCAAGCGCAGCGTGTAAACACCAGGGGCCCAGCTACGCGAATCGAGCATGATCAGCGGCGTTGCGAGCTGCTGTTGGGCCAACACGACACGGCCTGTCATATCGCTGACGGTGAGTTGAACGGATCCCGCAGTAAGGTCCGTCAGCACGTTCACCGTCGATGATGCAGGATTCGGCCAGGTCGTAAGATGATGATCATCGATCTCGGGAACGGAAACGAGACCCAGTGCCTGCACCACGGCGTGGTAGGCGTTGATCTTGCCCATGCCCCAGCGCGTGCTGCCACCAACCGGTATGGTGCCCGTATGGCTGTCTGTTCGCGCGGTGAGCTTGATGATGTCCTTGATGTCGGCAGGGCTCAATGTGGGATCGGCCTCGAGCATCAACGCCACAATGCCGGTGACAGCTGGTGAGGACATGCTGGTTCCAGAGAACCGTGCGAAGGGATAGTCGCGGCCCATGAAGTTCACTGAAAGGACCTCGTTGAAATCATTGTCGGTGAACGAACTGATCGAAGAGGCCACGTTAACGCCCGGTGCGGTGATATCCGGCTTCATGCGTTCGTCCATCGTAGGGCCGAAGGAGGAGAAGGATGCGATCGCGCCGCCAGCAGGCACACCACCTATGAGATACTCCGAACTGTAGGCCGCGACGCTGATCAAGCTTTCGGTGACAGCGGGTTCGCCGATCCCGTATTGCGTGTCACCTGCCGTCCATCCGGTCGCACCGGCCGTGAAGTCCTCGCCCCAATTGCCCACGCCGTTAGACAACTCCGTCACGTTCCAGAAGTGAACAGTGCCGGTCGGCGCGGTGGCTTTCAAGACGATGCGCAGGGATGTGTTGGTGTTCTTCACGCGCAGACGGAAATGAGGTCGGCCGTTCAACGGATGCGCCGCATCGGCAGTGAGGTTGAAGTAGATGGTGTCGATGCCCTGAACCATGAACGAATCCAGGTAGGCTGGCTGTGTGGCGGTGTTGTACCAAGGGCTTTGCTGCAAGGTCACGTTGCTGGAGTTGGCAATGGTGAACCCCGCGGAGAACGACGCGCCCGGCTCACCCCACATGCTGATGCTCTGGCCCCACATGCTCGGGTTGGCCGCGTACGAGTAATACACAACACGCGAACGCAGCGTGTCCGCCGCGAAGACCTTCTTGATGTGGAAGTCCACGTCGCCGTTGTTGCCGGCGGAATTGACGAACGTGACACCCTCTGTGGACATCTGGTCGATCGCCTGGCTGATGAGCGAGTTGCCATCGAGCGTACCCATATAGTACAAGCCCCAGCTCATGTTCACCACCAACCGCTTGCCATCTCCCTCGGCGACGCTCTGCATCCATGCGAACGCATCGAGCACGGCGGCCGCATCGACCAGGAAGGTGCAGAACACGAACTGCGCATCGAATGCGACCCCGCGATACTGGGTGCCGGCTCCGCTGCCGCCACAGATACCGGCCACATGCGAGCCGTGCGTGGCGTAGCTGTAAACATTCGCTGTGTCCGCCTGTATCGCGAGAAGGGACGCAGGCGTGGTGAACTCGCTGCCATAGCCGAACCCTGCGGGCGAGGGACCGGCCTGCCGCCACTGGTCCCAAGCGGCGCGCACGCGCGATGTGGTGAGCGTCGTATCGTAGAACATCGGGTGCGTGTAGTCGAAGCCCCAATCCGTGATGCCGATCAATACGTTCCTTCCGGTATAGGTCTGCGGCAGGTTGATCCCATGCTGCACACTGTCGGCATGCGTGGCCTTCACCAGGCGATCCAGCGTCGGTGCCACCTTCCCGGCGAGTTCCACATACACCAGACCTTGGATGTCGTTCAATGCATCGAGGTGGTAGACATCGATACGCAAGGACACGATATCGCCCTTGCGCGCGCCGATGTGCACGTGGACGTTCCCGGCATCGGCATCGAACGCACCGTTCACCTTCGCCAGGAAGCCGACCATGCAGCGTCCATGCACCATCGCTGTGGGGTAGTAGCCCTGTGTTCCATCGGTCAGCTTGTGCGGGTCACTGAACCGGCTGGCCAGCGTTCGTAACTCATCGAGACCCACGCGCGTGGTGGCGGGCATCGACACTTGCGCGGCAAGCGTGTGGGCGGAAAGCAACAGAACAGCGGCGAGGGAGCGGAACATGGGAAGGGACTTGGTACCCCGAAGTAAACAGTATCGCGTCACGCCGCCGCTTGCAGAATGATCCGATGGGCTGGAAACTTCTACCTTCCTCGCTCCGCCTCCACCCGAATTCCGGCGGACCACGCATGGCGAACACGATCGAGCCCCTTTCCGGCCAGCGCATCAGTTCCATCGATCTGCTGCGCGGCGCCGTGATGGTGATCATGGCGCTGGACCATGTGCGCGACTACTTCGGACACGGGGCGTGGACCTCGGACCCTACCGATCTCGCGACGACCACCCCTGCCCTGTTCTTCACGCGGTGGATCACGCACTATTGCGCGCCGGTCTTCGTGTTCCTTTCCGGCGCCTCGGCCTTCCTCTACGGAAGTCGCGCGAAGAGCACGGCCGCACTTTCACGGTTCCTCCTGACCCGGGGACTCTGGCTCATTGCCATGGAACTCACCGTGATCGGCTTCGGCTGGAGCTTCGACATCCTGCTGCGCTGGCACATGTTGCAGGTGATCTGGGCCATCGGCATCAGCATGGTGGTGCTCTCTGCGTTGGTGTTCCTGCCGCGCTGGGCCATACTCGTGTTGGGCATCGTGCTTGTCGGGGGGCACAACCTGCTCGATCCGATCACCACCGAAGGCGAAAGCTGGACCTCCATCGCATGGTATGTCCTCCATCAAGGGAACCTCGTGCAAGGTGATGGATGGATCATCTTCATCGGTTACCCGGTACTACCCTGGATCGGGCTCATGGCGCTCGGCTATTCCTTCGGTCGACTTTATGCACCGACCGTCGCGGCGGCCGATCGGCGCAGGACACTACTATGGATCGGTAGTGGAGCGGTGGCGCTGTTCATTCTCCTTCGCGCACTGAACAACTTCGGCGAAAGCTGGCACTGGGAACCCCAGAAGAACGCCGTATTCCAGGTGATGTCGTTCCTCAACACCACCAAGTACCCGCCCTCGCTGCTCTACGTGCTGATGACCATCGGGCCGGCCATCCTCTTCCTGGCCTGGAGCGAACAATGGCGCGGAAGAACAGTGACCGCGCTTGTGAATATCGGCCGCGTGCCGTTCTTCTACTACGTGCTCCACATCTACCTGATCCATGCGCTTGCCCTTATCGGCGTGGCCGCACAGGGCCGGCCGATCTCCGACTTCGTCGTTACACCACAGGTCTTCCTCGGCGATTCCCTGGCGACCTACGGCTATCCGCTCTGGGCGGTGTACGCCGTCTGGATCGGGGTCGTGCTGGCGCTCTATCCCCTTTGCCGCTGGTACGGGGACTACCGTGCGAGGCACCGGGAGAAGTGGTGGCTCAGCTACCTATAAGGGCCAATCGGCTGGGGCCTTCACCAATGGATCGCCGTATGGATCCTCCCGGGTAGCGCGCTAAGCACAACTGACGTGGGCAACCGGTCCTTTGCGCCCGGCGAACGACCTTTGGCGCAGAAGCCATGCCCGGACGTCTCAAGCCATACCATCTTTTCGAAGCCTGTGGCATCGAACTGGAGCATATGATCGTGGACCGCACCACGCTCAAGGTGCTGCCGTTGGCGGACGTGCTTTTCGGGGAGTTCGGCGATGCGGCCACCGGCGATATGCCACGTGAGAACATGGCCTGGCGTAACGAGCTGGTGAACCATGTTGTGGAAGTGCGCAACGCGAAGCCGGCGAAGAAGCTCCCGAAATGGCGGAAGCGTTTCGTCGGTGAAGTGCAGGTGATCAATGCGGCATTGGAGAAGCACAATGCGATGTTGCTGCCCACCGGCGCGCACCCGCTGATGGATCCGGCGAAGGAGACCGTGCTCTGGTCCCACGCACGCACCGAGAGCTACACGCTCTGCGACCGCATCTTCAACTGTAAGCGGCACGGCTGGAGCAATATCCAGAGCACGCACCTGAACCTGCACTACGCGAACGACAACGAGTTCAGCAAGCTGCACGCGGCAGTGCGGCTGCTGCTGCCGATCATCCCCGCACTGGCAGCAAGTTCGCCGATCCTCGAAGGGAAGGTGACAGGCTTCCTCGATGCGCGCATGGAGGCTTACCTGCACGCGCAGGAGAAGCTGCCGCAGTTGATGGGTTCGCTCATCCCTGAGCCGGTCTATGCACAGGAGGATTACTACCGCGAGATCCTCAGCCCCATCGCGCAGGCACTCGCACCGCACGATCCCACGCGCTTGCTCGATGCCCAGAGCATGAACACACGCGGCGCGGTGCCGCGCTTCGAGCGCGACCTCATCGAGATCCGCGTGATCGACAGCCAGGAATGTGTGGGCGCCGATCTGGCCATCGCCGAGTTCTTGATGGCCGTGCTGAAGGCCTTGACGAGCGGACGCTGGGTGAGCACCTACCTGCAACGCGCCTGGTCCGAAGACGATCTGCTCGCCATCTTCCTCAGCACGATCAAGAACGCGGACGCCACCGTGGTGGCCAACAAGGACTACCTGCTGATGTTCGGCTTGATGAAGCAGGAACAGATGCCCGCGATGAAGTTGTGGCAGCACCTCTTCGTGGAACTCTATGGCGACCTGAGCGAAGGCGCCCGCCAGCACATCGCGCACATCCTCGAACACGGCAGCCTGGCGTCGCGCATTCTCAAGCGCACGGGTAAGCGACCATCACAGGACAAGATCCGCGCGGTGTACACCGAGCTCGCTGCCTGTCTGCAGGAGGACCGGGCGTTCGTGTGATCCGGCGATCTTTCCCTTCCCTCGGTGTGCGACTAAACCAAGATCGGTCGAAAGTTCCCAACCCTTCATCGCCCCCTTCGTTCCGCATCGGGAAGCCCAATTCCCATGTTGCGCTCACACCTGCTGCTCACCTTTCCATTCCTTAGCCAACTGGTGCTGGCGCAAGGTCCCGTCTTTTACTGGCCATTGGATGAGAGCAGCGGCACGGTGGCCTACGCTGCGGCCGGTGGTTCCAACGGCAGTTTGCAAAGCGGTGTGGAATGGG
This sequence comes from Flavobacteriales bacterium, assembly GCA_039933875.1. Lineage (GTDB taxonomy): Bacteria > Bacteroidota > Bacteroidia > Flavobacteriales_F > PHOS-HE28 > PHOS-HE28. The sequence continues at coordinate 13,932 of JBDTNF010000146.1, read as the reverse complement.
ACCCCACAGGCGGCCATCACGATGGTGCCGCACGCTTCGATGGTGTCGATGATCGGATCCTGCTTGGTGGATGCGACCTGACCGGTGGAACCGGCTTCAGCATCTCGCTCTGGGTGAAACCCGACTTCGTCACTGGCATGGAACGCACACTCATCGCCAAGACCTTAGGCCCACTAGCTAGCGATCATATCTGGTCGTTGGCCTTCGTGAACGCCACCGCGATCCGTTTCCGCCTGACCGCCGGTGGGACGATGACCGAACTCACCAGCGCGCCATCTTCCCTCTTCGGTGGGAACTGGTACCACATTGTCGCTGCGTACGACGGCGCCGAGATGCGCATCCTCATCAACGGGGCATTGATGGCGAACACGACGAAGACCGGATCGGTCGGCTACGCGCCTCAGGCACCGGCATCACTCGGTGCACAGAGCACAGGCTTCGCTCCCATCTCCGCGTGGCTCGACGATGTGCGCATCTACGACCGTGGCCTCAGTGATCAGGAGATCCTCAACATCCTTTTCGAAACGTTGACCACCGGTATAGCGGAACAGCAGAACGTCACGTTGCACGCCGATGGACAACTGCAACTACCCGCCGGGGCATGGAACGCATTGCGCGTGATGGATACCACGGGACGCCTGTCGGAAGAACAGCACCTTATCAATGGATCGACCGCCGTGGACCTGGCCCCGCTTCCCGCAGGGATCTACCTGGTCTGCCTTCAGGGACACGGCGCACGCTGGACCCAACGGATCCTCGTGCCCTGAATGCGAAGGCCCCGGTCCGCCGTACGGTGGACCGGGGCCTTCGCTCAGGTGGGCTCTGGCTCAGCGCATGATGTTGAACACGCGCTCGCTGCGACCACCCTCCCAGACCAGCCGAAGCACGTACTGTCCCTCCGCAAGGCCGCGCGTATCAATCCGATGCGGTTGGCCTGCGACAAGGTTCGCGACCGAAGGCGTAAGCACAACACGCCCTGTAAGATCAACCACATCCATGCGCAGCGCGCGCAAGTCGGTCGCGGTGATCACCACGTTCAAGGCATCGTTGGCCGGGCTCGGATAGACGGCACTTACGATATCCCCGGCCTCCTCCACCGAGGTGGTGTTCTCATCGCCATCCCACAGTTGGATATCGTCCAGCGCGGCTTCGATAAGGCTGCCACCGTTCAGTTGGATCGTGGGTCGCAGGCTGTCGCTCGCCACGAACCTGATCCTCACGTTCGCCGACGGAGTCACGTACTCCTGCACGCGGAAGGCCTTGCGGCGCCAACTGCGGTCGGTGCCCTTGGTGTTCTCCACCGGTACCCACGTGGATCCATTGTTGCCGCTGATGGATACCTGCCACCAATCGGTGCTGGGGTTCGCGCCCGAGTTGTTGGTGTACCAACGCCAGTAAGTGAACACGGGGTTCGAGTACCCGCTCAAGTTGATCGGATCGCTCATGATCGTGGTCTTCCCACCATCGACATCGTTCGCGCCAATGCTCTCATTGGGCCCTGCCGCATTACCGGTGAAGAAGCACAGCTCGCCACCGACGGTGTGCTGCTCGGCAGGTTGCACGATGCTGTTGGGATCCCCGGGCGTCACATAGGAACCGATGAGCACACCATATTCCCATTGACCCGTGGTCGCATTGTCCCCAGCGACAGGGGTATTCCAGTTGCCGAACTGACTGAAGTTGTCACCGTCCTCGGTCGCCTGCAGATCGAAGCCGACCAGCGTATAGAACGGCAGGTACGTATCGTCCTCGAATTGTGCGCCGGCGGGTAACACGGAACTGAACGCGTTCGCATAAATATCCTGTGCGCTGAGGTAATAGGCCACGATCGTGCCCGATGGCTGCGCCGGGATCTGTGCGCTGTAGTTCGAACCAGCAACGTTCAACGGAACCGTGGTCCACGAAGAAGCTGTGCTGACCTTGTAGTGCAAGTCGCCACCATCGACGTAGGTGCTGAAGGGGAAGGTGAGGTTGAGCGTGGCGTTAATGGCGATGGGGCTCGCTTCCGATGCGGCGAGCACCGGTGTGTGCGTGAACTGCGCATTGCTCAACAGTGTGATGCCGTGGATCGCGAAAGCCTCCACGATCGCCAGACCATGTGGTGTTCCGTTGGCGATGTTCCCATCATCGTCGTCGGCCTGCAGCACATCGAGCAGCACATCGCGATAGGCCTGCCCCTCCAAACCGTTCGCAGCGGTGGCCTGAAGACCCGGGAACGCATCGGAGAAGAGTTGGAGGGTAAGCGACATATCGAAACCGAGCAGGCGGTAGGTGTCCCACCAAGCACCAGCGATGATCTCGCCATCGCGGTGGGGTTCTCCAACGAGATCGATGGGATAGACCTTCGGGTCCATGTCGTAGCGCCGGATATACGAATCGGGGTAACCGATCTTCCAACCCAGGGTCATCACCGGGTTCTCGGTCAGCGTGAGCGACCAGACGTCGGCATATCCTTCGTTCATCGCACCGTTGGTAAAGTTGGCCCCGCCCTGGCTCTGGTAGAACTTGTCGTTGATGCCATGACCGTATTCATGGTAGATCACATCGCCATAGAGTGAGAGTGCCCGGCAGCCGGGGGTCTGGGCGTAGAAGTTGATCGACGCGCCATCGTAGTAGGCGTTGCAACTGTCCGTTGCCGTGGAGACGTCCACCTTGGTCGGCAGGGCGATGTCCATGCCGGTGAAGCCAGGCAGTACCGCGATCCCGTGATTGTGGATGCTGCTGACATGGTAGTAGGCCGTACGCTCACGGACGTTGGCATCCGCATCGAAACTCACGGTGTTCGATCCTTCGTTCAGCGTTGAAACGAAGTCCGGGTTCGAACCACCGGAGGTCACGATCGACCAGCGGCCGCGCAATTGGAACGTGGCGCTCACCGGTCCAGCCACTCCTGTGGGCAGGAAACCGTTCGCATCGGCGAAAAGGAAGTTGCCATTGATCGTGGTGCGGAGATCCGGCAGCCCTTCAACGGTGAGTGGTCCCAGCGCACCGTCGGTGTATACGCTGCCGTTCACCTGCACATCGGCCGCGTCATCGGCACCATCGCCGTGGTCGTGTTCGCTCACCACCAGGTTCTGGCGGTGGAGCAGCGCTCCGGTGTGCGCATCGACCCAGCACTGGTAGCGGCCAGGTGTTCCGCTGGCAGTACGCACGGTCACCTCGTGCACGAGTCGCACATCCACCGTGTGGCCGTTGGGGACCGGAAGTATCCGCAGGCCTTCGTCCGTTGTGGTCGTTACGCCCGACAATCCTTCGCTCGCGGTGGTCGCGGCCGTACCCGCACCGATCATCGGTTGCATATCCACGATGCTCGCGTCGAAGGTGTCCGCACCGAAGGCGATCACGTGCCCCTGCGCATCGAGCTTCACCATAACATGTGAAAAGAGCACGGGAAGACCCACATGCTTCTGCGCGAAGTGCACATAGGTCACCTTGTTCGCGGGTGCGGTGCTCATCGGCACCAATTCCTGCACAGGAAGACCGAAGCCTGCCAGTTCGCCCGTGATGAAGTTCATGGCACGTTCATCGGGGTTCGCACCCTCCACAGCGATCGGCGGACCGAACGCACGGCGGGGCATGCCGCTGGCCTCATTGAACTCGACCACCCACTGCGGATGTTGGGCTACGAACCCTCGCCACCCATTGTGTTGGCGCAGTTCGGTCTGCCATTCAACATCCGGTGTCTTGTGGATGTCCGCGATGAAGTTCACCTCGCGGCTGGCCGCACTGGATTGCGCCGAGGCCAGTTGACCAAGGGAGATCAGGCAGACGAGGGTCGAGAGGGTACGCGTACTGTTTCGCATGGGGAAGGGGTTGGGCGGCAGCGAAGTTGGCGAATGGCACCTCGCCGCGCAATGTGGCCGGTGCACCATTCTTGGGGCGCCCTTCAGGCGGGGACGTCCACGACGAGGCCGTCGTAGGCCAGTTCAACCCCACTGGGTAATTCAGCGCTCACCTCAGCATGGGTGCCCAACATGTGGCTTATATGGGTGAAATAGGCCTTCCGGGGAGCGATCTCCTTCACCACTTCCAGCGCCTGTGGGAGGCTGAGATGGGAGATGTGCTCCTTCTTCCGCAGGGCGTTCAGCACAAGGGTGTCCACCCCTTTCAACTGTGCCATCACCTCGGCGCTGATCGTTTTGGCATCGGTGATGTAGGCGAGCCCAGCGATGCGGAACCCAAGCACCGGCATGGAGTAGTGCATCACCTCGAACGGCCGCACCCCGACCCCTCCTGCGTTGAACTCCACACCATCGATGGTGTGCAATCGCAGTTCGGGGACTCCCGGGTAACGCTCTTCGGAGAACGCATAGTGGAACATGCGTCGCACAGCGGCGAGGGTCGCGGCGTTGGCATGGATGTCCATCGGCCGCTGCTGCCGGAAATTGAACGCGCGCAACTCGTCGATCCCGGCGATGTGGTCCATGTGCTCGTGGGTGAGCAGCACGGCATCCAGTTCCTGCACATCGCTACGCAGCATCTGCTGGCGCAGGTCGGGGCCCGCATCGATCAGCAGGGCCTTCCCTCCCACCCGCACCAATGCCGAGGTGCGCAAGCGTTTGTCGCGCGGATCATCGCTGCGGCAGACGCTGCAGGCGCAACCGATCATAGGCACGCCCTGGCTGGTGCCGGTGCCAAGGAACTCCATGCTCAGGTGACCCATGGCGCCAAAGATCGGCGAGCCTGCCTCACTTTGGGAGGGCGGGCGAACGATCGCGTTACTTTCGCGCTCCGCTTTGGAGAGGTGGCAGAGCGGTCGAATGCGGCGGTCTTGAAAACCGCTTTACCCTCACGGGTAACGGGGGTTCGAATCCCTCCCTCTCCGCCGATCGTTGATCCGCCCGATAGGGCGGATCATTTGTTCAGATGCGGGACAAGCGCGGCTTGGACAAGCAGATGAACAAATGATCCAGCGAACGAAGTGAGTACGGATCAACGATCGACGCCCCCCATTGGGATGGCCGTTCCGATGGCGATCCCTCCCTCTCCGCCAAGTGAAGGCCCCGCGCAAGCGGGGCTTGTTCATGCACTGGAGCGAGCGGACTTGCCCGATCCGTCACGGACGGTCTTGATGCCCCCTCAACCATCCATCCCCTTCAGCCTGTTCCATCCGCCACCGGTCATACCTGCCCAACGAACGGTCCGAACCGCGCTGCCTGAGGTCGTAGCTTTGAAGCATGTTCACGCCCCGATCATCGTTTGTCGCCGTGTCCTGCTTCCTGTCCATGGTCGCTCAAGCCGCCGTAGGCCTGGTCGTGGAAACACACACCTTCCATGTTCCGGGCAGCGGCCCTCGCGTGGAGGTGAACATGGCCATCCTGGGTGGTACAGCCGTGACCGTTGCGAACCAGGCGGGTTTCATGCAGGCTCGTGTGGAAGCCCTCACCCTTATCGAGCAGAACGGCGTGATCAAAGCGTTCGCGAAGACCGAAGTATTGGGACCTGAACGGTTGGATTCACTGCAATACGACCTGTTGCATCAGGAGTTCTTCGATCTCGCGTCGGGCGTGTACGACTTGAGCATCGAACTTCGCGACCTGAACAGCACCGATACCACGGTGACCCGATACAGCGCGCCACTAGCCGTGGGCTTGCTCAGCCCGGGTGTGTCCATCTCCGACATCATGTTCGCGGAACGGATCGAACCAGGTGCCGAAGGGGTCGGGGCCAAATTTGGGTACCAGGTGGTGCCGCTCCTGAGCGACTACTTCCCGGCGTCGATCCCCAAGCTCGACTTCTATGCCGAGGTGTACGGAAGCGATGCACGGTTCGGGGCGGACAGCCTATACCTGCTCAGCTACCAGATCGAGAACGCTGACAAGCCCGTGGTCTTCGGCCAGTACAAGAAGAGCCAGCGCACCAAGGCCAGACCCGTTGAACCGGTGATGGCCCAGTTCGACATCAATTCCCTGCCCTCGGGCAACTACCTCCTGGCTGTTGAAGTGCGTGACCGTAAGGGTGAGCTTGTTGCCCGGCGGGAGCAATTCTTCCAACGCAACAACCCGATCCACCACGACTACGACCTGCAGTCAATGGACCAGTTGGACCTGAGCACCACCTTCGCCGGGGCGTTCAACAGCGCCGATTCGCTCGCCGAACACATCAACAGCCTGCGCCCGATCGCCGATCCGCTGGAGCGCAAGATCATCGACGACCAATGGAAGGACCGGGACATGGACCGGATGAAGCGTTTCTTCTACAGCTTCTGGGCGAACCGCAGCCAGGATCCCGAGCAGGCCTGGCGTGACTACCGCGCGCAGGTGATCAAGGTGAACAAGCTCTTCGGCTGCCGGGTGATGGAAGGGTACGAGACCGACCGTGGCTATGTGTACCTGAAGTACGGCGCGCCCAACACGATGATGGACATGTTGAACGAGTTGGACGCCTACCCCTACACGATCTGGCATTACTACCGTGCAGGCAAGTATACCAACCGGCGGTTCGTCTTCTACCAGCCCGACCTGGTCAGCAATTGTTTCGTGCTGTTGCACAGCGAGGTGCCGGGCGAACTCCAGAACCCGCGCTGGAACCAGGAACTCCACTCGCGCAACGTGGCCAATCCCAATGTGCAGTCGGCACCGGTCGACAGCCAGAGCGGGGCGCGCACCCTCGAACTCTTCGAGCACCCGAGGTGATCCGAGGTGAGGCCGTTATGCCACCTTTGCCGCTTCCCGTGGCCATGCGCACTGCTGTCGTCATCCTGAATTGGAATGGAAAGCACTGGTTGGAGAAATTCCTTCCCACCGTGCTGCGCCATACGCCTGACGCCGACATCATCGTTGCCGACAACGCGAGCACCGACGGTTCTGTCGACTGGCTGCACCGCACACACCCCGGGGTCCGCACGATCGTGCTGGACCACAACCATGGTTTCGCGGGCGGCTACAACGAAGCACTGCACGGGTTGGATGCCGAGCGTTACCTGCTCCTGAACAGCGACGTGGAAGTGACCCCGGGCTGGCTTGAAGCGATGAACGCCTACCTGGACCGCCACCCGGAGATGGCGGCCTGCCAGCCGAAAGTGCTCAGTCACGCCCACCGCGACCGTTTCGAACACGCTGGTGCTGCGGGTGGCTTCATCGATCGCAACGGTTACCCCTTCTGCCGTGGCCGCATTTTCGAGCTCACCGAGATGGACCAGGGGCAATACGACGATGAACGCGAGGTGTTCTGGGCCACCGGCGCCTGTTTCCTCGTGCGCGCCGAAGCGTTCCACACAGCGGGCGGCTTCGACGCGGAACTCTTCGCGCACATGGAGGAGATCGACCTGTGCTGGCGGATGCGCCGCACGGGCTGGCACATCGGCTACACCAGCCGGGCCACGGTATACCATGTGGGCGGCGGGGCGCTTGGCTACGGCAGTCCGCGCAAGACCTATCTCAACTTCCGCAACAGCCTGATCGTGCTCACCAAGAACCTGCACAACGGCTGGTCGTGGTGGTGGTTGTTGCGCCGACTGGTCCTGGACGGTTTCGCCGGTTGGAAATTCCTGTTCGAAGGCCACGCGGAACACACCTGGCAGGTGGCCCGAGCCCATTGGCATTTCTTCCTTCGCCTGCCTCATGTGGTCCGCCAGCGGCACGCGCTGCTGGAAACGGAACGCAACCCCGACCTGACCGGGCGCTATCACCGGAGCATCGCCTACGACCGTTTCATCCTGGGATGGAAACGGTTCCAGCAACTCGATGCCGACGGCTTCCGTCAGGTGCGCTGAAGAAGGTGGTCCACCGCGAGGCGGTACCCTTCCAGCCCGAACCCCGTGATGACGCCGACGCATACACCGCCTGTGAGCGTGTGTCGCCGGAACTCCTCACGGCCATGGATGTTGCTGATGTGTACCTCCACCACGGGGATCGCCAGCACCGCGATGGTGTCGCGAAGCGCAACGCTGGTGTGGGAATAGCCTGCGGCGTTCAACACCACGCCATCGTGGTCCGCAATGGATCCGCGCAATCGATCGACGAGTTCGCCCTCGACGTTGCTCTGCTGGTAGGTGAACGTGACACCCGGAAAGGCGCTCTTCAGATCGCCGAGGTAGTCCTCGAAGGAACGGGAACCGTAGATGTGCGGTTCGCGCGTACCGAGCAGGTCCAGGTTCGGTCCGTTGAGGATGAGGATGCGCATGGGAACGCAAAGGTCGGATGAACGCGGCAAAGGCAAGGAACCTCTGCGTGCCTCGCACAGTTGGATCGAACAAGCCAGCGTTGGCAGTTGACGTCGGGATCCGCGATGCGCGGTGATGGATGGACGGAACTTCGCTCCCATGGAATGGGACCCGGCGCTGGCCGACTTCCGCATGCATTTGAAACTGGAACGCTCGTTGAGCGACCGAACCGTTGAGGCCTATCTGCGCGATGTGGGCAAATTGCGCGACTTCGCCAATGGTCAGCGCCCCCCGCTCGGACCGGAGCGGATCCATCTGGACGATCTGCAGGCCTTCGTGACCAGCGTGGCCAAGACAGGGCTCAGCGCGACGAGCCAGGCGCGGTTGCTGAGCGCTGTGCGCGGATTCTACCGCAGCCTGAGCCGGGACAAGGTGATCACCGAGGATCCTTCCGAATTGATCGAGAGCCCACGCGTTGGCCGCAAGTTGCCCACATTCCTCAGCGTGGCCGAGATCGATGCGATGGCGAAGGCCATCGACATGAGCAAGCCCCGCGCCCACCGCGACAAGGCGATCCTGGAAACGCTCTACGGATGCGGTTTGCGCGTGAGCGAACTGTGCGGCTTGCGCCTGTCCTGGCTGCGTTTCAGCGAAGGCTTTATCCGGGTGGTGGGCAAGGGCGACAAAGAGCGGCTGGTGCCGATCGGGCCGGAGGCCATCAAACACATCGAGCGTTATCTGGCGGATGAACGGGTGCACCTGCCCTTGCGCAAGAACGCGGAAGACCTTGTGTTCCTCAATTTTCGCGGAGGAGGTCTTTCACGTGTCTCCGTGTTCAACCTGGTGAAACGCCTGGCAGCGCGCGCCGGTGTGCGCAAGACGATCAGCCCCCACACTTTCCGGCACTCCTTCGCCACGCACCTTGTTGAAGGTGGCGCGGATCTGCGCGCCGTGCAGGAAATGCTCGGTCATGCCAGCATCACCACCACTGAGATCTATACGCATCTGGATCGCGAATACCTACGCAGCAACATCCTGCAGTTCCATCCGCGCGCACGGCGGCGGGCGTGATGCTCAGTGCTCCACCGCGATGGTGGCCCGAAGCACCGGGCGGCCGTCGGTAAGGGTGATGTCCAGGATATACGGTCCCGACGGCAGGCCGCTCACGTCGATGTTCATGCGATCCATCCCGGCGGACCAAGGCGACCGGCGTATCGAACGACCGGTCATGTCGCGCAGCACGATGGACCACGCGGGCTCACTTGGGCCACGCTCCAGTTGGAGGTTCGCAGCAACCGGCAGTGAAAGGATCCGCACCTGCGAGGTTGTCGATCCCATGGCACCGGTCATCAGGTAGAAGAACGAAGCGGAGGTCTTGACACACCCGTTCCCGTAGGTCGCCTGCACCGTGTAGTTACCCACTTGCGCGGGGAGTATCGTTTGTTCGGTACCCCCGGGCACCACTTCACCCTCGAAATACCACTGATAGCTCGTCGCTACGGTGCTCATCAAAAACCCGCCGTCCTGCGTGACCACCGGAGGAGCCATCGGGCAACGGTCCTTGATCTTGTAAACCTTCCCAATGCTCACGTTGGTGGCGTACAACTCGCCGTTCATGTCGGCACCGATGGACGACATCCCTACGATGCCACTGGCCAGGGCGAGGGAATCGACCCATGAACCTGGCCCATCCGGTGTGAGGGTGCGCAGTTCGCCCGCGCAGAAATCCGTGTACAGGTACTTCCCGGCCATGTGCGGATAAAGCCCCCCCCGATAGACCTCGCCCCCGATGATCGCGCAGAAATTCCCGCCAAGCACCGAATGGGTGTGCACCACTTCCGGTTCGAAGTAGGTGCTGTCCGTGTTGCATACGCCATCGAAAATGAATTGCGCATCGCCCTCGTAACAGCGCCAGCCGAAGTTGGGGCCGCTGTTGTCCCCACCCGGCCAGTGATCGATCTCCTCCCGCAGTGATTGCCCCACATCGCCGATCCAGAGGTCTCCGTTCGCAGGGTCGATCCCGATCCGGAAGGGATTGCGAAGGCCATAGGCCCAGATCTCAGGTCGTTTCCCATCCGTTGCGTTCGCGAACGGATTGTCCGGCGGGATGGAATAGGTGCTGTCCGGTTCCGGCTTGATGCGCAGGATGGTGCCGAAGAGGTTCGTGGAGTTCTGCCCAAAGGAATTCGGATCGCTGGCCCCACCTCCATCACCCAAGGCGATATACAAGTAACCATCGGGACCGAAAACCATGCCTCCACCCTGATGGATCGGGTCAGGCTGCACCAAGGAGAGTAACACCACCTCACTGGCGGTATCGGCACGGTTGGGATCGGCGCTCACGTGGAAACGCGAGATCCGCGTGGTGCCGTTGGCGCCCACCGGGGCGACATAATTCACATAGAAGAACCCGTTGGTGGCGTAATCCGGATCGAAGGCCATGCCCAAGAGGCCCCGTTCGCCATTGTTCAGCACGCGACTACCAATGTTCATGAACGAGAGGGGCAGCACCTGCATGCTGTCGGTGATGATGGAGACCACGCCGTGCTGGCGCGCCACGAACAACCGGCTGTCGCCGCAGTTGGTCACATCAAGGGCGAGGCCGAGGTTGGTGGCCCAAGGCACCAGCTCCAGTTGAAGCGGGTCCTGCGCCTGAGAAGTGAAGCGGGGGGAGAGCAGTGCGATGAAAAGGATGCACCGCAAGAAGATCTGTCGCATGGAAAAGTACGCGAAGGTACTTCCCGCGGAAAAACCGGATCAGAACACCTGCACCTGCTTCTTCGGTCCGATGTACACACCGGGCGCCGGGTTCTTGGCGGCAGGATGACCGAGGATATCGAAGTAGGGCCCCACGTTCTGCGAAGTGTTGAAGATCTCGTGGATGCCCACGGCTGATGCCTCACAGGGCGTGGCGACGATGCGCACTTCATCCAGGGCCCAACCACCGATGGCGCTTTGGTAGGGGATCACCTTCAATTGGAAGGTCGCCATGGAGGAACCCTCAGGGATCTCCAGGCAGCCCAGGTCCGTGAAGACCGAGGTGGTGAACTCCGGCGTGGAGGTCACATCACCGATCTCGACCATCGCCGCCGCCACGTTAGGTGTGAAGAGGATCTTGGCCCGCTGCGGACCGTTCTCCCATGCCGCGTGGCGGATGATGATACTGTCGATGTGCAATTCGGTGGTGGCGATGCCGGAAAGGAGGATGGACTGCGTGGTCGAGGGCAGTTCGGTCCAGCCTGTGGAGTAGATCGCATTATCCCCTGAGGCGACGGGATACGGGCAGGTGCCGACACCAAGCCAAGCGACGTTCGTACCGATGAACACACCGGGGGCATCCACCGGCATATTGCAGGCCGAGCAGCCTTCGTCGCAGTTGATCATTCCGCTACAGATGACATTGAGCCAATCGTAGGTGATCACCTGGGCGCTGGCGTGCAGTGTACCGACGATAGCTGCAAGGAGGAGGATCTTTCGGGTCATGATCAAGCTTTTTCGACGGCCTTCCCAGACCGTTCGGGGGGCTGGTACGCGACTCGTCGATGGAGGTTACGGTCCGGTCGAAAGGATCACCCGTTCCGTCCGATCCCCGCGGTGGTCAAGATCCGGCTTAGCCGATCTGATCCAGACAGGCGTGCAAGTGCCTGGTCAGCAACTCGCCCATGCTGCGACTGTTGGCCAGCCCCGCATCCTTGTGGTGGTGCGCCAGTTCACCGGCCAGTTCGTGCAGGTTCTCCGGCGTGGAGATGACATCGTCGCGCATTACGCCGAGCAATTCCTCCAAGGTGTCCTGGGCCAGCTTGTAACGCCGACGCAGCAGCGATCGCTCCTCGTTGCGGTATTGCTCGGCCGTTTCCGGGCCGATCACCCCCTGGGTCAACCGCACATAGGCCAGGTTCTCCTTGTAGAACTGTGGCAGGTAGATCCGCATCCGCCCCTCATAGCATTGCTGGTCGAAGTCGATCGAGCGGATCCTGTACTGCACCTGGTCCAGGTCGTGGATCACGTCCACCACGAAATTGTAGGCCCGCATATCGCCGAGCAGCCGCACAAAACAGCGCTCGTTGAACTTCACGAACTCCTTGCTCAGTCGCACCTCGTTCATCACCCCACCATAGCGCGCCGGTTCCGCAATGAAGGAATCACCAGGCACCCCGATGATGTGTTCCTCCACGAGGGTGTGTCCCTCCACCAGGTAGTTGATGCGGTTCGGGGACAGGAGGTGCTCCAACTCCAGCCCGTAGACCCGGCTGGAATCGGTGCGCTTGATGTAGTAATAGTCGTGGTTGTCGTTGATCCGGTTCAGGATCTTGATGCGGAAGGGCTGTGAATTGCCATACGGACAGAGGTCGATGCCCGCTACCTGCAGATGATCGATGTGCCGCCCGTCGGCGATCAGCACCTGGTACGTCTCCACCAACCGCTGGTGCATCTCCTCCTGTTCACCGGGCCGGAGGAGCACCGTGTTCCAAAGGGTCTCTTTCCCGCTGGCGTTGTATTGGGGCATGAGCCCATCGAACCGCTGTAGTTCATCGTACGCCAGCGGCAGGCTCAAGGCACGGCCGTGTTTGGCCAGATAACCACCCAGCCCCTGCCCCACCGGGTACATGGGTTTCTTGCGCCCGATCTCGTTGAAGGACATCCGGCTCGTGCGCTGATCAGCGGGCGACCTCGAAACGACGCGTACCGATCAGCTTGCCCGTTGTGGTCATGGCCCGGAGCACGTATGTGCCCTTCGCCAGATCCGACAGGTCCAGCGTGGACGTGAACGCACCCGCGGCCTTCTGCGTGGAACGTTGCACCAGCCTCCCTTCCGTGCTGAAAACGTCGAACCAGATGGTCGAATTCCCGGGTGCCGATCCACTGACCGTCAGGTCCCTATCCGTCGGCACGGGGTACAGTTCCATCTCCCCGACGTCGCCCGAGAGTTCTGCAAGACCGATGGCGATGGTCCCCTTCGCGAAGGCGTACTGGCCTTTCTCCAAGGTGTTCATGGTGATGTAGCCCGTTTCGTTGGTGACCGAGCCCGTATTCACGGTCTGGTCCCAATACACCTGCCAGGTCGCTGTGGCGTTCGGGCGCCAGGCCAGCACCATGCCCGTCTCATCACCATCGATCAAGTCGTGGTCCAGGTCGTTCACGGTACTCCCGTAGTAGTAAAGTCGACCGCGCAAGCTGGTGCCCTCGGGCCAAAGGCCGTCCACGTTGTAATAGTGTGTAGTGCTCAGGCTGATGATATCCTCCGCCACCGGTGTCTGGTCCGGCCCCGACCACATGTGATCGATGCGCACGAGCGTGCTGTCCACCAGGGTGTTCTCGTAGATCCGGAACTGTGTGTAGGGCAGTATGGTGTTGAAGGTCTCGCCGGGCACCAGCGTGATCTCGTCGTCCATGCGCGACTGGTTCAAGCGGTTGTGGCGGTTCAACACGATCATGGCCGGGATGAACGGACAGTTGACCACCACGGAACTCTCCAGTCCCGAGGCGACGATGCTCGTTTCGAAGACAGCACCGGATGAGGAGATGACCGTGAAGTCCAGCGGCACTTCATTGTGATATTGGGTGGTGCCATAGAGCTTCTGGCCGATGGACGCAGTGACGACCACTGTTGGTCCCACGATCTCGTAATCCCAATCGCGCACCTCGAACGCTGCGAAACCAGGAGCGAACACCCAGGCATCGAAGAACGGATCAAGGTCCTCACCGGTCACCGCTTCCAAGGCATCCTTGAAGCCTTCGGCCGTGATGGTGGTGTTGGCATAGTTCGTCTGCACATCGTGCATGGCCTGCCGGAAAACCTCATCACCGAGGTAGCCGCGCAGGTTGTG
>JBDTNF010000145.1:0-5803 GCA_039933875.1 Flavobacteriales bacterium | reverse complement strand
CGATGTCCATTGGTTCAACCGTGAGCACCGTGGGGTGATCGCGATGTGTTGAATGATCTGTTGGAATGAAGAACCTCGGCACCTGCCAAAGGAATGGTGCTTCGCGGTCTTGGACCTTGCATGCCGAGGACTGGAGCGTCACGGTCTTAACGGTTGAAATGACAGTTCAGTACCGCCGGGCGCAGGCGCTGCGCCGCCCGATGGCGGGCAGGCTGAATGCGGTTACCCACAGCCCGAAAAGTCTTGAATGGGGCTCGTCGGCAGGCAGGTTCGAGGGCCTTGGACCGGACCTCGTCGAGGGCGTTCGCCGCATCAAGTCGCAGGTGGGAACGCCGCCACGTTCATTCGATCATATCAGCACGAGAACATTCCCCTCCGGCATCATCTTCAATACCTACAAGGTGGCCGGGGAGTTGAAGGCCGGTGGTGATGTGAGCGCATAGCCGGGCGATGCCTTTTGCAAAAAGGATCCACTTCGTCATGCGCAACCCAACTTCCAGCGGTTGCGAAGCGTCATACCTACAGTAGCCGGAACCATTCGGTCCATCAACGCATGAAGATGATGTTCGCCAACAGATCCGCCAACATCAATGGCGCCCACCATGGGATAGTTGTGTTGTTGATGTCCACCGTTCTGTTCATGCTCGCCTGTCATAAGGATGATGATGTGACGCATCCTGGACCTGGAGGTGGGACAGGTGGCCCGCAGTTGCCGGCTGTGCCGTTCGATTATACGACAGTGGTGTTGCCGGCGCATTTGGCTGCGGCGCTAACGAATGACCCCCTGATCGACAATACGCCTGCGGACAATCCGATCACGAACGCGGGGGCGACGCTTGGGCGTGTATTGTACTATGACAAGCATTTGTCGGTGAACGATGTGACGGCTTGTGCTACCTGTCATCATCAGGACAAGGCATTCACGGACGGGTTGGTTGTGAGCGAGGGGCATCTTGGAGGGCAAACGCGGCGCAATGCTATGCCGACGGTGAACGCTCGGTATTTCAGGGCAAAGAAGATGTTCTGGGATATGCGTGCGGATGATCTTGAAACGCAAGTGCTCATGCCGATCACTGACGCCATCGAGATGGGGATGCCCTCACTTGTCGGGTTGGAGACGAAATTGGCGGGACTCCCCTACTACCCGCCGTTGTTCGAAGCGGCCTTTGGCGACGCAACAATTACGAGCGACCGGATCAGCAAGGCGCTTGCGCAGTTCGTGCGTTCGATCGTGTCGGTTAATTCGCGGTACGATGATGGCGTGGCCACCGGGTTCGTGGATCTGACCCCGGAGGAAGAGGCGGGCAGGGATCTGGTGATCAACTTCGATTGCGTGGAATGCCATAGCGACTTGACCACTGTTGTAGGCGGATCAGGTCACACCTTCCTGGTCGTTGACAATTCGGGTATGAACACTGGGTTCGGAGCGAACAACGGCTTGGACTTGAATTATTTGGACAATGGGATCGGGGAGATCACCGGACTTGCACAGGACCAGGGAACATTCAAGATGCCTTCGTTGCGGAACGTTGCATTGACCGGCCCCTATATGCATGACGGGCGGTTCGCTACCTTGGAAGAGGTGTTGAACCACTATGCTACTGGCATACAAGCGCATCCGAACCGTGGGGTACAAATGCCACCCGGAGGATTGCCGCTGAACGCAGCCCAACAAGCGGCGATCGTAGCCTTTCTGCACACCTTGACCGACGAGGCGTTGGCGACGGATGTGCGCTATTCCGATCCGTTCTGAAGACTCGCTGATCGGGGAGCTGGAGGAGGTCGCAGAAGTAACTACTGCACGCAAGATCCGGTTGGCCCACCATACGATGCACAGGCAGCGTTGTCTGTAATAAAGGTTGGACGCATGGATGAGAGGACACAAAGAGCGCCAACAAAAGTCGTTCGCAGAATTGGAGGAATTAGCGGTCTAGTATTGGGAGATAGCATCTCGACAGTGGAAGGGACATTGTCCTTGGCTCTGTTCTTCGGGGAGCAATGGCGATCAATCAACCGTGCGCACCTTCCAAGGTCCGCTTCAACGGGTTCCAATAGTTCTCGTGCCACCCCTTTTCCAGATGCTCTTGTTCACCAGGCGGAAAACCAACGTGGTCGAAAACGATTTGCGTACCCGTTCCTTCAGGTACCAACACGAACTTGACAATTGAAAAGTCTCCCTCGCGCCAGGTCTTTGCCCGCCATGCTTGAACAATGCGCTGATACGGCAGCAGCTCCAGATTCCTCCCCGTGATGTGCCCACCAAAGAGGGAGAAGGCACCGCCCTCTGTAGGATCGATCGTGGCGGGGGCTCCACCGCTGCGTGCCGTGAACGCTTTTGCGCTCAACAGCGCGTCATAGATGCGATCCGGACCGATCGCTATCGCGAGCTCCTGATGGATGGTGGCTGGGATGATCGAAATGGGGTGCATGTACGAATGAGGGTTGATCGCGATGCGTTTGGATCCACTAGGAGGAAGAAGCTTGGCACCGGCCA
Source organism: Flavobacteriales bacterium (assembly GCA_039933875.1). GTDB lineage: Bacteria > Bacteroidota > Bacteroidia > Flavobacteriales_F > PHOS-HE28 > PHOS-HE28. The sequence continues at coordinate 3,309 of JBDTNF010000145.1, read as the reverse complement.
AAGGAATGGTGCCTAGCGGTCCGAGACCATGCATAGGGCTGGAGTCTTCGTCAAGCGCTGAACAACACATCCCCGTTCCGCTTCGATCCAAGTAGGAACACCTGCGTGGGTCCCTACGTTCGCCACCGGGCAATGGCAAGCTGCTCCTGCTTGTGGTGCGAGGTTGGAACGGATGGGAAAAACAATAAGCACGATGGTACACGATGACGCGACAAGGACCGTGGGCCATCCGCCGATGGTGGAGCTGGCACGCCTTGCGAAAGACCTCCCCGGCCGGGTGCTTGCCAAGCTGGAAATGCGCAATCCTTGTGGGAGCGTCAAGGACCGTTTGGGCGTGGCCCTCATCGAGGATGCCGAACAGCGCGGTGTGCTCCAACCCGGTGCCACCCTCGTGGAGGCCACCGGCGGAAACACCGGCATTGGCCTCGCCTTCGCTTCGGCCATCAAGGGCTACCGGCTCATCCTCACTATGCCCGAGAGCATGTCCAAGGAACGCGTCGCACTGCTCCGCCACTTGGGCGCAGAAGTGGAACTGACGCCCGGCATTCTCATGGCCCATGCCCTCGCTCGCGCTCGTGAATTGGTGCGTGCCACCCCCGGTGCGCACATGCTCGACCAGTTCCACAACCCGGCGAACCCGGCCATCCATGAGCGCACCACAGGTCCCGAGATATGGGACGATACAGGTGGCTCCGTGGATGTCTTCGTCTCCGCCGTGGGAACTGGCGGAACGATCACCGGTGTGGGGCGTGCACTCCGGCGCCGCAAGCCCATTGTTCAGCTCATCGCGGTGGAACCTGCTGGCGCTGCCGTGCTCAGCGGTGGCACCGCCGGGCCACACCAGATGCCAGGCATCGGGGTTGGCTTTGTACCGGCCGTGCTCGATCGTTCGCTCGTGGATGAGGTCTTCAGCGTTACTGATGAGGAGGCCTTCGCTTGCACCCGCGCGCTAGCATGGAAGGAGGGGTTGCTCGCGGGGTCTCCTCCGGTGCCGCGCTGCATGCGGCGCTTGCAATAGCCGCCCGCCCGCAGATGAGCGGTTCCACCATCGTTGTTCTGCTGGCCGATACCGGTGAGCGGTATTTGAATACCGCGCTGTTCGAACGCCATTGAGCATCTGTGCAAAGGCCGTGTTCGCGCGCGGTCATGTTGTTCCGCCAACCTATTGCGCGCACAAGCGACACGCGCTCACCAGCGTTCGGTGCGAACGACGCCCTCGCCGCCACATGCGCAGAATGCGCCGTCCTCGTTGCGGCCGTCATTGGTTCTGCGGTCCATCACAGGGTGGGACGAATGTCCTTCACGCAGCCACATACTTGCCCTAAATCAAAAGGACCACCTGACCATGGAACAACACTACAAGGCGCGACACCGCGCAATGCCTCTTGCCTTGCTCGGCCTTCTCCCCGTGTTGGCAACGGCCCAGAACTCCTACTCCTTCGAGACCGACATCGTGCCGTACGCGGAGATCACGACCGGGCTTCCCTTCGTGCCGGACGGCGATGGCGCACAGGTGATCAACGAATTGGAGGGCGAGACCTTCTGGTTCTATAACGTGCCCGTCACATTCGGCGCCCAAGACCGGCTCTATCCCTTCATCTTCGGCTACATCATCATCGAGGTGGGCGATGACATTATCGTCGTCGATGGGGTGAACCAGCCGCTCGAGGCGGTGGACGCCAGCAGTGCCATCACCTACGCCATCACCGGCACACCTGGCAATAGGGAGTTGGTGGTGCAATGGAAGAACTGGCGCATCGAAGGTGGATCACCGGACAACTACCTCAATTGGCAGATCGCCATCCACCAGGCGAGCGGCGTGGTGGAAGTGCGCTATGGACCGAACTCCGGATCGGACGTGGTATACACGGATCTCACAGGACCATTCTGCGGCATCGCTTACATGCCGGTGGACTTCTCCACCTGCTACGAGAAGCTCTGGGTAGAGTTCAACTCCTTCGACGTCGTCCTGGATTCGGTGCCCAACTTCGACTTCGACGCGCTGCACAACGTGCCCACCCCGAACACCGTGTATCGGTTCACCCCGCGTTTCGCCATCACCGGCATCGCCGCTGCGCCCAATGCCCCGGACCTCCTGCATGCCTGCACCAGCAGCGAAGGCGACCGCCTCCTGGTCACCCTCGCGCCGCAGGCCGCGAACGGAACGCTGGATCTAATCGACGCCGCGGGACGCACCGTGCGCCACTGGCGCACCACCAATGCGCACATGAATCTTTCCCTCGCAGGTCTACCACATGGGCTGTTCACCTTGGTCGGCACGTGGATCGGTGGTCGTGCCGCCGTGCGCGTGGTGCGGTGAGGCACACTCAAACAGCTGCACAACAGCAGGCATGGAAGAAACCGGGGTCGGACCGCACGCAGCACTGCTGCCTTCGGGGGTCACCCTGCGCTGGGCTGAACCTATCTTCGGACATCAACCCAAAACTGTAAACCTGTTCTAGCACGGGTCATCGCTACAGCCGACCGCACCATGGGAACACCGGACCATCAACACCCGTTAAGCCAGCGCATCACCCGACGCGCTGCGGTGAAGAGTTCCATTTTCGGGTTGTTGGCAATCTCCCTCCCCCGGCTCGCGTACGCCAAGCAGGCCGTTCGAATACCAGCGGAAAGCCCACCACTCTCCCATCGCTATCCTTCCATCGACGATGGTATCGTGGCCGAAGTGGTCGGGGCATCGCACTTCGACCTGGCCCGTGTCAAAGAGCTAGTCGGTCGTAGACCGGAGTTGGCCCGCGCAACATGGGACTGGGCCTTCGGCGATTGGGAAACAGCGCTGGGTGCAGCCTCACATGTGGGGCGCCGTGACATAGCCGAATACCTCATGGCCCATGGCGCTCGACCGGACATCTTCACCTATGCCATGCTCGGAAGCCATGCCGCCGTGCGAGCGATGATCGAAGCGACACCGGGCATACATCGTATCAGCGGTCCGCATGGCATAAGCCTGTTGCAGCACGTGAAGGCAGGGCTCCGTTCGGAAGGTATCACCACCCAGCAACGCGCGGGGAACGAGGCACTGATCGCGTATCTCGAAGGCTTGGGCGACGCCGACACGCACGCCACCGACCTTGAAGTGTCCGCTGCGGAAAAGGAGAAATTCATCGGCGACTACATGTACGGGGATGGCCCTACGGATGGGCTGAGCGTGAAGTTGAACATGCGCAAGATCATCTCTCTTGGCAGGCTCGGCACGTTCGGCGGTGCCCTTTACCAGCGTGCGCCCAACGTCTTCATCTACAATGGCACCACATCCATCGAGATCACGTTCGAGGTCGTGGCGGACAA
>JBDTNF010000144.1:0-38771 GCA_039933875.1 Flavobacteriales bacterium | reverse complement strand
CACTACACCATGGGCGGCCTCTGGGTGGATTACAACCTGCAGACCACCGTGCCCGGCCTGTTCTGTTTGGGTGAAGCGAACTTCAGCGATCACGGCGCGAACCGTCTCGGTGCATCAGCATTGATGCAAGGCCTGGCCGATGGCTATTTCGTGATCCCTTACACCGTGGGCGACTACCTCGCGGACGACATCCGTACCGGACCGATCAAGACCAACACCCCGGAGTTCGATGCCGCTGAAAAGGCACAGAAGGACCGCATCGACCACCTGATGAACAACAAGGGCACCAAGCCTGTGGATGATTTCCACCGTCGCCTCGGCAAGGTGATGTGGGACAAGTGCGGCATGGCGCGCAGCGAGAAAGGCCTGAAGGAGGCGATCGCCGAGATCCGCCAGATCCGGGAGGAGTTCTGGAAGGACGTGCGTGTGACCGGCAAGCCCGGCGAGTTCAACCAGGAGCTGGAAAAAGCAGGACGTGTCGCGGATTTCCTGGAGCTCGGCGAACTGATGTGCATGGACGCGCTTAACCGCAACGAAAGCTGCGGAGGCCATTTCCGTGAGGAGTACCAGGAGATGGATGGTCCGCAGAAAGGTGAAGCCCTGCGCGACGATGTCAACTACGCATACGTGGCGGCCTGGGAATGGCTCGGCGAAGCCGGGAAAGCGGAACTGCACAAGGAGCCGCTGACGTTCGAGGAAGTGAAACTGACCCAACGGAGCTACAAGTGATGGGCAACATGAAGCTGACATTAAAGGTGTGGCGCCAGAGCGGTCCAAACGCCAAAGGCGCGATCGTCGACTACCCCGTGAGCGACGTCTCAGAGGACATGAGCTTCCTGGAGATGCTGGATGTGCTGAACGACAACCTCGTGCGCAAGGGCGATGATCCTATCGCCTTCGATCACGATTGCCGCGAGGGCATCTGCGGAACGTGCAGCCTCTTCATCAACGGCGAAGCACATGGCCCGGGCCGTGGGATCACCACCTGCCAGTTGCACATGCGCAAGTTCAAGGACGGTGATTCCATCTTCGTGGAACCTTGGCGCGCGAGTGCTTTCCCGGTGATCAAGGACCTCGTCACCGACCGCGGCTCGTTCGATCGCATCCAGGCCGCAGGCGGTTTCGTGAGCATCAACACCAGCGGCAACTTGGTGGACGGCAACGCCCTGCCCATTCCGAAGCACGATGCCGAGAACGCCATGGACGCCGCCGCCTGCATCGGTTGCGGCGCCTGTGTGGCCACCTGCCCGAACGGATCGGCCATGCTCTTCGTCGCGGCGAAAGTCTCGCAGTTCTCACTGCTGCCTCAAGGACGACCCGAGAGCAAGCGCCGTGCGCTCGCCATGGTGGAGCAGATGGACAAGGAAGGCTTTGGCAACTGCAGCAACACCGGCGCCTGCGAGATCGAGTGCCCCAAGGAGATCAGCCTGGAGCATATCGCGCGGTTGAACCGCGAGTACTTGGTGGCGACGGTGACGAAGGAGTAGTTCACCGACAATTCTCAGACGTAATAGCGGCGCGAAGATGAACTTGTCGCCAGAGGAGGAACTTAGACTTCCTGATCCTTTTCATTGGAGCAGGAATTTCAGAGGGGCGCAGAGTATGGTCTTGGTGAAGGCGCGTCTACAGCGACTGGTCGACACGCAGTGGCGCTGGTCTTTTCTCGGACCCAAACCCCGCAAGGACTATTTCGGGCAAATTGAGCCCTGCCGATTTATCATTCGCAACACCCCGCGAATGCTGAACGTGGCAACAATCCGCCTCATTGGTGAATGGCGCGGTGATGCGGACACTGACCTTCGGGTCCGGTTCAGCTGGAACAGTCTGTTCTTCCTTGGCTTCACGGTTCTGCTCCTCCTTATCGCCTTGGTGACGACCGTTTTCTATCTGAGATTCGGAGTTGGCGGTACATTATTGCTCATGTGCTGTGGGATGGAGGTGCTGATCTGCTTGATCGTTTTCGTTCCCCTGTGGATCGAGTATCGGACGGCTTTACGGTTCATGCGAACCGAACTCGGGTTGGAGGCCACTGAGCTCGACTAGTTTCGTACCGATGTCCGCCACTCATCGCACCATTGAGAGCAAACTCCCTCATGTCGGCACCACCATCTTCATGGTGACGAAGGTGTGAGACACAGAAATGCCTTCTTCCAATGGACAGGGTTCAAGGCAATGCCGGCAGACGATGGATCTGGACCGGCGTAGGTGCCCTGATCTTTCTTGCGGTCACCCTTCTCCTTTTGGTATCGGCAAGTGACAATGACGAGTGGACGTTTGTCCTTGCGACGATCCACCTGCCGGCACAGATACTGCTCTATGATGTAGACGCGATCGATGGGGGGATGATCGCGTTCGTCGTTGTGCTCTACATATTGGAACTGGCTCTCGTCATGACGATCATCTACGGCGCCACCGAGGCTTATCTCAGGCTCCGTGCGGCCTTGCAAGAAACCAAGTAGCTTACTTCCATCACCCGGCCCCGCATCTCGAGCAAGCTCCCCCGTGTTAGCACGACCACCTTCACCTGAATGAGCCGACCGACTTGATGATCGAACGCGTTCGCTATTCCTTCTGAAAACCGAACTTGCACGCCATGAGCACCGAGCGCACCATCAAGCACATCTTCCATCCGACCGATCTGTCCAAGGCGAGCGAAGTGGCCTTCCTGCACGCCCTGCGGCTAGCGGTCGCGACGCACGCGTCGCTCACCATCATGCATGTCGACAACAAGGAAGAGTCCGATCCCTGGGGCGACATGCCACAAGTGCGCGGAACGTTGAAGAAATGGGGGCTGCTGAAGGATGATAACGACGTGGAGGAATTCAATGCACTGGGGGTCAGGATCCGCAAGCTGCTGGTGGATGCGGGCAACCCGTTGAAGGCCTGTAAGAAATACCTGGAGGACCATCCCGCCGACCTCGTGGTCCTGTCCACCCATCAAGACTCCGGGAGATCGGGTTGGATGAAGCGGAAGGTGGCCGAGCCATTGATGCGCGCTGTGCAGGAAGTGACCTTGTTGGTGCCGCATCAGAGTCCGGGTTTCGTAGAGTCGAAGACCGGCGTTGTGGGCCTGCGACGCATCCTGCTGCCGATCACATCGGACCCGGACCCTGCGCAAGCCGTGCGGGCCGCGTCGTTCATGTCCCGTCACCTCGGTGCGGCGCAGATCGAATTCACGTTGCTCTATGTGGGTGCTATGGCAGACATGCCGTCACCTGAGCTTCCGGAGCACGACGGCTGGACGTGGACACGCATCGCCCGGGAAGGGGATGTATTGGAAACCATCCTCGCTGTTGAGAAGGAGATCCGTGCGGACCTCATCGTCATGGCCACCCAGGGTCACGATGGATTCCTTGATGCCCTGCGCGGGAGTACCACCGAACGGGTCCTCCGCGGCGCCTCCTGCCCTATGCTGACCGGGGTGGTCTGATCATTCGTGCCGCATAAGGTCGTTAGCTTCGGCACGATGCCTGTCACCACGCCACAGCTTTTCCTGCGTAGCAAACTCCCCAACGTAGGCACCACCATTTTCACGGTGATGAGCAAGCTGGCGCAGGAGTGCGGCGCCATCAACCTCAGCCAGGGCTTTCCGGATTTCCCGATCGATGAGAAGTTGAGCGATCTGGTGAACGTGGCCATGAAGGCAGGCCATAACCAATACGCGCCCATGCCCGGCCTGCCCACGTTGCGCGCGGCGATCACCGACAAGGTGAACCGGCTTTATGGCTTCAGCTATGATCCGGACACGGAGGTCACGGTGACCGCTGGAGGTACGCAAGCCATCTTCACTGCACTGGGAGCGATCGTTCAGTTGGGCGATGAGGTGATCATCGTGGATCCGGCTTACGATTGCTACGCGCCGACGGTAGAGCTCTTTGGGGGCAAGCCAGTGCATGTGCGCTTGGGGAGTGACATGAAGTTCGATGCCGATGCGGTCGCGCAAGCGATCACACCGAAGACGCGCATGCTGATGATCAACACGCCGCACAACCCGGCGGGCACCATCCTTCGCGATGCCGATATGCGCCGTATCGCCGGCATGCTGCGCGGCACGGATATCATCCTGCTCAGTGACGAAGTATATGAGCACTTGGTCTTCGATGGCGAGCCGCATGCCTCAGCGATCAACTACCCAGGGCTGCGCGAGAGGGCCTTCGTGATCTTCAGCTTCGGCAAGGTCTTCCATACCACAGGCTGGAAGATGGGCTATGCGCTCGCACCGAAGGAATTGATGGCCGAGTTCCGCAAAGTGCACCAGTTCAATGTGTTCAGCGTGAACACCCCCATGCAACATGCGCTCACGGCTTACCTGAATGAACCGGCCAACTACGAAGGAGTGCCAGCGCTCTACCAAGCCAAGCGCGATCGCTTCGCGCAAGGCATGAGGAAGACGCGGTTCAAGTTGTTGCCCTGTGAAGGTTCCTACTTCCAGACGGCCGACTACAGCGCTATCAGCGAAGAGGACGACATGAGCTTCGCGCAACGGGTAACGCGTGAATTCGGCGTGGCCACCATTCCGCTTTCCCCGTTCTACAAGGAGCCGCCCGCCCACCAACATTTGCTCCGGTTCTGCTTCGCGAAGCAGGACGCTACCTTGGACGCAGCGATCGAGAAACTATGTCGGATCTGAGGGTGACCCTTGTTCAGAGCATGCTCCATTGGGAGGATGCTGCAGCGAACCGTGCCATGTTCGGCGAGAAGCTCGCAGGCTTGAAGGGCACAACGGACCTCATCGTTCTGCCGGAGATGTTCACCACGGGCTTCAGCATGAGCAGCGCGCAACTGGCTGAGACAATGGATGGCGCAACGGTCGCATGGATGCGTGAGCAAGCGAAGGAGGCTGACGCCGCGCTGTACGGCAGTGTCATCATCACCGAAGGCGGGAAGTATTTCAATCGCGGCCTTTTCGTGCGACCCGATGGACAGGTCACCAGCTACGATAAACGCCACCTCTTCCGCTTTGCTGACGAGACCAACCACTACAGTGCGGGCACGGAACGCGTGGTCGTGGAATGGCGCGGTTGGCGGCTTCTATTGCAGGTGTGCTTCGACTTGCGCTTCCCGGTCTTCTCCCGTAATCGCAGTGACTATGACGCGATACTCTATGTGGCCAACTGGCCCGAAGCGCGCCGCTATCCGTGGAGCCAATTGCTCATTGCACGTGCGATCGAGAACCAGTGCTATGTGGTGGGAGAGAACCGCGTGGGCATGGATGGCAAGGGCATCCACTACACGGGCGATTCGGTTGTGATCGATCCGCGGGGAGCGATGATCGCGCAAGTCGAACCAAGTACGGAGGGGAACGCTACGGTATCCCTGGACCGCATCGCGCTGGAGGACTTTCGGCGGAAATTCCCTGTGGAAAAGGACGCGGACGGCTTCAGCCTCTCGCTTTAGCGCAGCACTTGGATCTGCCCCATCTGGTGCTTTTCGAAGCCCAGTGTACCGTCCTTGTCCTCACGGAACTGATAGGTGAGGCGCCACACATACATGTCGTTCTTCACCAGCTCGCCGCTGTAGGTGCCATCCCAACCCACAGTGGGGTCGTCGCTCTCGAAGAGCATCTCACCCCAGCGATCGAAGATCAAGAGGTGCATGGTCGCGATGTTCTTGCCCACAGGGATGAAGATGTCGTTGATCCCATCGCCGTCCGGTGTGAAGGTGTTCGGCATCCAGATGGCCGAAGGGCAGAACTCGATCACGTTCGCTGAATCCCTGCTGGCGCAGTCGTACTGGTTCGTCACTTCAACGATGTACCAGCCATAGGCTCCGGCAAGGATCACTTGTGAAGTCTCACCTGTTGACCAGCCGTACCGCGATCCAGGGTTGCCGGCATCGAGGATCACATAGCGTGGTTCGTCATCAAGACAGGCATAGAACTGGTTCGCTGCCATGCGCGCGGGCGACGGGTTGAACTGGACCGTGATGTCGTCCGTGCGCTGGCAGTAGCCATTGTTCACGGTCACGGACACTGTGCCACTCTGGCTGATGAACGTTGTCTGCGTGGTCACGCCCGTGCTCCAATGGTAGCTCGCGCCCGGGTTGCCGGCGTCGACCTCCAGGGTCTCCCCTTCGCACAACACGGTATCCAACCCGAGGGACACCACCGGTGGCTGTACGAGGTTCACCACCGCATCGAAAGTGCCGGAACAACCGGCCAAGTTGGTCACGATGACGCTGTAGGTGTTGCTGGTGTTCGCAATGATGGTCTGTGTCGTCGCGCCGGTGTTCCAGAGGTAGGTGCACCCGGTGTTCCCTGCGTTCAGCGTCGGCAACTGATCGACGCATTGTGTGACGTTGGTGAGCGCATCCGTTGGTGCGGTGACGGTCGTCACCGTGATCGCATCTGTTGCGCTGCACGAGCCGTTGCTTACCACCACGCTGTAGGTGGTGCCTGTCGTAACGCTGATCGTTTGTGTGGTGGCCCCTGTGCTCCACAGGTAGGTGGATCCCGGCGCGCCGGCGTCCAGCGTCAGAGATCCTCCCTGGCAGAAACTCGTGTCGTTGCCAAGCGAAACGGTCAGGGTGGGAACAAGTGTGATCAGTGCATCGAAGGTCGCACTACAGTTCTGGGCGGTGGTCACCGTAACGGAATAGGTCCCGCTTGTTGTGGGTGTGATGCTCTGGGTGGTCGCGGTCGTGTTCCACAGATACGTGCTACCGGTATTGCCAGCATTGAGCGTTGGTGGTGCCGTTTCGCAGGCGGTCATGTCCTGCAGCGCATCCACGGGTAACGGGTTCAGTTGGACAGTGATCGCATCGGTGGCACTGCAGAGGTTCGCATTGGTGACGGTGACCGAGTAGGGTCCGCTGGTCGTGACGGTGATCTGTTGGGTGGTCGCACCGGTGTTCCACAGATAAGTGCTTCCTGCGTTCCCGGCGTTCAACACCGTGCTACCCACACCACACACGGCGATGTCGGCGCCGAGGTTGACGACAGGGAGTGCGAAGAGCGTGACATTGAACGTGGTGATACCCTGGCAGCCTTGCGCGTCCGTGATGGTCAGGGTATGCGGGCCGCTGTTCGTGGGCGTGATGCTCGCTGTCGTGGCACCCGTGCTCCATAGGTAGCTCACACCCGGCTGGGGCGCTGTGAGCACAGGAGGTGTATTGGCACAGGCGCTCACGGGGGTCTGAGCGGGAAGGTTGGCGAACGCGCGGGTGATGACCACCTGGTCGCTCACCGAACATCCGTTCGCATCGGTGATGGTCACGGTGTACGTGGCCGGGACATCGCTCATGATCGTTGGTGCCGCGATGGTGGGTGAGTTCAAATTGGCCGCTGGGCTCCAGAGGTAATGTGGGCCGGGAACGTTGTGCACCACGGAGAGTTGGTGACCCAGCGTCGAGCACAGCGTCAGGTCGGGACCCGCGTTCGCTGTGTAGCCCGTTGTGATGGTGATCGTGATGCTCTGGCTCAGTGAGCATCCGCTGGCGGAATGCGTCACGGTGCAGGTATAGGTCGTTGTGGCCGCAGGCGTGGCCACCGGGTTCGCGATGGTGCTGTTGTTGAGTCCTGCTCCGGTCCATGCATAGCTGAGACCAGTACCTCCGCCCACGGCAGCGTTCAACTGTGCGCTCTGACCCTGGCACAGCGTGTCGTTGTTCGTGGTCACGTTCAGGCTGAACAATTGGCCGACAGTGATGGTCGTCTGTCCGCTTGCGGTGCATCCGGTCGCGGTCGTGGCGTTCACTGTGTAGGTCGTTGTCGCTGTGGGTGTGGCGATCGGGTTGGCGATGTTCGTCGCGTTGAGCGTCCCGTTGTTCGGCGTCCACACGTAGGTGATACCGGAACCTGAGCTCGGTGTGGCGTTGAGTTGCGTTCCGCTTACCGCACAGAGGGTCATGTTCGGTGTCACCGCGAGCGAGAAGGCGGGATCGACCTGCACGAAGACCGAATCGGAATAGACACATCCAGCGGAAGGATCGGTGCCATGAAGGGTGTACCAACCCGAGGTGGTGGGTGTTGCGATCGGCGCACTGGACGACGCGTTGTTGAGCGAGCTCGCGGGCGACCAGTTGTAGTTCAGCCAGCTATTGTCGTATCGCGCGACGAGGAACACATCCAGCGCCCAGTTATCCTGGCCTGCGCCGGAGTTCGCCAATTGACGCACGCGGAACATGGTATTCGCGTTCTGGGCCGCCAGCGGGATCGGGACATCGATCGATGTGAACGACGGATAAGCGTTCTCATTGAAGGAGTTCAATGTCGACCAGTTCAAACCGTTGTTCAAACTGTATTCCAGCACGACGCCCTCGCCTGCCTCGGCATCGTCGCATGGTGCTGTGCCTGTGGCGATCTTCAATGCGAAGCGCACATGGCCACCTCCCGTTGTGTTGAGCGCGATAGTTTGCACGTAGCGCTGGCCTGTGGCGTTGAAATACAGCGCCGTTCCCGCCATGCTCCCGCACGCATTGCTGATCGTGCCTCCCTGTATGGCTGTCCAGATGGCTGTTGGTGGTGCATCGAAATCATCGCGGACGATCGCTCGCAGCGTAGTGCTTGCGAGTTGCGAGGTGCTTCCAAGACAAAGGGCGGCCGGTTGTGCCGCGGTGGAGAGATCGAGCACGGCTCCCGGCAACACCTGCACAAGGATGCTGTCGATCATATCGCCACACCCGCTGGGGCTTGACACTTCGACACGGTACCAAGTGCTGCTCATGGGCGTCGCGACCGGGTTAGCGATCGTGGCATCGCTCAATGAGCCAGCTGGCGACCATTGGATCTGGAACCAGTCGGGATCGGGAGGCGGAACCAATGCCAGTTGCACGGATTCGTACTGACAGGTGTTGATCGTCGGCGCGCCGTTCGCGGTAAGCAGGGTGGGGAGAGTGAGCGGAATGCCCACGTTGTAGGTGAAGCTGCGTGGGCAACCGCTTACGGGCAACTCGCCCGTTACCGTGTAGCTCTCGCTGGCGGTGGGGGTCACGGTGATGCTGTTACCGGTGCCGATCACGACGCTGGGTGCGCTGGCAGCCGTCCATAGTGCGTTCACCAGAGCCTCAGGGGCATTGAGGGTCTGTGGTCCGCCACCGCATACGGTGGAATCCTGTTGCACGGGGATCGCTCCGATGTCGTGTACGGATGCTGCATAGCTCTCACCGTAGCCCATGCCGAACATGTAGGCCTGGAAGCCCGCTGCGGACTGAAGGCGGTGCACGCCAGCGCTGACGACGACCTTGGCGTGCTGTCGATCGGTGCACCCCGCGTACGATTGGAACAACGCAGGGTTCACCGCTGCGCCATCCAGGGTTAGTTGGCCTGCTGTTCCTGTGGGGATGATGACGCTGACACTATGTGAGGTGAGTTGTGGCGATGTGGGTGTATGGAAGGAAGCCTTGTGGGAAAGCCGCTCGGCGGGTGATGCGATGAACATGGCGGGGTCACCGTTTCCTGCACAGCTATAGCCTTCCAGTATCTGTACCACACTTACCGGCAGGGTCGACTGAACGCAAACCGGCGTATTGGTCCCGTTCACTTCGTGGCTTTGGCCGGCGTTCAGGGTGAACGGAGCGCCTCCGCCGATGGTGACCGATGTGTTGTTCTGATCGGCGAGGATCCGGTAGGTGCTGCTAGTGACACCGTTCACGGGGGCCGTGAAGTAGCGTGTGCCCCATGCCGTGAGGGGGACAAGTTGTTCGAAGATGTGATCACAGGCCGAACAAGCACCCGGGGCGGTAGCGCACATGGAACCACCGATCGCCACGAACGGTCGGCAAACTCCACTTTGCGCTGTTGCCTGCACCAGCGTGCCGGTCAGATCGAGCACGTCCGTTGCAGCCTGTACCTGATAGGTCTGGCCTGCGTTCAGGTCCACCACGAATGGAACGCCCGCTGCATGTCCGCCCAGTGTGTTCACTGACGGGGTGATGCTCACTTGTGTACCATCCTGCGTGGCCGCGATGAGCATCTCGCTCTTGTGCAGGTTGTTGAAATTGGGAAGGCCTTGATAGCTGTCCACGCGATAAGCATTGCCCAGTGAGGTCTCGGGGAGGACCTGTGAAACATCGTGCGTGTAGTTCTGGTAGCTGCTGATGAAGACGTTCACGCTATCCTGTGAAAGGACCAGCACACCCTTGTTCAACACCGCTTCGGATCCGCTATTCTCCGTGCTTGTCGGTACATCCACCACGGCGACGCTGTTGGCGGCCACATTGAACGGGGCGCTCCAACCGGTAAGGGGGATGGTCACCGTGCCGCTTGTGGCAACGGTGGAAAGGACATGCACGCGCAAGGCTTGCGCACCGAACCCGTTCTGCATGAACCCCGCCCAGAAACGCACACCACGTGTGGGCAGCTCGGTAGGGCTCTGAGCGATCGCGACACCATGGATCAGCGCAATGGAGAACAGCACCAAGGCTTTTGCCCAGCGTATTGTCCCAAGGGAAGGGGAAGTGCTATGCTTCATTCAACTCCACCGAAGAGCAGGGTGGTGGCGGCCGTTCTACGCGAGGCCCGAAGCCAAGGTTCCTGTCGATGAAGAAGGGTTTTTGAGCGACCGCCGGGGTCCGCTCACTCGAACGTCCAGGCCACCCCCAGATCCCAGGCAGCGCGCACGTTCACCGTCTCCGGGTACCGCCATACAGCCTCGGGCTGCACACCGCCTTGCAGGGAGCCGGTGTCCCAGCGCCCGTTCGCGTTCGCATCGTGGATCAGGCGCAGGGCATGGTTGCCAGGCGTGAGGCGTTCCCAAACAACAGGTGCTTCAATACTTTGTATCACCTGTTCCCGGACAGTGCGCCCTTGCTGGTCGAGTAGCTGGAGGATGAACGGCCCCGTCGTTCTCTCACCACCAGCAAGCTGCACACGAAGGGTCCCGGTACTTCGTTCCGCGGCCCGACCGATGCCCACGCGCAAGGTGTCGTTGTCACCTCCGAATCGATCATGCACCGCTTTCGGGAGCACTGTTAGCAGGGCCGACGCACCCGGTTCGATAGCCACACGGAGCCGGAGCAGGCGTTGATCGGCGCTGTCCTGTTCCAGGGTGAAGGGGATCGATAAGCTATCCTGTATCACCGTGAAGCGCTCGCGGTCGATCGTTCCCAGCGGACGCGCGGCCCTGATCATCACAAGCGCTCCCTCGCTGTTCTCCCGGGTCTCCGTCTTCAGTCCGGTGAAGAACGGCATGCGCTCCATCGGACGGTAACGCACAGTGTCCAATACCCCAAGCTCTGTTCGCACTTCATACTGTCCGTCCTCCAGAGCGGTCGTGTCCGATGGCCAGAGTAACAGCGTGTCGCGCGTCATGTTCCATTCGATGGACCATGCGAGCGTTCCACCGCTTCGTGCGATATCTCGTAACAGCAGTTCCTGCGCCGGACGCGCAAGGACCATTCGAAGCGCTCCATCGGGGATCACGCGCGCTTCGCGCACCTGTTGCACGGCGCTCATTTCCTGGAACAGTCGCAGGGTGACCGGTCGCATCAGCGTGTCGATCACACCGGGCACCACGGATCCGGCGATGAAAGCGACCTCCTCATTGGGCAGGTCGTAACGGTAATTGACGTTCTGATCGCGCAGGGCATGGATGGCATACGATCCAGCGCGCAGGTGCTGGAGCGAGAACGCTCCCGCTGTATCGGTCCGTGTCGCATATGCGGGTCGGCCACTTCGGAAAGCCACCGTATCCCCGTCAGCATAAACCAGTACCAGGATGTCCTTTTCCGCCGTGCCTTTGAAGGCATCCACAACCGCCCCCTGCAACTCAAGGCTGTCCACAGCGTCGCCGGTCGCCACTACATACGTGAGGCCCGCCGCAGGATTGCCCTCGGTCAGGTCCTTCACCGCCTCACCGATGCCGAACGAATACGTGGTGTTCTCCTTCAGGGGGGCCTTCAACTCGATCACCACGTTGCGCGCACCGCTGATATGTACCTCCGGCGGCACATCCAGCGGCGGGGAAACGAGCATCCGATCCCGAACACGTTCCAGCTTGATGCGTTCATCGAACTGCAGGACGATACGATCGCCGTGGAACCCGGTGCTGAGTTGGGGCGGATCAGCGCCGGTCAACTGCGGTCCGACCGTGTCTTTTCCGCCGCCGCCGATGTCGCGCACTTGCGCGCAGGCGGTGATCAAGAGCGGCAGCAGCCACATCAGGTAGCGACGCACCATCAGCCGAGCGGTTCCATCGATCGGCACAATACCGTAAGCCCTTCCACATCGGCGGCGCTGAAGTCGTCGGCCAACGAACTGTCGATGTCCAGCACGGCGACCACCCGCCCTTGGTGATCATGGATGGGTATGACGACCTCGGAACGGGAGAGTGCGCTGCATGCGATATGCCCGGGGAAGAGGTCCACATCGGGCACAACGAGCACGCGGTCCTCTTTCCATGCGGTGCCGCATACCCCTCTACCCAGTGCGATGCGCGTGCAAGCCACGGGCCCTTGGAAGGGACCGAGCACAAGTTCGTTCCCAACGACCCGGTAGAAACCGACCCAATGCCAGCGAAAAGCTTCATGCACTGCGGCCGCCACATTGGCCATGGCGGCGATCGTGTCGGTCTCTCCTTCGATGAGGGCGCGCACTTGGGGCAGCAGCGCGGCGTGCAGGGTCGCACGGTCCGTGGTCGTGGGCAGGGTCAGTGATGCCTCCATGCGCGGCCAAAGGTATGTCTAGGCACAGGCCGCGGTGTAGAGGCTGATGCGGATGCCGGGCACTTCCGCCAGCGCTTTCACACAGCCTTCGATCGTCGCGCCGGTGGTGACCACATCATCCACCAACAGGATATGGCGGTCGCGCAGGGCTTCGGGGTCGGGCAGTTGGAAGGCCTCCTTCACGTTGAGCCAGCGATCCAGTCGACCCCGTCGTGTTTGCGAGGGTGTGCGCACCACGCGCATCAGTTCACGTCCCGTGCTGGGCAGGTCCCATACCTGACGCATGCCGTCCACCAGCACCTGGCTCTGGTTGTAGCCGCGCATCCGCTCTTTGCGCGGATGCAGTGGAACAGGCAGGAAGGTGTCGACATCCTTGAACCGTGTGGAAGCGAGCAGGTCTTCGGCCATCAAGCGTCCGAGGACCAGGCCCGTCTCGCGATCGTGCGCGTATTTGATCCGGTGGAGCATGCGTTGCACCATGCCCGAACTGGTGAACAGGAGGAACGAACTCGCCGATTCGAGCTTCACCTTGCCCCAGAACAACCGTTCCACGGGGTTCTCCGCATCATCGTGGAAGCGGCTGCGGGGCAGGTCGCGTGAACAGGCCGTGCAGATGCTCCGCTCGAAACGCATCAGGCCTGCATCGCAGCCCGCGCAACGGCGTGGCAGGAAGAGCGCTGCGAAGTCGCTCGCCCAGAGTTGGAATGTGGCCTTGCGCGGGTTCAATACTTTGTTGAAAAGCGGAACGTTCACCGAAGGGGGCTCCCAGCGGTGGACGTAATTTAGCGCACCATTTCCAAGCCCACATGGAACAGCAAGCTCCCCCCGAAAAGAAGAACCGCTCGAATACCGGGCTCCTGTTGCTCGTGGTCCTGCTCCTCGTGAGCAACGTGGTCATGCTCTGGTTGCTCATGCAGCGCAACAAAACGGTGGAGCAGACCCAGCAGCAGGTGACGACGATCAGCAGCGAGAAGGACAATGTGACGCATTTGCTGGAGAACATGCTGGCCTCGTACGATACCCTGAAGACGGAGAACGTTCAGATCACCACCGAGATGGCTGCCCAGAAGGACCAGATCGAACAGTTGATCAAGCAGGTGAAGAGCGGCAATTACAGTGTGGCCAAGGCGAAAAAGGAAGCCGAGACGCTCCGGAGGATCATGAAGGGATACGTGGCCACTATAGATTCACTGAACCAGGCGAACCAGTTGCTCACCGCGCAGAATGTAGGACTGAACCAGGAGTTGGGGGAGGTGAAAGGTCAGAAGGACGCCTTGAGTACGGAGAAGGCGGCGCTTGAGGGGAAGATCGCCAAGGGAGCCGTGCTGCATACCACCGCGATCACCGCGGGTGCGCTCTTCATGCGCAACAACGGCAAGCAGGTGGAGACCGAACGTGCGAGCAAGGCCGAAATGGTGAAGGCTTGCTTCACCCTTGGGGAGAACAAAGTGGCCGACCCGGGCGACAAGACCCTCTACATGCGCGTGATCAGCCCGGATGGCACCGTGCTGCCCGCGAGCGACGGCAACAACCGGTTCTCTTTCAACGGTGTTGAAGGCGAGTTCAGCGCGAAGCGCGAAGTGAACTACCAGAACCAGCCGGTGGACGTGTGCATCTTCTGGACTGGTACATCCGAGATGCGCACTGGCCAGTACATCATTGAGATCTACGAGGGAGGTGCGCTGGTCTCCAAGGCCACGTTCAACCTGAAGTAGGTCAAAAGAACGCCCGCACCTGGGCGCCGCCTACGTGGATCACGGGCACGCCTTCTGAACGCCGTCCGTTGTAGGTGAGGTCGATCTGCAGGTTGTTGCTCAGGTTGCGCTGTACGCTCACACCCCACGTCACGTTCGTGCCGGCTTTCAGTCCGCCCAGCATCTCATTGCCCAGGGATGAGTTCGCCACGCCATCGAAGGTGATGTCCACCAGGTTCGCGTTCACCAGCACGCTACCCTTGCCCGCGGTGTTGTAGCGGAACTCCGCACCGAAGTCCTGGAGCAGCGCCTGCTCACCACCGAATTCCTCGCGGTTGTTCTTCTCGGTGTATTTGAACGAGAGGATCGCACGCACGGAAGTGTTCGGCTGCCAGGTGACCCGGGGCTTCAGTCCTTTCTGGGTGATCGAATAGGTGCGCCCGGTGAGCAGGTCCGATCCGTTGGCGATGAGGCCCTGTTCGCTTTCCACCTCAGCGGTCCATTGGCGCGTGGTGTTCCAGCGCACATGGATGGTGTTGAATTCGCGGGAGCGCGATTCGAAACCGTTCAACAGCAGGGTGCGTGCCCGATCGCTCTGCCAGGTGTGGTCGATGCTCCATGTCCGGCTGGTGCGGTCGTAGAAGAAGGAGTTACGCGCCGATGAATTGTAGGCGGTAAGGCTCGTATCGGCGATCTCGATGGCGAAAGGGTTCAATGCGCCGAGCAGGTCCTCCGTGCCGGTCTTGCGGTCCATGCGGATGGAGGCGAGGTCGGAGAATTTCGCGATGAAGCGTTTTGTGCCGGTCGCATCGGCCCAACGCACCGAGGGGCGCAGGTCGAGCGATGCGCTGCTCTGGTTGCTGAAGCTGCGCACGTAAGTGTTGCTCGGGACATACACGCGCAGGTAATCGGCCTCGTAACCGAAAGAGGCCAGTTCGAACTCGTTCAGATCCTTGATGCCATCACCGTTGTAGTCGATCCACACATACAATCCCTGACCGGCGGGCACCTGGAGGTAGATGTATTCACGGCGCTGCTCCAAACCACTTCCGAACTCATAGAACAGGTCGAACACCGCCACACCC
Source organism: Flavobacteriales bacterium (assembly GCA_039933875.1). GTDB lineage: Bacteria > Bacteroidota > Bacteroidia > Flavobacteriales_F > PHOS-HE28 > PHOS-HE28. Next base: position 23,392 of record JBDTNF010000144.1, on the reverse strand, counting down.
TTCCACAATGAGAGGTCATAGTCGACGCGGGCGAGGTAGGTGTCCTCGGGCTTCTGCACGGTCAAGGTGCTGTCCTTGATGCCGAGCTGCCTGTAGGTGAACGTGGTGTTGAAGTGGTTGCGCGGGTTTCGTGCCAGGTCGAGGTTGAAGGCGTAGGCTGTCGCGACGGTGCTGAGGAATAATCCGCCATTGCGCAACGCATGGTCCTCGCGCTGTCCGCCGGAAACGCGCCATTTCGTCCTTGCACTATCGGGGCTCTGCACGAAAGCCTCCCAGTCGTGGAACGCATAGCTGCCTGCCTGCAGCGCATCGGTGCTGTCCACGCTGAACAGGTTCCGCTCATGTTCGTCACGAAGTCCAACGGAAAAGGGACGAAGCCTGTAACGCAATTGCCCTTTGTGGCGGAGGAAATCACTTTGACGCGGCTCTGTCGTGTTCAGCCAGCTGCCTGTTCCTGTAAGGTCCACCTTGCCGATGTGCAGGTCGCTGATCAGGTCCTGTTTCCATCCGTTGAACCGATCGGTCACCTGGAACATGTTCAACCCGTAGCCCACCTGACCGAGCTTCCTGCCGCGCAGGCCCACTTGTGCCCCTGCGAGCATCTGGTCCCCGTCCAGCGACAGGCCTACCGCGTTCCAGTTGCGCTCGAACTCCACCGCACGATAACGTTCCACATAGCGGAAGTTCTTCGAGACCGATTCCACATCGCCGCCGAGGAGCAGATGCAACGTGGTGTCCTTCGCGCTGATGGGTATGCTGTGCGCGATCCGGGCAAGCAACCCGAGACCCTGGTCATCACCCTGGTCGAGGCTGCTGAAGGTGTTGAGATCCTCATGGCTGTAAGCCACTTCGGCGCTCGCTGTGGTGCGGTCGGAAAAGCGGTGATCGATGCCGAGCGTGAGCAGCTGCTGCGCGCGTGGCGCGATGAGCACACGCACCGGTGCGTAGTCGCCGAGGTGAACGATCACGTTGTCCACCGTATCCGGTGCGATCCACCGGAACACCCGCCCGTTCGGCGTGAACTCCTGCTGCACGTAGTCGCCGATACCACTGCCCACCAGGGAGAAGGTGAGTTGGTACAGGGCGCTGTCGGGGTTGGTGTTGTAAACGAATACCGGCGAATAACCCAGGGAGTCCCTGCGGAAGTAGAGCACCTGGTCGACACCGTAGCCGGTACTGTCCACCCCGCTCACTGTCGCGGCCAACGGATCGTCCCCGGCTTCACTGAGCACCTCGCGCTCCTCGGGGCTCAGCTGTTGTTGCAGTGGTTGGTTGCGGTGGTCCTGCTCGGAGTACAAATTGAAGCGTACCGTGCTGCGTCCCAGTTCCACGGCATTGTCGAAGCGTACCAGGGAGCGTGCGTAGTTCTTGTCGGAATACTGGAATTCGACGGTGATCCGCCGGTCCTTGGTGATCAATCGGCGCGCGGTGAACGTCAACTCCGCCGTGTTGTAGTCGATCACATAATCGTTCTCCTGCCCGCGCGTCAGCAACTGGCCGTCGATGTAAACACGCTCGGTGCCGGAGAGCACGATGATGAACGAGGCTCCGTCGTTACCGCTCAACCGGTAGGGCCCTTGAACGCCTTCCACACCCTGGATCAGATCGCGTGCGAATTTGCCCTTGCTGATGGCAACGCTCGTCCCGGTGGTCATCCGGCGATCCCCACCAAGGCCCCAGCGCGTGTTGTAGCTCAGGCCCTTGCTCTTCTTCAGGTAGGTGAGGAAGTGGCTTTTGGGCCGTTGCAGCACGAAGTCGCCCGCGATCAACTCCCATTTGTTGCCGGGTGAGATGGGGTCCTCCTCGAAGAGCTTGATGAAGACCTGGTCGAAATCCTGCAACTCGAGCGTGTTGCCTCCCGCCTGTATCGGGATGTTGTTATCCGTGATCGAAGCGAGCACACTGATCCGATCGGTGATATGCCCGCTCAGTTCAAGGTTGAGCGTGGAGTTCACCGAGAGGTCCTGGTTGTTCCCGAAAAGGATGCCGCGTGAAATGCTGCCACTTCGGTTGAGGCCGTTCACGTTCATCAGGTCGTTCGGCGCGCGGGGGGGGGTGTAGCGGAAGGGATCATCGTGATCACCGCTCGCGGTCAGCGACCGCGCCGGATCCTTGTGGAAGCGCGTTCCCCCAAGCAACAACGGCATCACCCGGTAGCGCACCAACACCGAATCAGGTGCTCCCTTCCAGAGGATCACCGCGGTGTATGGATCGATAGCGTAGTCCACAGGATCCACCTCGTTCAAGCTATCGCTGAAGAGCCTTACCGAGCCCGGTACCAGGCTCAAGGTGTCCACGCGCAACGTGTCGCCCGTGGATCGCACCCAGCGCTCACGCAGGTTCGAACCGGACTGGGCGCTCACACCGCTGCCCGCGAGCAACAGGACCATGACCATAAGCCAGCCGCTCGATCGCGGTCGACGGGCGGACCGGCTGTGGGGGCGGGTCGATCGGCATGGGCCATGGGACACGTGAGGCATACGGGATCCGGGACCGAAAATTATCCCATACCGGGGCGTCGTGCCGTCGGTGCTTCATCACCAATGCCTTGTTGATGGTACAGCCGGGTATGAACGGCCCGCGTTGGGGCCTCCGGATACATTTGACCGGCCCGTTCCCAACGACGGTCGCATGCGCTTCGCCCACCTCGCTCTGTTGTTGTTCCTTTTCGCCTCGTGTTCCGAACCCGAGAAGCCACGTGTGCGTGAGACCAAGGGGGGCAAGTTCTACGGTGGTGTGTTCAACGCGAACGAGACCGAGGAGCTGCGCAGCCTGTTCCCGTTAAGCCTTACACAGGCCGCTTCGCACCGGATCGGTGCCCAGATCTTCGAGGGGCTGGTTCGATTCGACCAGCGTGATCTCTCCATCATTCCGGCGCTGGCTGGATCATGGACCGTGGATCCCACGGGCACGGTGTACACTTTCCACTTGCGAAAGGGCGTGTTGTTCCATGATGACACCTGCTTTGCCGGCGGCAAGGGGCGGGAGTTCACCGCGAAGGATGTGCGGAACTGCTACAACGCGTTATGCACATATGGGGAGATGAACCAGATGTTCTGGCTGTTCCAGGACCGCATCGCGGGCGCCAACGCACACTATCAGGCCACCGCCACGGGTCAACCATCGGAGGGTGTGAGCGGCATCGAAGCGATCGATGACCTCAACGTGCGCATCACGCTTACCGCACCGTGGCCGGGGTTCTTGCAGGTGCTGGCACACCAGGGTTGCTGGATATGGCCTGCGGAAGCCTTGCAGTTCTATGGGAAGGAGGTGCTTTGGCACCCGGTGGGAACGGGTCCTTTCAGAATGAAGAGTTTTCGCAAGGGTGAGGCGCTGGTGATGGAGCGCAACCCGGCCTATTGGGGGACCGACGAAGAGGGTGACCCACTGCCTTTCCTGGACGCCGTGCGCTACACGTTCGTGCAGGACAAGTTGAAGGAACTGGCCGAGTTCGAGGCGGGTCATCTCAGCGTCATTTACGAGTTACCCGTGGACCGCACGGATTTTCTCAACACCACCGACCGCTTCCAGGTACAAACCATCCCGGGCATGGCGATCCAGTTCTACGGCTTCAATATGCGGCGTGCGCCGTTCACCGATGGGCGTGTGCGCAAAGCCTTTTCCCTCGCGATCGACCGCAGCGCCTTGGTGGACAGCGTGCTCGGCGGATTGGGCGTGGCGACCACGCACGGAGTTGTACCTCCCGGCTTCGCTGACTATCCGTACGATACCGTCCCGACCACGGTATACGACCCTGCGCGTGCGCGCGAATTGTTGGCGGATGCGGGCTTCCCAGGAGGCCGTGGACTTCCCACGGTATTCCTCCAGGTGAACAACAATGGTTTCGGCTATGTGAAAGTGGCCGAGGCGGTGCAGGCCATGCTCGAGCGCGAACTCGGCGCGCGCGTGATCTCGTCGGTGCTCCCCGCAGAGCAGCATTTCAAACGGGTGGAGCAGGGAGAAGCGACCTTCTGGCGCGAAGGTTGGATCGCCGACCATCCGGACCCGGAGAATTTTCTGGCGTTGTTCTATGGACGCAACGCACCGGCGGACACGTCCCAGCCATCGTACCTCAACAGCACCCGTTTCAGCGATGAGCGCTACGATTCACTGTTCACGCTGGCGTTGCATACCACCGATCGATCGGCGCGGATGGGACTGCTGGCCCAGGCTGAGAAGCGACTGATGGAAGAGGCGGTGGTGGCCCCACTTTACCACGAGCGCGCAGTGCGCCTGTTGCAGCCCTGGGTGCGCGACCTGCCGGTGAACGGCATGGAATACCGCGATCTGCGCAAGGTGTGGTTCGATCCCGCCCTGCGGCCAACGCGCTAGACGTCTTTGGCGATGTGCTCGTAGACCAACTGCTTGGCCAGCGGCATGAACGTCTCGATGTGCGGCAGCGGAAGACCGGTCTCGAACACGAACGTCGCCGGATTGGGCAAGGTGCGATGCCTCTCGATCAAGTCGGCCTTGATGTGCTCATGGGTGCAGGCGATGCCCAAGGTGTACGAGGTGACATAGCGTGTCCAGGGGTAGCGGGCGTGGTTCTTCTCGGGGCTGTCCCGCAGCAGAGGCATCGTGTAACCATAGACACGGGCCTCACGTCCGGAGCACAGCAATAGCCAGCCTTCCTGGGTCGAGAGTGGCCAGAGTCCTACCGGTGCGAAATGGATGTGCCCGGCGATCTCCTGCCGGAGCCCGGTCCCCTCGCTCCACATGCGTCGCAGTCCAGGCACGGCGAAATCGATCACCTCGTCGACCACCGCCAGCCACCGGTCATCCGCAAGACGCTCGCGCACTGGCAGGCCCGATCGCGCGTCGAAACCGATCAACTCTCCCGGCATGCTATGCGAAAGTTCCTCCTTGGTGCGCCGCAGACGAAGCAGTTCATCCACATGGGTGCGAAGGTCATCGAGGTGTGGGTACAGCTTGCGCTCCTTGAAGCTGGCCTCGACCCGCTGGAGGTAGGCGAGCAAGGTGTATTGCTGCAACTCAAGATCGATCCCCGATCGCAACACCCAATCCTTGGGCAGCCCTGTGCGTTCCGTCGTTAGCATCCTGTTGCACTGCAACGCGCTGTTCAAAAAAAATGTTGCCCGTCGCCCTGCGGCCTGCCTGGCGGCACCACCTTTGATCGAACCAAGCAAAAGGTACATAGATGCGTTCGCACTTCGCCCACATCCGATCCGCGGTTATCCTCGCCCTGTTGTTCACCGCGTGCGTACCTGCTCGAAAATACCAGGAGGCCGATGCTCGTGCCAAGGCGATGCAAGGGGAGGTGGATGCCGCCAATGCTAAGGCCCGTGAGGCACAGACCAAGTTGGACGAGATGAGCGCACGGACATCTGAACTTGAGAAGCGCGCGACCGAGTTGAACCGCGATACGACCGTCATGGGCACATCGCTGCGCAGCATGACACGCCAATACGACAAGATCAACACGCTGAACGACGAATTACTCGGGAAGTACAACGCACTTCTCGCCGGTGCCAGTGGCGAGAACCGCAAGCTGCTGACCGACGTGGAGGCACTTCGCCTGGATCTGATGAACAAGGAGGACTCCCTGAACGCACTGGCCGGCCGCATCGGGCTGGAGCAGGCCGCCCTTGCCGACCGCGAGGCGAAGCTGGCGGAGTTGAGGGCGGAGATCGCCTCCAAGGATGCCGCGATGAAAGCGTTGAAGGACCGTGTCAGTGCGGCGCTTACAGGTTTCGAAGGCAAGGGCCTGACCGTGGAACAGCGCAATGGGAGGATCTATGTGAGCATGGAGAACAAGTTGCTTTTTCCCAGCGGGAGCGCTGCGGTGGATGCGAAGGGACGCGAAGCCATCACCAAGCTGGCGCAGGCCATCCAGGATGAGAAGGACCTCAGCATCATGGTCGAGGGGCACACCGACACCGACAAGATCCAGCCGGGATCCGCATACAAGGACAATTGGGACTTGAGTGTGATGCGGGCCACCAGTGTCGTGCGCATTCTACAGGAGGGCAGCCGTATCGACCCGGTGCGCGTTACCGCCGCAGGGCGTGGCGAGTACATCCCCGTGGATGCAGCGGACAAGTCGAAGAACCGGCGTATCGAGGTCATCCTCTCGCCGGACCTCAAGGAGCTTTATAAGCTGGTGAAGGAGTGAACGAAGAAGCCCCGCTCGAGCGGGGCTTCTTCGTTCACTATCAGCGTTTCCTTAGGAAAGCGAGGGCTGCGGCAGCTTGCTCGCGAGCCATTCACGCGCGTCGGCCTCCGCGATGAACACCGCGGTCGCATACTTGCGCGGGTGGTAGCGGAAGTAGATGCTCGCGAGGCGCTCGTTGAAAGTGCTTTGCGCAGCGAGCGCCAGCCGCCGGGCCAGGCCACAACCATTGTTCTCGGCATGGAGGTCCGCCTGCAATACGTTCAATTCAAAATCGACATCCGGTGGCAGGATGGCCAGGACATCCATCTCCTCGCCACGGCAAATGGTCCGTTTCGCGTGTACGACCTCGCCGAGCCCCGCCACGTCCAACTTCACGTCCGGTTTGAATCGCAGCTCGATCAGGTTCGGCGCGACACGCTCCACGGTAGCCGTTCGGGTCTCGATCAATTGGGGATGTCCTCCGTTCATGCCACAAAGGTCTTTGGTATGCACGCATACCAAACGCTAGGCACCCGCCCTGGTCATGTTTTCCATCTATTAACGATCCCAAGGATCGGGTTTGAGCGGGCGCTCTAACTCCATCGAATGCATAGCTGGATCAGCTTGTGTTGCATGGGCAAAATACTCTTGAACCGCCTGTTTTCCCTCCAATACTTCGGGATCATTGACAGGAACCGAGCGATTCAGGACCGTGCTGCTCCGGCGAGTACGTCCCTTTTCCCAGTTGCCAAGGATCAACGATCGTTGTGACGGTGTTCGTCGGACCATACATCGCATCAACGGGCAGAATCGGCGATCGGGCGGGCGCATCAATGTGCTGGTAGAAAAACAGCTCCTACCGACGAATCGGATGTTTAGGAGTGTGAGCCCGGTTCCATGCCGGACGAAGCCGTATATCATCCCGCTAAACCATCCTGAAACCCACGTCCACCAAGGGCTTCAAGAGATGCTCACCCATAGGAGCAGGCTAAATTTGTCCCCATGGAATTGACACTGTTCCCTCACGTACAAGGAAAGCCTCCGAATGACCGGTGAAGAGACCGGGTCATTGCTCCGACCCAGCATCATCATCCTCCGAGCGCTCCGCCGTTTCCAACAAAAATCTTCCTGATCAAGTCCCCCAGGTCCTTGTTTCCTGACCTGCTCAGGTCCACTCTAATCCTCTCAAACCGATGATACGTCCAACCGTCCTGTTCCTCGGCTTGCTGCTCGCTGTTCAGGCCATTGCCCAGACCAGTTCGCAAAAGGCGGCTGTGCCGTTGAGCGCTGTCGTTCAAAAGACACCCGCTCGTGTCACGTTGTCCTGGACAACGCTCCCGAGTACCACATCCATCACCATCTACCGCAAGCTGAAGACCGCCACCTCCTGGGGGAGCGCACTGGCCAACCCGGCCGCATCGTCTACGCAGTATCAGGACAATTCCATCGTGGTGGGAACGGCCTATGAGTACCGTGTGACACGAGTGGCCGCTGGGGTCACGGGCCAAGGCTACATATGTTCGGGTATCGAAGTGCCACTGAGCGACTACAAGGGCAAGATCCTTTTGCTGGTGGACAACACATTCACCAGTTCGCTTTCGGCGGAACTCACCCAGTTGCAGAAGGACCTCCGCGCTGATGGCTGGGCGGTATTGCGTAGTGACGTGAGCCGGACGGCCTCGGTCTCCAGCGTTCGCAACACCGTCATCTCCCAGTACAATTCCGATCCCACGAACGTGAAGGCCGTGTTCATCATCGGACATGTGCCCGTACCCTATTCAGGGAACATCAATCCCGATGGTCACAGCCAGCACTTGGGGGCATGGCCCTGTGATGGTTATTACGGCGAAATGAACGGCACTTGGACGGACAATAGCGTGAACAACACCACGTCGCAACGCGTGGAGAACAGGAACGTTCCGGGTGATGGAAAATTCGATCAGAGCACATTCCCCTCGAACCTTGAGCTACAGGTGGGCCGCGTGGACATGTACGACATGCCAGCCTTCTCGTTGAGTGAGACGGAACTCTTGCGTGCCTATTTGCTGAAGGCCCACAACTTCAAGATCAAGCAATGGACACCAACGGCCAGGGGCATCATTTTCGATAACCTGCAATGGATATCGAGCCCGATAGCCGCAAGCGGTTGGCGCGATATCACTCCGCTGGTCGGCGCGGCGAATGTGACCGCACCTGACGTGTACGCCGGGAATTTCAGCGCTCTGATCAATAACCAGAGCTATCTATGGTCCTACAATAGCGGTGGCGGCTTACAGGCCTATATCGGAAGCACGCTCACCTTCAATGGCGCCGACCTGGTGGGTACTGCACAGACCTATGCGAGCACATCGGGAGGCAGCGTGTTCAACCTGACGTTCGGCAGTTACTACGGGGACTGGGACAACAAGAACAATTTCCTTCGCGCGCCGCTGGCCAGCGGTTCGGGTCTGGCCAACTGTTATGCGGGTATCCCTGCATGGTACATGCACCACATGGGCATGGGTGACAACATTGGTTACAGCACCTTGCTGACCATGAACAACACCAGTCTATACACTCCGCTCACCGATGGCTGGCAGAGCACCATTGGCAAGACGCACCTGGCGTTGATGGGCGACCCCTCACTGCGCCAGAAGATGTTGGCCCCACCGACGAACCTGGTCATCTCGAACGCGTCAGGCACTGCTTCATTCAGCTGGTCCGCGGCCCCTGGCTCCGTGGATGGATACCATCTGTACAGTTTCAACTCCACCACCGGCGTGATCACGCGGTTGACAACGAACCCGGTCACGACGACCACGTACAGCAATGGCGCTATTCCGTACGTTACGGGGACCGAGTATATGGTGCGCGCGGTGAAGATGCAGGTGGATCCCTGCGGCAGCTACCTCAACCTTTCTCTGGGCGCGATAGGGGCGGCCGGTGCCGCGCAGACGGATTGTTCTGGTCTCACGGGCTCCTGCTCCTCGAACGCGACCAATGCCACCGTGAGCGCATCGGCCACAGGTGGTCTTGCTCCTTATACATATAGCTGGAACACTTCACCGGCACAAACCACCAGCACTGCGACGGTCACCGCTTCGGGGAACTATACGGTAACGATAACCGACGCGCGCGGGTGCAGGGTTTATTGCACCACGACCGTCACACTGTCCACCACCGGCAGCTGCACGGGTATCCGTACCGAATCGCAGACCACCTGGGGTGCGACCGCTTCGGGCAGCAACCCTGCGGCATACATGGTGAGCAATTTCGCAACGGCCTTTCCATCGCCAAACTATCTGACGATCGGTTGTGGCACCAGGGCCCTCAAGCTCACGAGCGCCGCCGCGGTCACGGCATTTCTACCGTGCATCGGGAATATCGCACAATTGCCTTCGGGCACTTTGCAGAATCCGGGAAGCTCATACAGCAACAGCTTCGCGGGCCAGCTCACGGCATTGAAGCTCTCGGTGCGGTTCGATGAATTGTCCACTGCGTTCAGCTCCTCCGCTGTGCCGCTCAAGAACATGCTCATCGCCAGTGGGACGTTCGCTGGATGGACGGTGGCACAGCTTATCACCGAGGCGGATTCGAAGATCGGGAGCTGTGGTAGCTCCTACACCCGGAACGCCCTGAACGATGCCATCACCAATGTGAATTGGGGTTACCTCGGCGGCACGACGAGCAGCGGTTATCTCATGTGCCCTCCGTCCGGCATGATGATCGAGACCGGCACGACCGAGACGACCATTGAGCCGTCCCTCGACCCGCTGGACGTTTCGGTATTCCCCAATCCAGTGAGTGGAATGGCCACGATCATGATCACGGGCGCGACCTATGAACAACCCACCACGGTGGAATTGTATTCGGTAAGCGGAACCCTGATCGGCCAGATCTTCAATGGAAGGGTTCCCGCAGGAACGGAACAGCGCGTGCAGTGGGATGCCACCAATGAGGCCAAAGGCATCTACTTCTACCGTGTTGTCAGCGGCGAACGTGTGGCGCAAGGCAAGATCATCGTCGAGTAGTTCGGCATAGTTGGATGAACAGGCCCGTGCTCCGTCGGAGTGCGGGCCTGTTCCGTTCAGGACACCAACGGACGGCCCTTTGATCAATTCCGGCGCGGGAAAACGCCTGCGGTGAGGATCAGCCCCGGTTCAGACCGCGACGACCGCAGGCTTATGCACCAGCAGCCAGTTGCGCGCCTCCTGTTCCGTCGAGAACACGCGGGTATGGAAGACCTGCGGGAAGTAGGCGAAGTAGAGGCGCGAGATCATCTCGAACATGCTGTCGTTCGCGACCACGGCCAGAGCCATCAAGGTCTCCTTGCCGCGTTCCGGCGCGAAATGATCGGAGCTGGTCACCTGCACATCGAAGTCGATCTCCTGGGGGAACACGCTCAGCATCACGCAGGGTTGATCACCGGCGAGTGTGAAGCGCGCCTTCCGGTTCTCCTCGAAGCCGGGCAGGTCGATCCGCACGTTCGGTCGGAACCGCTGTTCCATTAACCCCGGCTCCACCATGGTCATCGTGGCCAGGCGCGTTTCGATCGTGCGGGGATAGTTGAACATCACGACCAAGTTACTACGGCCGAAGAGCCTTTAACCTGCTGGTGGAACGAGCAGCCTCTAGGTCAACTTGAAAACGATAGGCAGCAAGTAGCGCACCGCCACCGCCCTGTCGTTCATCATGCCCGGCTTGAAGGCAGGCAGGCCGCGCACCACATGCAGGGCCTCGTTGTCCAACAGGCTGTTCACGCCGCGTTTCAACGTCACGTCCTTCACGCGGCCATCGCGGGCAACAACGAATTCAATGTGGACTTTTCCCTCGATGCTGGCCTCAACGGCTTCTGTGGGGTAGATAATGTGCGATGAGATGTAGCTCATCAACGCGACCTGCCCGCCGGGGAACTCCGGTTCCATCTGCACGGTTGCCAGGTCATACACCGGATCCTCAATGGGAGGAACCGGGGCCACTTCACCCCCGGTGGGTGGGCCGACAGATTCTGTGGGCACCGGCTGTTGGGCGATCGCGATATTGGTCTGAACCAGGATGGACAAGGAGAGCAAGAGGGACTTCATGAAACCAAGGTAGCTATCCCGTGTCCGGTCTAGAGGATGAACAACGCCGCGATGATGAAGATCACCACGATGATCAGGTACTGCCACACGTCCACGAAGTAGCGCGAGTACCTCTTCCAGAACTCCTTCAGGTCATTCATGGCGGTCGGTGGCCAACGTCCCCGATACGCAGGACGAGTTCCGAACACAAGTATAGGACGGACCGTTGCGCGCGTAGCTTTGATCACATGCCATCCCCATCGCACACCGAACAACGGGAACGCGAAGCGTTCGTCTCGGCGATCGAACGCAGAGCGATGCCGCGCTTCCAACGGTTCCGCGCCTGGATGGGACGTGGCAAGCCCCGTGGACTGGAGAAGCCCACACGACAGGAGATCCTGCTGCTCACGGTGCCGATCCTATTGCTCCCGTTGGTGATCCCCGTGTGCATGTTCCTTTTCCTCATCGACACGGAGGTCTTCGCGTCCATGCCGATGTGGAAGCGTGTGGTATTGCTGCCGCTATTGTCCGTCTCGATGCCGTTCCTGTTGATCACGGTATTGCACAACGATGTGGCCCGGCCCATGATCGAGCGTGTGCGAATGAGGCGGAAGGCGCTTCGTGATGCGGGGACGGCCTTGCACGAATTCACCGATACCATACCCGGCATCCGGTTCGAGATGGGGGACGAAGCGATCCCCGAGAAGAGCGGTGCGTGAACACCAGGTCCGGGTCGCCCCGTTCGATCATGGCCTCAGGTCATCCGCTTGCGCAACCAGGCCCGTGCGTCGATCTCATCCTCGAACACCGCTGTTTCGAAGGGTTGTTGGTGGTAGATGAAGTACAGCCTGCTCGCCGTCAGCATCTCCTCGCTATCGGTGACCACGGCCATCGCGCGGATGTTCTCCTTCGGGCGCGGTTCCCGGAAGTGGTCCTCGTTCATCAGCGGAAGGTTCACCGCCATGCCGGCGGGGAAGATGTTGAGCACCACACTGGGGCCATAGGCGCTGAAGGCTGCGATGGTGCCCATGTTCTCCCACACCGCCTCCGGCGAGAACTGCGCATCCTCACGGTAGCGCTGTTCGATCCATCCCGCTCGCACCAAGGTGATGTTAGCCGTGGACGTGGTCCGCGTGGTCGGGGTTTCCGGTGGGGTCATCGTCATGCGGCAAATGCGGAGAACTTCATGGACGGGGCGGGGCGATGGACCGTTGCCTGCCCATCCGACCCGTACACCGATGCCGGCCCCAACGGCGCGAAGACCCTGCTTGGTACCCGTGCCGTCTATTTCTTCTTCTTTCCCGCTCCCTGCACGATGGCGGTTTTCTTGTGGGCCTTGGCAGCGGCCACGCTCATGAACCTGCCGGTGATGGCACTGCGACCGATGCCGGGGGCTTTCGTGGCGGCTGCCTTCTTCGCTGCTTTTTTTGTTGCGCTCTTCCTGACCATGCTGTGGCGCCGAATGCCCGGCGTAGGCGTTGGTTCACTGTTATGACGGCAGAGAAAGCTACGCGCGCGATGGGCAACGCCGGATGACTTTTGACAGGTGGGCCCTACAGGCGCCGGTATGTCGGGGCCCGGTTGGTACATTTGATCATCAACCACCCGACCATGCGCTTCATTTCCTTTCCGTTGATGATCACGGTGCTACTGTTCGCACTGACCTCTGGGAACGCCCGGGCGCAAGGGACCACCAAGCCGCTTCGTCCGCACATCGTACACCTCCTCAGCGCGGATGGCAACGATGAGTACCGCGACGATCGCACGCCTACGATCGAGGACACCACGGTGTGCTTCATCTATGTGGGTCGCAAGCAGAGCGGCCCCCTTTGGCTGCGGCTGCAGGTGCGTTACTCCGCGTACAAACGGGTGGACATGGAGAAGATCAATTTCCGCAAGGGCGAGAAGCAGGTGACGATCAACGTAAGCCCCGACCTGCACCATTACGGCGACAATGGCATGATCTACTGGGAGTGGTACGATACACCACCGAGCGATACCGAGATGAAGGTGATCCGGGCCATCATTCGCGAACCCGGTGTTACGCTCACCCTCATCGGGAAGGAGACCATTGCCCGCGAACTTTCCGAGACGGAACGCCTCGCGATGCAGAACGTGCTGGAGCAAGCACGGGTGCTGGGGCGGAAGGACTGAGGTCTTTGCCCGGATGCCGCTGGGGGCATTTTGAACGCGACCGGCTGGTAGGATGCGGTCACATCCCCAATTGCACGTCGCCGTGGCCGCGATGCGCCGTGCCGTCCGGATGGGTCACACGGTAGTAAACGCGGGCCAGCTGACCGGACGGTATTCCGACCGAGTCCAGATCAAGGATGAAAGCATTCACCATCAATGAGTCGAACGAACAGAGCAGTTGATGGTCGGCGTTCGTGATCCGCAGGTCCACGCGGGCCGAGTCGTCCCGATAGAACCCGAACCGGAAGAGCGACGCGCTGGGGTTCGGGAAGCAGGCGATGAGTAAGGAGTCCGGAACGCTCGCGCTGTAGGTGACCGGTGCGAGATCGGCGAAGAGGGCCTCCACCTCCGGGCACCACTCATCGAAGGCCCGCCAATCGGTACTGTCGTAGGGGTACAGCAGCGCACCCATCACATCGGTGTGGTGGATGCCGGACACCATTCCGCAGGGATCCGTTCCGGAAGGTTGCGATGCCGGTTCATCCTTCTTGCAGGAGCAGAGGACGAACACAGGGATCAATGCCACCAAGTACCACATGAGAGCGAATTTAGCCGATCAGGCCCATGCGGTCAGCGAAGGCCCGAGCGCCAGACCAAGCTCCGTTGGAAGGCGTATTTTCGGATCATGAGCAAGTACATCAGCCTTCTCCTGGTGCTGCGGTGCCTTGCAGGTCAAGCCCAGAACCTGGTGCCGAACGGGGACTTCGAAACCATCCTGCAGGAGCCCTGTTCCTACCTGGGGGCGGGGGAGGACATCGGCAACTACACGGCCAACTGGCACAGCCCGACACTCGGCTCCCCGGATTATTTCAGCCGCACGGGCCTCTGTTTTCAGATCCCGAACACGCAGGAGGGGTACGCCGAGACCCACGGCGGCGATCACATGGCCGGGTTGATCCACCACAGCGAGTCGAACGCCACTGGTGATGCCGATTGCCCGCTCGAAGCGACGGAATACCTGCAAGTGCAACTTGCCCAGCCCCTTCAGTTAGGTGCGAAGTACAGCTTCAAGGTGTGGCTCATGCTCTCGGAGAACAGCCTGTTCGCCTGCGATCACCTGGCGTTCGCCTTCACCGAGAGCGCGCCCAGCGAGCCATCCAACGTGTGCCCGTTCCCCATCCAGGCGGACATCACCCTGCTCGCGCACATCCCCAACACGTGGACCCTGGTTGACACGACCTTCAACGCGGCATCCGCGGCGGAGTACCTCACCATCGGTCGCTTTTCGCCACAGGCCCTTACCGATTGTGTTTCGCTGGGCGGCACCGCGCGCTCGTATTACTTCATCGATGATATCTCCCTCGCACCCGATGAGGAGACTTCCATGAGCGAGGCCGCGCTTGCCGAAATGCGACCCGCAGTGAACCCGGTCGATGATGAACTGACCCTGCTCCTGGGACGAACGCTTGCTGGTGCAAGGACCGTCGAGCTATACTCCGTTGCGGGACAATGCATCCATCGGTCACCGACCGCCGCGGAGCGCGGCTCGGTGCGTGTTGATGTCCGTGACCTGGCACCAGGCCTCTACGTGGCGCGTATCATGGACGATGAAGGCATCCGGTCCGTATCGTTCATCAAACGGTAACATCGCGACCGCGATATTCGCAGTGCATGCCGATCCGTCCCACCATGCGCAACATCCGATTTTCACTTCTCGCGATAACCATGGTCTTGTGCGCATGCGCGCCGGGAGGATCCTCACAACCAACGCACATGGTGCAGGAAACACTGAAGAACGAAGCCGCGCGGAACCACACCTTCCTGGCGGACATGTACGCGGATGCGTATTTCCCTGACCAGGTGGTGGACCATGGGAAGGCCATCCTTGTGAGACTATGCCATCGGATCGAGGAACAACACCCCGCGGACCTGGATGCGCTTTACAGCCTCACGCATAGCGCGACGAACGAGTTCAACGATCTACAGGCCGAGTTCGAAGCGAACGACAGTGAGCTCGAGACCGGCGCGCGGGAATCCATCGGAATGGACTTCGCCTTCATCGCCGAAGCGTATGGCTACAAGGCTGATGTGGAAGAGCTGATCGCCACGCGCGAGTGGTGAGGAGAAGGCGCGAACGAACCCGTGCCGTGGAAAAGGATCACTCGATCACCATGCGGGTGCAACCGCTTCCCGAGTGTGAAGAGGCACGGACCGTGTAGGTTCCTGCGGTAAGACCCAGCTCCAGCACTTCCATGAAACCCGACGGTGGGACCAACACTATTGCCGTCCAGACCAAGCGACCGGTCACGTCCGTGATCTCAACAGCGGCTCGCTGGCCTGAAGCGTAAGGGATATTCAATCGCATGCTGCCCGTGTTGGGGTTGGGAGAGATGGTCATCCCGTTACTGCCTGCCATGTCCACCATGCCCACAGTGATATCCATGGAGGCGGAAATGATGCAACCGCCTCCCATGGTGACGGTGACCGTGTACAGGCCCGCTCCCAGGATCGGGGTCACAAAGCTGGTCTCACCGGCGATGACGAAGCCGTTGTAGCTCCAGGCATACGTTCCCAGACCCTGCGTGGTCCCGAGGACGGTCCCGAACTGTTCGATCGCGATCACCGGGCAAACGAACTCGGTTACGGAGAACAACGGGCATCCCGTATCGGGTTGCGCCACAACCGTCCACCCACCATATGTGGGCCAAGGGAGGTAGCAGTTGGAAGAGGTCGTGGCGTAGAAGCTCCCGTTGTGGAACCAATCATAGGACGCAAGTCCAACGGTATCACAACAAAGGGTCATCGTTGCTGTATCCCATTGCAACGTGGTCCACCCCCCGCCAAGTCCCACCCACACACTGTCCGAGGCCGGGCAGGCTCCATCCGGGCGGTAGGCGGTGAGCACATACCAGCCGGATGCAGGAGGCGTGATCATGGTCGAGGGATCGGACGGGTCCGATAAGCCGGTGGCTGGTGACCAGCTCGCTGTGCTACCCGGGGGTACCCCGCACTCGGCCACCCCCTCATAGTGTACGCCAATGAACGGGGCCCAGCCTGAACTATAGAGCTGTTCGCCTTGCGGACCATAGAAGTAGAACCCGTAGCTGAACGCGTTCTCCAACCCGGAATAGCCAAGTTCGATCGAGCTTCCGTCCTGGATCTCCACGGGGATCGTCAGCGTTGTTTCCGTGAAGTCCCCATAGCTCGTTGCGACCCCATCGATCGTGAGTGTCACGTACGCATCGGACCAACCGGTGAGGTCATTGTAGAGCACCAGCTCATAGGTGCAAAGCACGGGAGAGCCCAATGTCACCTCCCCGTTCATCTGGACGGGCTCATCGCAGATCTCCAGGTCCGGTCCCGCATCAACGATGGGGTAGTTCAAGCCGACCACGGTCAAGGTCGTGTCGTAGTAGCACCCATATGAATCGATGATGGTGAAAACGAGGTCGTGGTCTCCTTCAGTGGACAAGCCGGTAACAGCGTTCGGACCGTCGGTGTTGATCACGTCCACGCCGCTCCAGAACGCGGAATCGGGATGCTCCAGGTAGAGCTGCGGTGAAAGGTCGAAGAAGGTGCTGTCGATGGATGGGAGGGAGCCCAAGCCCCACGAACAGAGGAATCCATTGTCCGCGCCCCAGAGGTCGACGATGGTGAGCGTCCAGGTGCCGTTCACAGGGCACCCCACGAAGTTGGACAGAGGCTGTACCGGTGTATAGCTGCCCGGGATCAGCGCCACCCCTGTTGAAGTAGGCATCACATTAGGCGTGCTGCCGGTGCTGGCACATTCGACCCAGGTGCCATGGTCCGGGTTCGTGTTGAAACAATACGTCCAGCATGTGCCCGGAACCGGATCAGTGTTGCTGTCCGTGTCGTTCGCATCGCCGAGGTAGGTTCCTCCGCCTCCTTGCTGATAGAGAATGACCGATTGACCGTTCGGGCATTCCAATTCCACCAACAGGTCCCCCATGAACGAGTGCTCGATGTCGAGGCAGATGTCGCCGAGTTCGCTCGCATCGTTCACTACGGCCCCCGGCTCGGCCCAGTTGATGTTCGCGACAGAATGGAAGGCGAGCCCAACATCATCCGGCAGGTAAATGCCAGGACCATAGTCGGCCCCCGACGCGGTGGTGCCAACGAACTCCACAGGTTGCGCATTTCCCACGAGCACGGCATTGCCAGGCACGCACACCGGGCTGGTCGCAGTGGTGCCGGCGAAGGACGTTATGCCGCTGACCAGAATGACCGCGGTTTGGCTGGGATCGGAAGCACAGAACGAACTGTCCACGACCACCAAATGGACCAAGTGGATACCGGGCTCTGTGAAGACGAGACCCTGAAAAGGATCATTGGAAGTGTTCGGTCCCTGCCCTGTGATGTTCCATGTCCACGTGGCGAGCGCTTGTCCCGGCGCGGCTTGGGAACCGCTGCCATCCACGAACAGGGTATCCCCCAGGCACAGCACTGCCGTATCGCCCAAGGAAGTGGTGAACGAAGCCGTCGGAGGAGCGCAGGGTATGACACAACCGATCCCAGCCGAGAAATTCCCAACACCGGCTCCGTTGGAAGTGAACACGAGCGTCAGGCACCCGCTGGTGTTCTGCGTGCTCGCCGTGACGATCAAGTTGAAGAGCTGTTGCGCCGTGTATGATCCCAGGAACGGCGCGGCGGTGGAGTTGCCGTCATAAATGGCAAGGGCATCATCCGGACTGCCATCGACGGAAAGGTCGAACTGATAGAAGACCAGATAGATGGTCCCTTCAGGTGCATCCGGGCAGATCACGGTCGTGTAATTCTCGTTGTTCCCGTAGTCAGCGCTCGATCCACCACTGTCGTACAGAATGCCGGAGCACGAGGTGATGGCAGGCTGCGTGATCGAGAACACCTGTCCATGGGTGCTGGCAGCTACGAAGCAGGCGATCACACCTGCGAACCTGGTGAGTCGGGCAAGTTTCATGTTCGGTCTGGAGCTTTGCGCATATCCTAGCCGAACATAGACAAGCGCGACCACATCGGAAAGTCGGCCCCGAAAATGGAAAACCTCCGCGGAGGTTTGGGAGGACGCGCTGCGTGCATCGCTGGGACGATGCGAGCGGTCCGGAGCCCCTATCCGAAGGTGGGAAGTTCAGCAGGGCTGCGGATCATGACCAGCACCACGCCGCTGGCGGATCCCGGCCAGCTTCCTATATTGGTTCAAACCCTTACCCCATGATCCGAACATTACGCACCATCACATCCTTCGCGTTGACCAGCCTCGTTGTGGCAGCTCATGCACAGAACCCGGTTCCGAACCCGAGTTTCGATGTACAGACCGCTTGCCCGTTGGTGAGCGAGATCGAATTGGCTCCGCCATGGTATGCCCCTACAGCAGGCACACCGGACCTGTTCAACAGCACCTGCCCTACACAGAATGGTCCTGGACATTCGGGGATCGGTAGTTCGGGCGTCTTTACGCACGGCGAGGGGGCTTTCCTCGAATACCGGGAGTATGTGCAGGCGCCACTCATCACGCCCCTTGTTGCGGGCCAGGGTTATTGCGTTTCGCTTTGGGTGAAGCGGGCCAACTTCCGCTATGCGACGGACCGGTTCGGAGTGCTGTTCAGCGCCACCGCCGTGAGCCTTGCGAACACGAACGCGCTGAACTACACCCCACAGGTGCAGAACACGCCCGGCGATGTGTTGTCCGATGCAGGGTGGATGGAGATCTCGGGTGGGTTCGTCGCGCAAGGGGGCGAAGCGTATGTCACCATCGGCAGTTTCGCCAACTCCGCGGGGACCACTGCGGAAGTGGTGAACGCGGCGAGCACTTCCACCGTCGCGTTCTACTACTTCGATGACGTGGTGGTGACGCCCTGCGCCGTGGGGATCGAAGAACAACACGCACAGTCCTTCGACGTCTTTCCGATGCCGGCCGTTGGCCAGCTCACCGTGCGCATGCCGCCCGGTGTGCGCATGGAAAGCGCGCGTCTGCTGGATACCAAAGGCAGCGTCATGCGCAACTACGGAACGATCCCGGCCGTGCAAGGCGCGCAGGACCTGGATATCACCGGCCTGGCCAATGGCCTTTGCCATCTGGTCATCACCACGGATCATGGAACGCTGACGCGTACGGTGATCCTCGGTGAGTAGCCGGAAGTAAGGCCAAGCTCGGTCGGGGTGGAAGTTGATCGTAGCTTCCACCCCCATGGCGCCTTCTTCGGAATTCAACCCGTGGATCTTCGCGCTGGCTTTGCCCGTTTGTGGGATGCTAGGGCCAACGAACGCTTAGTGCGTGATCACCAACCGGCCCTGGTACAGGATGCCGCCTTGATCCACGCGCACGAGGTATGCTCCGGGTGCCGATCCGTCGAGCGACAGATGACCATCGATCAATGGCCGCGAGATCACCACACGACCGGTGGCATCCAGCACCCGCGCTGTCGCCGATTGGCCAGCGTTGAGGCCGGTCATGCGCACCTCATCGATGGCAGGGTTCGGGAAGAAGCGGAGCGCGCGTGCATCCTCCTCGGTGATACCTGTGGCCACGTAGTCGATCTCCACATCGTCGATGAGCATGCGCGTGCCCAGGTGCGGGTTGCCTCCGGGCACCATGGTGATGAACAGGATGTTGACGTAGGCCGCGCTGTCGGCTGAACTGTATGCGATGGGCACTTCGAAGGCCGTGTACGTGCTCACGTTGCCCTCGATATGCAGTTCACCGGATCCGATCTCGTCCTGCGAGGCGTTGAACACCCGCACCACCGCATAGCCGATATCGCCGCTCACCGGCGCGTACTTGGCCCAGAAGGTCATGGCCTGTGGTCGTAGGACAACGGGCACATCAAATGCTGGGAAGCCCCCATAGCCCTCCTCCAGCGGGGTGGCGAACCAGCGGCCTGGAGAACCGAGATCCTGCGTGTAGTTGTAGGAGTTCCGCAATTCGGCCGCGTGCAGGCCACTGTGCACGTCGGTGGAGTTCAGCAGGTACTTCGCGCTGTCCACCACAACGGAATCGCCGATGACGATCAGCTCGATCCCCGTTGTCCAGTACGCAGGCATGTCCAATGAGCTCAAGGCCTCGAAGCCGCCGTTCTGGAGTTGGGCGGAAAGGGAGCAGGCCGTGGCAAGAAGCGGAAGGGTAAGGGTTGCGCGCATGCGGGTGGGGTTTGGCTCAGTGACCGTGATCCGTGACCGACCGTTGCCCGCGAACAGGCAACGGTCGGTCGAGTGCAGTGAACGGTGGAACAGCGGACGGGGTGGGGGAAGTACCGGTGTCATGTAACCACACACCATGATCCGCGACTGTTGGTAGGGTGGCCATTCGACCCGAACCCGATAGCACCTCACCCTGGGATCATGCGCGTTGAACCCCTCCTTGCCTTCACCCTCCTCGTACCGGTCTCGTCGTGTACATACCATACTGATGCGGCGGTCGCTCTCGACACGCGATCACCGCTGCTCCCCATTGCGGTGTTCGACCCGTTGGCCGGTGCGGGTCCTGCCCTGCTCGACTTCGATATCGTGCAGCGCACCTGTGCCATGTATGTCGCCATGCGGTCCGCGGCCTTCGAAGGTCCTATCGCCTTCGGTCGTGACATCGATGACAGCATGGTGCATTGGAACAAGTGTCCGGGCGGGAACTTGGTCGCCTGCGTGGAAACACCGACCGCGAACGGTGACACACTGATCACAGGCATTCCCTGGCCGCACTGAGCGGACGCTGATCACTTGATCACCGTGACGTACCCGGTCGTTTCCGATCCCGTCGGCTCGCCATTGATGATGACGGTGTAGTGTCCCGCCATGATCGGAAAGCAATATCAGGTGCCGTAGATTGGTTCCAGTAACCAACGCATCCTGGCCGATGATGACCCTACGCCTCAACCTACTGCTTGCGAGCTGCATGCTTGTGTCCTTCCTGGTCGCACAAGACGATCAGGTCACCGGGCGGCCAACCGCCGAGTTCCAGTTCGAAGCGATGGAACATGACTTCGGATGGGTCCTCCAGGACTCCAGGAACCCGCATGTGTTCACGTTCAAGAACACGGGCAACGTTCCGCTGATCATCGAAAGCGCCGTCGGCAGCTGCGGTTGCACCGTGCCGCGTTATCACAACGCACCGATCCTTCCCGGCGAGGAAGGCGAGATCGAAGTGGTTTATAGTCCCGGAAAGCAGGAGGGGCATCAGCTGAAAACGGTGACCGTCATCGCCAATACCAAGCCTGCTCAGACCTTGCTCAGGATACACGCCGAAGTACTTACGGCCGATCCCGGGGTCCCTTCGGAGGCATACACCTTCGAGCCTCTACCTCCTCCGGTCGATCCTGGCGGCGACACTCAGGTTTACGTCGATGGTGAAATGGTCCGGGTATCCGAACAAGCCATGGAGGACGTCCCTGTGGAGCCAGCGACCTTCGACCCGCTCAATGGGCGGTCTACTGTCGGCGAAAAGGCCCATGGTCCCACCACCGAGCTCCGGTTCGAAGAAATGGAACATGACTTTGGCCAGATACCTCAAGGCTCCGAGAATCCCCATGTGTTCAGGTTCAAGAACACCGGCACTGTTCCGTTGATCATCGAGAATGCGATCGGGAGCTGTGGCTGCACCGTACCCTTCTACGCCAAGGACCCGATCATGCCCGGCGAGGAAAGCGAGATCCACGTGGTTTACAAACCCGGAAAGCAGGAGGGAACGCAGCAAAAGACCGTGACCATCACCGCCAATACAGCGCCTGGGGAAACACAGCTCAAGATCCGGGCGGAGGTGCTCGTTGTGGACTCGGTTACCGCGCCTTCGCTTTTCGTCATTGACGAGGAACACGAGAAGGAACGAACGGCGATTGAGACCGTCAGTCCGGGGTGCTTTGTCATCTTCCCGAACCCGACCTCGAGTGAGCTACGCCTGGACCTGAAAGAGCACATCGGCCGATCGGCCCAGGTGCGGATCCATGATCAAACGGGAAGGGAAATGTTGCAGACCCGCATCGCGGATATCAACAGTGAGACAAGTCGGTTGGATGTGGCCTCATTCCCGGGTGGGATCTACGTGGTCACCATCCAGGTCGAGGACGGGCAGCCGATGTCGCAGTGCTTCGTGGTGAGCAAGTGAGCGGAGGACCACGGATCCGCGGTAGCGAGGCTAGTGCTGCACCACCAGCTTCACGCGTTCGCTTGCCCCCCAAAAAACGAAAGAAGCCCCCTGCGACCAGGGGGCTCTTTCATTTCGGGAGAAGGTGCTGCTTACGCGGCGCGCTTCATGACCACGTCGCTGGCGGCGCCTTCACCCTCCGTACCCACGGCGGTGATGCGGAACCAGTAGAACTGGCCGCCCTTCAGGTCGGTGACCGTGTGGGCTGCGCGACTGCTGATCCCGACCAGGGACCAGTTCGCCTCCACCGAAGGATCGGTGGAGCAGATGTAAGCGTGGTAGTAACGGGCGTTGGCCACTGCATCCCACTTCAGGTCCACCACACCGGCGAAGTCGGTGAGGCGGGCGTGGGCGTTGGCCGGTGCCGGGAGTTTACCCACCGGGGTGGGCTGCTTGATCAATGGGAAGTTGCTGGTAACGGCCACGGCCGGGTCGCCGGCGGCGGTCGTGTTCACGTAAAGGCACAGGTGTGCCAGTACGCTATCCAGCTCTGCTTCGGCCACCCGGCGCAACTCGCGCTCGGCTGGGCCACCGATCAAAGCATTGTTATAGGCGGTCTCTGTCTTGTCCGCAGCCGCAGTCACCACCGCCAAGGCAGGTGTGGGCGTGGAGAAGGCCGGGTTGCCCGTGAGCCCCGTCACGACAGTGCGTGCGTGGGCTACCTTCTCGGTTGTTCTCAGGCCTTTCAGCCCGCTCTTCACAGTACGCATGTGATCGAGGTATTAGAACATTCGGGTGCGCTACTCCCGGTTGGCGCGTCCGCCGAAAACCCGGCGTGACTGGATGCGTGGGACTTCACAGTGGCACGGTCCATGGCGGTTTCAACGCGGGGGTTCATTTTGATTTGTGCGGCTGTTCGTTCGGCAGCACCCTCATTCGCGCTACGCCGCTTGCGCACCAAGGCTTCGCGGATCTAACAATGCCCCCAGGAATTTCTTGTATGCGTGTGACCAATGGTGAACGCACGGCGGCCATTTC
>JBDTNF010000143.1:0-3802 GCA_039933875.1 Flavobacteriales bacterium | reverse complement strand
GCCCAGCCCTTGCTTCGTGGTGTACGAGGTGAGATCCGTGGCGCTGTAGCAAAGCGCACCGCCCCGCGAAGTGGTCCACGTTCGGCCGTGGCTGTCCTGCATCACCCAGAAGGCATCGCTCTGGCCGCGCACCGATCTGGGTGCGCGCACCTGGTAGCGTGCGCCGACGTTCCAGCTCACGCCCGGCCGGCCGATGTTCATCGCATTCACACCGATGCCTACGCGGCCCTGGTTGTCCACACCGATGGAGTAGTTGTAGAGCTCCTTCTTGGGTATGGCCCGCTGCTCGCTGAACGAGCCGCCGTCGAAGCGCGCCATGCCCCGGTACGTCCCGGCCCATATCGTTCGATCCGCATCCTCCGCGATGCCCGTGGCCAGAAAGCGGTAGCTGGTGAACGCGCTGCCGTGGTATTGCACCAGGCCCGACAGGCTCATGCAGAACCACAGGTCGCCTTGGCGGTCGCGCGCGATGCAATGTACCTCATCGCCCTCGCGGCCCTGCGTGGCCGGCAGGCGTTGCACGATCGGTGCACCATTCTTCCCCAACGCGAAACGCATGGCCCCGTGATCCGCCGAGGCGATCCAAAATGCATCGTCACCATCGGGGAACAACTGGGTCACACGCACCGTTTCGCCCGCGATCACCGGATAGTGCGTGGCCTGCGGACCGGCTTCAGTGAACACGAGGTGCGTAACGCCGCCATTGTAATGCCCGAGCCAGAGGTCAGTGCCGGTGCCGCGCAAAATGGACCGAACGCGGGTGAGGTCGATGCCGTCCAATTCGGCGTGGTGCACGAAGCGCGTTCCATCATAGCGCGCCAGCCCTCCCTGGTGCGCCAACCACAGCGCTCCCTCGGCATCGCGCGCGAAGCACATGATGAACCCTCGCAGCCCATCCGCTTCGCCGAAGTGCGTGAAGCGCTGGCCGTCGTAGCGATGAACGCCTTTGCCGCGCGTGCCGAACCACAGCGTACCGTCCGGGTCCTCCCACATCGTGATAACGGCGCCCCACAGGTCCCCATCGGTGCTCAAGGGCACGGGATGGAACGTGCGGCCATCATAGCGGCAGAGACCGCCGGTGCTGGTGCCGATCCACAGGTCGCCGTTGCGATCGCCACCCAGGCAAAGGATGCTGATGTCCGGCAGCCCATGGACCGTGGTGAGTGTGGTGAAGGACCGCCCGTCGAACCGCGTGAGCCCGCCGCCGTTTGTGCCGAACCAGAGCATGCCGTTGGGCCCCGCCCAGGCAGAGAGGATGAAATCCGAAGGCAGACCATCATCCGTGGTCCATGTGCGCGTGTGCTCCACTGCGTCTCCGGCCCCGGCCGGCACCAAGGGAGAGAAAGGTGGTGCCTTCATATCGGCGATCGGATCGAGCGGAAGCACCGCTGGCGCATTGGCGGCGGTTATCATCGTAACGCGGCCCTGCGCTTCCGCCCGCTGCGACGGCGCCACGGCGGGCTCTTCGTGTTGCGGGGTGCAGACCGCGAGCAGCATGCTGAGCCCAGCCAAGGCGATGGCTGCAGGGCCCGGTCTGCGCGCGCGCATCATACTGGAACGTAGTAACCCTTCGTGATCGCGTACACCACCAGCCCGGCGGTGTTCTTCGCACCGGTCTTCAACAGCATGTTATTGCGGTGGCCTTCCACCGTGCGCGGACTGATGAAGAGCTTGCCGGCGATCTCCGTGTTGGTGAGTTCCTGGCAGATGGCACGCAACACTTCCAGTTCGCGTTCGCTCAACGGATCCACTTCGTAGAAGGTCGGCTTCACCTTCTGCTTCTTCACCAGGCCGTGAAGCATCACGCGGCTTACGCGGTCGCTGTAATAATATCCGCTCTCGTTCACGGAACGGATGGCGTTCTCGATCTCGTCCGTATCCGCGCTCTTCAGCATGTAGCCGTTCGCGCCGAGGTCCATGGCGTGGGCGATGAACTTCTCCTCCTCGTGCGTGCTGAGGATGATCACTTTCACCTCGGGGTGCTCCTCCTTGATGCAGAGCATCGCGTCCATGCCGTCCATCACCGGCATCTGGAGATCGAGCAGCACGATGTCGATGGCATTGCCGCGCAAGCCGGTGAGCAGTTCTTCGCCATTACCGCACTCGAACACGACCTGCACATCCGCCATGTCACGCAACAACATCACCATACCCCGGCGGAAGAGGAGCTGGTCGTCAGCGAGAGCAAGCCGGATCATGGGGGAAAGGTGGTGCCTAACATTGGTGCCACACTAGGTATTTACACCTGATCCTTCTTGCGACCAGGACCGATCACCGTTCGCAGCTCCGTGCCCACCTCTTCTCCCAGTGCCAGCAATGCGTTCACCTCGTTCCTGCATGCGGAGGTGCCGTTGGTGGAGGCCAGTTCCTCAATGGAAGCAAGCATCCGGACCATCGTCGCCACGCCCAGGTAATGTGCTTGCGGACGCAGGTCGTGCGCAGCGGAGGCTACATCTCCTGCGTTGTTCGCAGCAAGCCCTTCCCGCATCTGCTGGAAGTACACCGGGGCCTCTGTAAGGTACAGGCGGATCCACTCCTCCACGCGCGACCGGTTGCCCTTGAACAAGCGCTCGAGGTTGGACAGGTCGATATGTCTGGTCGCCATCTGCCGTGAAAATACGCGGTGGGAAAGAGACGGCCGCAAAGGCCTGATCACCTGTCCTTCCTCTACCTCCCGCCCGCCTCGCACATCACCACCTACAACTTCATCCTCAACCGTTCCTCCTCCAGATCGATCACATACAGTTCCTGGCGGATGAGCTCCTCATCGATGGCCGGGTCGCGGTTGATCTCCACCAGGTGTTGTCGCTGGCTCTCGAGCATATCGAGCAGCACTTGTCGCGTGTGCTGGTTCTTCGGATCGAACGGACCGGCATTGGCCTTGGCCTCCCAATGTGCGAGCATCTGCCGCAGGCCGACGTGCTCCGGTCGCCCGTGCTTCACCTGCTCCTTCAGGAAGTGGAGTGCGTGTTCGTGCAGCGCTTTCCGTATGCGGTGTACCACAGCTTCCTCGGGATCCTCATGCTCCACGATGTCGAACAAGCCACTGCGACGGATGATGACCGGCAGAGTGAGCCCCTGCACCACCAGTGTGAGCAGGATCACAATGAAGGTGATGAAGAGGATGAGGTTGCGGTACGGGAACTCGGTGCCATCGCTCAGCGAGACCGGTATGGACAGCGCGGCCGCGAGCGACACCACGCCGCGCATGCCTGTCCAGCCCAGCAGCAACGGCAGCAGCCACCGGTCGCGCGGCGACCGGCCACGCGGTGCCACGCTGGGCCTGAAGAGGATCGTGGCCATCATGGCGGCATAGGAGCTGATGATCCGCGCCAGCACCAGCACACCTGTGACCAGCAGGCCATACCCGATGGCACCCGACAACGAGAGGCCGTGCGCCCGCATGCCGTCCACGATATCGGGTAGCTGCAGGCCGATGAGCAGGAACACGAGGCCGTTGAGGACGAACTCGAAACTCTCCCACACGCTGTATCCGCGGATGCGGGTGGTGCTGTTGAGGAAGAGAAGCCGTCGGTTCGCCATGAACAGGCCGCCACTGACCACAGCCAGCACACCCGAACAGTGCAGCTGCTCGGCCACCCAATACATGATGTACGGTTCGATCAGCGTAAGCGCGATGTCCGATGGCGCGTCCGTGGGCAGGCGCTTGTGGGCCTGCACGAACACCCAGCCTATCAGCAGCCCGATGCCGACACCACCGCTCACCGTCCAGAGAAAGTCGAGCGCGGCCGTGTGCCAGATGAACTGGCCGGTGCCCACCGCGATCAGCGCGAACCGGAAG
>JBDTNF010000142.1:0-5854 GCA_039933875.1 Flavobacteriales bacterium | reverse complement strand
GTGAACAACGCCAACTATTACGTGTCGCTGGGCGGACTTGACCGCACGGGGGTGATCTACAAGGGCCTGGTCACTGCGGATGAGGATGGAACGGTGAACATCCAGCCCAACCCCAACGAAGGCCAGTTCACCTTCAGCTTCCGGAACTCGGAGCCAATGGACATCACGGTGGACGTGCTCAATACGCTCGGTCAATCCGTCTTCAACGACACGGTGCGCGAGTTCGAAGGCACCTACCGTCGCGAGATGGACATCACCTCGATGAGCAACGGGATCTACTACCTGAAGATCAAGCGTGGCGGTACGACCTCGGTACATAAGATCGTGTACCGTTGACCGGTCGAGCCGTGAACATCAGGAAGGGGGCTGCGGCCCCCTTCTTCATTTTCCGTCATGTTATGCAGCAAGTGCACCAGCGGCTCTCCCGGTTATGCTGGAAGGGTATGGCCGGATCACGCAATTCGCCTATCATGGTCGTTAGTAGTGCTGTGATCTCCGGTATCCGTTCGCGCTCGATGTCCGAGGATCCGTTCACCTTCAGCCAAACCCCATCGGCTTGGGTCGCCCTTTGCAGCGGAATGATGCCCGCGCGCACAACCCGCAGGGACGGCTGTTGATGAAGGAGGATCCAGGCATAGACCAGCAGTTGTAACGCGTAGCGCTGATCCGGTCCGAAGTGCTCGCGTTCAAAGCCTTTCAAGACAAGGTCCTTCGCCTGCACGTTCCCGGTTTTCAAGTCAAGGATGCAGGTGATCCCATCCCGCAGTTCGATCCGGTCGCACCGCCCGAGGAGCTTCGTGCCATCAGGCAGCACCGCTGAGATCTCTTCTTCGACATTCAATGGCACGGTCTCTTCCCGAGTGCACCGGTCCGCTTCCGTCAGGAGGTAGTTGGAGACGGCCTGTTGGGCCATTTCTCTGCGCAAGCGGAAATGCCCCCGCGCCAGGGTGTCATCGGAAAAACGTTCATTCAACTTCGTGTATAATGCCTGCGGCACCAGGGCGGCCTGTTGCTGAAGTGAACCAGCCGTCAATGGCTTGCCCAACATCGGCCGGAAAGCATGCTCAAGCACATGGTGCACCGCGGCACCGAGGACGTCACTGCCCAGCTCATCGGTGATCTCCTCCGGTGGTTTGATCCCCAGTACACGCCTGAAGTAGAGATCGAGCGGACATCGTAGCCACATCCCCAGAGCCGAAGGGGAAAAGCCGCGCTCTGCCATGGCGTTCAAACGGGCTTGCACAGAAGCACCCTTGAACACCGTGATGGCTGGAGCGGATCGCGCCGGGAATGAGGCCAGCATCGACCGATGGTCCATCTCAGTGGTGGACTTATGTGCCAGTTCATGTTCCCATTGCGCCAGGAAGCGGGAGACCTCGCCGGTCCCATCGCCTCCACCTGAGTCCGTCACCGCCTGGACCTCGTCGGCCAGGTGCAGCAATCGTTCGAAGTGGTAGGCCGTGATCGCTTCGGAATCGGACCGCAAGGGAAGGCCATAGGCGCGTCGCACCTCGAACGGGATCCAACTCGGCTGGCCATCGGCGCGGGGCAGCGTGCCCTCGTTCGCTCCAAGCAACAGCACGCGGCCATGGTCGATCGCCCTGGTCTCCAGAAAGCCCATCACCTGTAATCCGTTGAGCGGTTCGCCGAGAAAGGTCATGCGTTCCTCACGTAGTAAGCGGGTGCGCAGGAACGCGTAGGTCGCGAGGTCCAGCCCTGCTATCCGATGCCGGACGAGCGCTTGCTCGAACTCTCGCTGCAGGCGCGCCATTCGGAAGAGTTGTTCCTGCGCGAAGCGGTCGTTCACGCGTGTTCCTTGCGCCCATGTCAGTAGCGCGTTCATCGTTCCTGGAAGATCGTTCACGGACCCCGATCGGGTCAACGATCGGCGCATGGCGACCGATACCTGCATGCCTTCCCGCTCTGCGACACTGAGGACCTCCGTATCGCGGATCCGCGGGCGTTGCATCGATCTCAGCACTGCGATCGTTCGGTTGGTCGCGGCACCTTGGTGCAGGAATGGATGCAACAAGAGGGGTTCAATAGCTGCCATATGGAAGTCCACCCCGTTGGAAGCGGATACGTGGAGATCGAGAAGCGCCTCGGCGAGTCCATGTATCGGTAACGCGGTGAGTGGCAGACCCATGGTGACGTTCAGTGGGCCGAGGTCCGCAGGCAAGGCTTCGAGCAGCGGCATCAAGAGGTCCTCGTCAGCCAACACCACTGCGGTATCCGCCCGATCCCCGGGGGATAGGTCCGCGAGCCACCGGGCGGCATAGCGGGCTTGCGCCACCTTGTTCGGCACGGTGATCGTGTTCAACCGGCGGGGACGGGAGCGCAGTTCATCGATGGCCGGCAGAACCCCGGGCCCGAGCATGGCGATCGATCGTCGCAAAAAGCGGCCGGCTTCCTGGCGCTCATCAGTGAGGTAGTGTCTATCGGCATCCCATGCCACATGGCCCTTTTCGATCTTGCGTAGATAGCTCACCACGGCCGTGGTGGCAGGGTCCAAGGCGTTCAGGCCCGCGAACCAGACCGTGTTCCACGGGACCGCGAGCGTGTTGGTCTTGACCTGTTCCGCCGCAACTCGCGCCAGGGCGCCTGATGTCCCAACGCGCCGTTCGTTGATCAATTCGGCCATTCGCAGGTGCAGGGCTCCGGTGGACGACCAGTTCCGAAGCATGCGCTCCTGTCCAGGGCTCAAGGGGTCGTTCAACCGGAAGCTCCATTCATCGATCTCTGAGTAAGCACGGAGGTCGCGGTAGAGCGCATCCAATGGCAGAAGGTGCGTGTCCACCTCGCTCAGGTCCCGAAGGGTGGTCGGGGCCCAGTTCATGAACTCCATCAATCCATCGGCCCTTTCGCCTTCAACAGCACGATGGGCTTCGTGCAGCATGAAGAGCATTTCCAGCGTTCCGCCCTGGCGCATGCCGGTGATGCGTTCCATGAACGCCCCCATGTCGAGCATTTCAGGGCTCCACAGTGCGGTGCCGGCGCGCTGGGCGAGGTACTTTCGCAGGTAGAGGCCGGCCCTTCGTCCGGGCAGCACCACGGCCACACGGCCCAGTTGATGACCGTGGTGTTGCAGCAGGACGCCAGCGAGACGGTCGAGGAACGGTTCCATGGCAGCGGCGGAAGATAGCCTACAGCACAAGGGGGGCAAGGGAACGCGGTTTCCCGTGTACCGCATGCTCGCCGATGGCCGTCACTTCTACCGCATCGAGGGGCGCACGCGCTTCACGGAGATCCAACTCGTTGGTGCGCGCAGTGTGGTCCATCATGTGGATGCCACGGCGTATCCGGAGCAGTTGCGTGTCCAGGATATGATCGATGGCCACCGGGGCAGCTACCTTCCCTTAGAAGCCGAGGAATGGGAGCGGCGGTGGGCGGCGATCTGACTACTTTCACCGAGGGACCGACAACGATCCAATGGACCCGGGCAACTTCAACATCCCAGCACCGGTCTGAAGAGCATGTTGCAACGCACCACTTCCGCGCTCGCTGCCCTCCTGGTGGCCCTCACTATGAACGCCACGCATATCGTCGGTGGTGAGATCTACTATGATCACTTGGGCGGTGACCAGTACCAGGTGACCCTCAAACTGTACCGCGATTGTACAGGGATCCCTTTCGATGCGAACGCGCTGGTGGGTGTGTTCGCCGGTGACGGAACCTACCTGTTCGAGCAGAGCCTTACGTTCCCGGGTGGATCGTTTGTTCCGATCGTGCTCGACAGTCCATGCCTGACACTGCCCCCCAACGTGTGCATCGAGACCACCTCATACACGGGGGTCTTCACGCTGCCGCCCACGCCCGACGGATACCACTTGACCTATCAGCGGTGCTGCCGCACCAGTGCCATCGTGAACCTGCCCAACCCTGGTGATCTTGGCCTTACCTGCACGGTGCGTGTGCCGGGCCAGGATGTGGTGTCGACGAACAGTTCTCCGCGGTTCACGGAACTGCCACCCGTGGCGCTTTGCCTGGACCAGCCGTTGGTCTTCGATCACAGTGCGACGGATCCCGATGGCGATGTGCTGGAGTACTCGCTTTGTACGCCTCTGAACGGAGGGGATATGCTGACACCGACACCCGATCCTCCGGCTGCACCACCTTACGTTCAGCTTCCGTGGCTTGCACCCACCTATTCCGAGAACTATCCGATGGACTCGGACCCAGCGATCAGTATCGATGCCAATACGGGCCAACTCACTGTGACACCCACCCTGCTCGGCAGTTTCGTGGTTGGTGTCATGGTGCGCGAATACCGTGATGGTGTGTTGCTGACCGAATCGCGCCGCGACTTCATGTTCAAAGTGGTCGCTTGTGATGCCACCGTAACCGCTGGGATCTCCCCGCAGCTGGAGTTCTGCACGGGCCTCACAATGAACTTCGGCAACAGCAGCAGCGGGGGGCAGACCTGGTCTTGGGACTTCGGTGTGCCTGATACGGATGCCGACACCTCGAACGTCATCATTCCCACCTGGACCTACACGGAGCAAGGTGTTTACAACGTGACCCTTGTTGCGAACCCGGGCACCATCTGTGCGGACACGATCACAGCCGTGCTCCAGGTCTTCATCGCACCCGAGCCCACGTTCGTTCCGCCACCTGCGATGTGTGGCTCAACGCCGGTGACTTTGATCGCCGAGGGAACGTTCGGCCCACAGGCCAGCCTGGAGTGGCAGCTCGGAACTGGGACGATACCGTCCAGCGCCACGGGTGGGCAGGTGATGGCGGAGTTCGAGGCGACCGGTGTCCATCCGGTCACGCTCACCGCCACGGAGAACGGTTGCATCGGCACGTATACGGCGGATGTAACGGTCTACCCGCAACCAGAAGCGTATTTCAGCGCGTTCCCGCTCGCGCCGCAATTGGTCGGTGTTCCAGTGGCATTTACCGATGGAAGTGCAACGCATGGTGGGAGCATAGCGACCTGGGCATGGATGATCAACGGCATTCCGGTGGGTACTTCGGCACCTGTGCTGGATTGGACCTCGACCTGGCCGGGAACCTATGTCGTATCGCTCACGATCACCACCATTGATGGATGTACGGACACCTACACGATGACCTATGTGGTGGATGGCGGGCCGATCATCATCCCCAATGTCTTCAGCCCGAACGGTGATGACGAGAACGAAGCGTTCCATATCGTGAACGTGGACCATTACAACAACGAGTTGAAGATCTACAGTCGCTGGGGCAACATGGTCTACCAGACGACGAACTATAAGAACGATTGGAAAGGGAGCGGTCTGTCGGAAGGGACCTACTACTACGTGCTTCACATCACCGATGATCGGGAATACGCTGGACATGTGACCTTGCTGCGATGACCCATGTGTAACTCCTTCCATTGTTCCTGACATCATGAGGATGCGATCCTGCCTGATGTTGATGGCCTGCCTCTTCGCGATGGGGAGCATGGCGACGCACATCATTGGTGGGGAGATGTACTACGATCACCTTGGAGGGAACCAGTACCGCGTGACGCTGAACCTCTACCGCGACTGTGGGCCGGACAATGTGAACGGCACCGGATTCGACCTACAGGCGCAGATCGCGGTGTACAATTCGGTGGGCGTATTGCAGTTCAGCCAGCTTCTTGATGATCCGGGTGAACTCCCTGTACCTGTTGTGTTGAACGACCCCTGTCTTTCGGCGCCACCGACCGTGTGTGTGGCGACGACCCAATACATTGGCATTTTTGATCTGCCACCGATCCCCGGTGGCTACGACCTGAGCTATCAACGGTGCTGTCGCACGCCGGCGATGGTGAACCTGCAGGGGCAGATGGGCTTGACCTGCACGATCCACGTGCCCGAACCTCCCAACAGTGCGAACAGCAGTC
>JBDTNF010000141.1:0-7071 GCA_039933875.1 Flavobacteriales bacterium | reverse complement strand
GAAAGCGTGGTGACCTACGAAGGCACGCACGACATCCACCTGCTGATCACCGGACAGGAGGTGACGGGATTGGCGGCGTTCAAGTAAGGTCAGCGAGCTTCCCCAGCAACCACGTCCGCGCCTCCTCCTCCGTTGAGAAGACCCTTGTCTCGAAGGCCTGTGGGAAATACATGAAGTAGAATTTCGACACGCTGCTCATCATCGCGCTCTCGGTCACCAGCGCCAGGGCGATGATGCTTCGTTCGGTGCTCTCGGTCCTGAAGTGGTCCACGTTCGAGAGCGGCGGCTCGATCGGCACTTCGGCAGGCACCACGATCATCAACGCACACGGTCGCCCCGCGCAGAGTTTCGCCCGGGCCTTGCGTGATTCAGCGAGATTGTTCGGGCTGAAACGCGTTGTCGGGTTGTAGCGCTGTTCAATGAACCCCGGCGCGACCAACACGAGCGTTGCCGTCGAGGTTTCTATGGTGTGCCCAACCGCTGTCATGCGATCCGTTCGGTCGTTGTATGACATCAGGACATGGTGTCCATCGACATCACATAACGCGGCTAAAACGAAGCCCGGGAATAAGGTTGCCTTCAGGCAACCTTTCGATCGCGCATCGTAGGCTTCGGGTCGAAGCACTTATCCGAACAGTTGAGCGAGGACCTCATCCACGCGCGCGACCTGCACGATCTCGATGCCTTGGATCGGTGCGATACCCTTGGTCCCTTTCGGAACGAAGATGCGTGCGAAGCCAAGCTTGTGCGCTTCGGCGATGCGCTGTTCGGTCCTCGTGACAGGACGGATCTCGCCGGTAAGGCCCACTTCGCCCGCGAAGCAAACATCCATGGGGATCGCGATGTCGGCGTTGCTGCTGAGCACCGCGCATACGACCGCGAGGTCGATGGCCGGTTCTTCGACACGGAAGCCGCCGGCGAGATTGAGGAATACGTCCTTCTGCCCGAGGCGGAATCCGCAACGCTTTTCCAGCACCGCTAGCAGCATGTTCATCCGCCGCAGGTCGAAACCGGTTGAACTGCGTTGCGGTGTGCCATAGACCGCACTGCTCACCAAGGCCTGCACCTCGATCAACAGCGGGCGCATGCCTTCCATGGTGGCTGCAACCACTACGCCGCTCGGGCGATCCTCGCGCCTGCCGAGCAGCACCTGGCTTGGATCCTCCACTTCGGCCAGGCCACTGCCTTGCATCTCATAGATGCCGAGTTCGTTGGTGCTGCCGAACCGGTTCTTCAACGGACGCAACAAGCGGTAGGCATGATCACGGTCCCCTTCGAATTGCAGCACGCAATCGACCATGTGCTCCAACACCTTCGGCCCGGCGATGAAGCCATCCTTGGTGATATGGCCGATGAGGACCATCGGGATATTCGTCGTTTTCGCGAAGCGCATCAACTCACTGGTGCACTCGCGCACCTGGCCCACACTGCCCGGGCTGGCATCGAGCACGGCCGTATGCAGTGTTTGCACACTGTCGATCACCACGAGACCCGGTTGTAGCGCCTCGATGTGTTTGAAGATGTTCTGCGTGTTCGTTTCCGTGAGGACGAAACATCCAACACCATCCAGCGAGACATTGGCCTCCAGGCGTTCAGCCCGCATCCGCACCTGGTGTTCGCTCTCCTCGCCGGATACATACAGGGTCTTGAGGTGCGGGTTGCGCAGCGCTGTTTGCAAAAGCAAGGTGCTCTTCCCGATGCCGGGCTCTCCGCCCAAAAGTGTAATACTGCCAGGGACCAATCCACCGCCTAGCACGCGGCTCAGTTCACGATCGCGAAGTGCGATGCGCGGGCCATCCTGCGGGGGGATCTCACCGATGATGATCGGCTTCGGATTACGGCTCTTTATGCTCTGTGGCGTGCCGCGCTTCTCGTCCACGCGATCAACGACCTCCTCCACCAGCGTGTTCCATTCCTTGCACTGACCGCACTGGCCGAGCCACTGTTGGTAGCTGGCGCCGCAGTTCTGGCAAACGAATTTGGAACGGACCTTAGCCGCCATGGCGGATCTTCTCGACGAGGGCGGTCGTGGAGAAGCCGTCCACCAGTTTCAGCGAGCGCACCTCACCACCGGAGGAACGCACATGCTCACTGCCCACGATGCGATCCTCGGACCAGTCTCCACCTTTCACAAGCACATCGGGGTTCAAGGCTTTGATCAGATCGATCGGTGTGTCCTGATCGAAGATCACGACCGCATCCACCAGACGAAGTGCCGCGAGCACTTTCGCGCGGCTGTCCTGGTCGTTGAGTGGTCGATCCGGGGCCTTGCCCTGGCGACGAACACTGCTGTCGCTGTTCACCCCGATGATGAGGCGATCACCAAGCCCGGCTGCTTCCTCCAGGTACTCGACATGGCCGCGGTGCAGGATATCGAAACAGCCATTGGTGAAGACGATCCGGTCGCCTTTCATGCGCCAGATGTTCACCATGCGCTGAACGCCCACGAGATCCATGATCCGCTTATCGACAGGGGCTTGGGCAACTTCCGTGGTCATGCTGGCAATGGGTTCCGCTTGCGCGAGATCAAAAGTAGGGACAGACCCCCGAGGACGATAACCAGTGCTGTTTGTGCGACCCAAAGCAGCCAGCCCATCGCCAGCGCATCGGGACGGATAAGGCCGCCGTTCTCAGGCGCGGTCATGTACATGCTCACGATCAGCGCGACGAACGCCGGATAGGCACCGATGCCACCCTGCACCAGAATGATCCCGATCGAACCGGCGATGAATCCGGCCAGCACGCCAGGAAATGGGACGTCAGCCGTGGTGGGAAGCGCGAAGAACCCGACCCAGAACATGGTGACGTACAAGGTCCATATGATGAATGAGAACAGGAAGAAGCCGGCCTTGTCCTTGGTCTGGAAGACGGATTTCAACCCGGCCACAAAACCTCGAACGCCATCCTTGAACCGCGCACGTCGTTCCGGTCGTGAGAGCACCATGTACGCGGCGGCAACTCCGATAACCAGCGCGACCACAAGCACCCACCAGCCCCAACCACCCGATGAGGCTTCTTCGCCCGATGTCGCCTGCTGGCTCCTGAAATCGGCGATCCGTTGGCGGAACTCGCCGAGTCGATCCCATTGCATGGCGGCCGTCACAGCGGTCAAACCGATCAGGAGCACCAGATCCACCGTCCGTTCGGCCAGGATGGTCCCGAAGCCGCGTTCGAACGGCACTCCCTCCGCGCGGTAGAGCATCACCGCGCGACTTGCCTCACCAGCACGCGGCAAGAGCATGTTCATGAAGTATCCGGTCATCGTGGCATTGTATGCGTTCCAAATGCCGACGTTGTAACCCATGTGTTTGAGCAGGTAGCGCCAACGCCAGGCGCGGCTCAAGTGACTGAACCAGCCGAGGACCATGCTGAAGAGCACCCACCACCAATTCGCCTGGCCGAACGCGGCAAAAAGCTCGGTGCGCTGCTGCTCATCCAACTGCCGATAGAAGTAGATGACGAGCCAGACCCCGAGCGCAAGGGGCACAATGACTTTGAGGATCGCAATGAGCGGCTTCTTCATCGTCTCAGGCCTTCAATCGGTTCGTCCGCTCATCTGGAAAAATGACGGTGGGACGGTACAGGCGTGCCTCGTCAAGGGTCATTTGGGCGTAGGCCACGATGATGACGATGTCCCCTACGCTCGCTTTCAACGCCGCAGGCCCGTTCAGGCAAATGCTGCCACTTCCGCGCTCCCCCTTGATCACGTAAGTCTCCAGTCGCTCACCATTGTTCACGTTCAACACCTGCACCTTCTCGCCTTCAACGAACCCCACCGCGTCAATCAGGTCCTCATCGATGGTGATGCTCCCGATGTAGTTGAGATCCGCCTCGGTGACCCTTACCCGGTGGAGCTTGGCGCGAAGCACTTCGATGGTCATTGTTCGGATGGTGACGTTGAAAGCCGCAAGGCGGGTAAAACTACGGGAGGGCGAAGATGAGAGGACTAGGTCCGGTGCAACGTGACATTGTCGATCAAGCGCACGGGGCCCACCTGCGCGGCAATGAGCGCCACGGCTTCGTCCACTCCATCCCAACCGCCCAGTGGCTGCAAGGTGATCGCGTCCGCAAGACCAAAATAGTCGAGCGTCAACGCGGGTTCGGCCGCAAGGATGCCCAGAGCGGCGGACCTTGTCTCTTCGATCGAGGCATGGAAGGCTGCATCCTGCGCGGCCCGTAAAGCCTTGTGGATCACGGTCGCCGATGTGCGTTCCGCAGCGCTCAGCCGCAGGTTGCGGGAACTCAACGCCAGGCCATCCGCCGCACGGACCGTAGGGCAGCCGACGATCTCCTCGGGCCACCTGTAATGGGCGGCCACCGCACGAATGATGGCTAGTTGCTGGCGGTCTTTCTCACCGAAAAAGGCAGCATCGGGCCGGACATGGAAGAAAAGTCGTTCGACAACGTTCATGACCCCCTGAAAATGACCGGGTCGGGAGGGGCCTTCCCAATGATCATCCAGCCCCTGCAAGTCATAAAGAGCGGGAACGAACCCTTCGAAAAGAGCCTCTTTCACCGGTGAGAAGAGGGCGTCACAACCTGCGGTTTTGAGCATCCGTCTGTCCCCCTCCGGTCGTCTGGGGTAGCGCTCCAGATCTTCCGGGTTGTTGAATTGCAGGGGGTTAACGAAGATGCTGCAGACCACACGGTCGCAGACCGCTCTGGCCCGGTGCACAAGGTCCAGGTGTCCTTCGTGCAAGGCACCCATGGTGGGTACGAACCCCACCCGGTGGTTCCCGAGCCGTGCCCGGGCGCTCCAGTCCGCGATTGCAGCGGGATCGGTGATGAATTCCACGATCGGCGAGGATCTCGGATATCGTGAATGCGGCGAAGCTAGAGGCCTCAATTGAAGTTCCGCTGGAAAGTCTATATTTTTGTACTCCGAATCCCCCCTCTTACACGATGAGCTTGAAGAACGCGAAAGTCCTCACCATCTCCCAGTCGATCCACCCTTTCATGGACGGCCCCGAGGAGATGGCGAAGGTGGCACGTCAACTGCCACAAGGCATCCTGGAATGTGGCAACGAGATCAGGGTGTTCATGCCGAAGTTCGGCTGCATCAATGAACGTCGGCACCAGTTGCACGAGGTGATCCGCCTCAGCGGCATGAACTTGATCATCAACGACACGGACCATGCCCTGTTGATCAAAGTAGCCAGCGTGCCGAGTGCACGTATGCAGGTGTACTTCATCGACAACGAGGAATATTTCAAGCGCAAAGCCGCCACCCACTCAGCGGACGGCGTTTTCTTCCCGGACAACGATGAGCGCGCCCTCTTCTTCGGACGGGGTGTGCTGGAAACAGTGCGCAAGCTGGGGTGGGTGCCGGATATCATCCATTGCCATGGCTGGATGACCGCCTTTGTTCCGCTCTACGTTCGACACCACTTCGCGGACGATCCGCATTTCGAGAACGCCAAGATCGTGTTCAGTGTCTACGACGAAAAGGCGGAGCCTTTGGACAAGGACCTGGCCAAGAAACTCGCCATGGAGGGCTTCGATAAGGACCTCCTCAAGGGCTTGAACAAACCGACCACCGACGACCTCTACAAGTTCGGCATGGGCCTGAGCGACGCCGTGGTGCGGGCCAGTTCCAAGCTGGGCAAAGCGCTGGACAGCGCCATCAAGGCGACCGATAAGCCCGTGCTGGCGTACACCGCCGAAGGCGAGCAAGTGAAGGCCCACGCGGACTTCTACCACAGCGTACTGGAGGAAGCCCTGGTCTGAGGCTTTGGACCCCTTGGTTAAGCGCGAATTGACGCGACCCGCGGCGTGGGTTGTGTTGCTCTGCGTCGTTTCCATCGCGTTCGCGGGTTGCAAAAAGCCCGATGACGACCTCGGACTTGACCTCCTCCCGGGCGATCCCCTTGGGCTTTCGATCGACACCATCACGCTGCGTGCCTGCACGTTCGAGGACACCTCGATCCGCACCAGCGGACTGACACGTCATTTGCTCGGCTCCTACCTGGATCCGCAATTCGGACTCGTCAAGGCCGGCATCGTCGCACAGATCAGGCTCAGCGCGAACAACGTCGGGGTGACCCCCCCGCAGGATACGATCGGTCTTGCCGCTGATAGCATGGTGCTCGCGCTGGCTTTCGATGGGATCAACTTCGCCTATGGGAATCTCAACCCGCAGGTGTTCCAGGTATTCGAGTTGTCCGAATCGCTTTCGATAGACTCCGGGTACCGTACGGATCATATACCCCAGGTGCTGGCCACCGACCTTGTGGCCGAACCCGGCCGCCACATCACCCCAGAGCCCTTTCGAGAGCCGTACATCGGTGGGGATAGCCTGGCTCCCCAATTACGCATCAAGCTGGACCAGCACTTGGCGGAACGCTTCCTCAATGCTTTCAACACCCCCGACTTCACCGACAACACCACCTTCCTCGAATTCTTCAAAGGGGTGTATATCGCGGTGAACAATGGACCGCAGCTTCCCTTCCAGGAAGGCATCCTCTATTTCAACCTGCTCTCTTCGGCTACGAAAGTCACGTTGTATTATAGGGATACGGTGAACGAGCCTGAAATACCGCGCTCGTTCGATTTCCTCATCAACACCAACAGCGTGCGCTACACGGTGGTGGAACATGACCGTTCCCAAGCCACGGACCCTGCACTGGAGGTCGCTCTTGCCGACACGACCCTGCCTGCGCCATTGGTCTACGTGCAGACGTTGGGAGGAACACGTACGGCCATCCGCTTCCCTTATTTAATGGAGCCTTCGTTACTGAACAGGGTGTTGGCCAAGGCCGAACTCGTCGTGCCCGTGCAAGGCACCTTCTACCCTTACTACCCACCGCCAACCCAACTCTTTCTGTTCCGCAAGGACTCGGCCGATCTGGACGTCTTCCTGCCGGACCAACTGGCCGGGATCGGACTTGTCGGAGGGAACTACGACCAGACCGAACGCGAATACCGGTTCAACATCACGCGCTATGTGCAAGGCGTCCTGAACGGGTCCATCCCGAACAACGGCATTGAACTGCTCTCGGGTAGCAGTGGGGTTACCGCGAACCGTGCGGTACTGGCCGGACCGGACCGGACCGACGACCCGATGAGGCTGCG
>JBDTNF010000140.1:0-63272 GCA_039933875.1 Flavobacteriales bacterium | reverse complement strand
GCGCTCTTCCTGGACCCTGTCGCACGCAAGGAGGGCCTGCACAACTGGACGGTCCACTTGTGGAAGCGCGACCGCTTGCGCAGCGCTTCGGATATGCATGTGGTGGAAGCCGCAGGCACGTTCAAGTATGTGCTTGAACTCGCCGCCTGACGCACAACGGGTGGGGCGTTCGAGCGTGCCTGACGGTGCGCGATCCCAATTACGCTGCGGCGGGATAGTTCCCCGCGAGCCCCTGCGCCAAGGCAGCGCGCTCAAGGGGTTTCACAAAATGCGCGTTGAACCCGCCCTCTCGTGATCCCTTCCTGTCCTCCTCCTGACCCCACCCGGTCAAGGCGATCACCACCATCTCCTTGCCCCAGGGCTGCTGGCGGATACGGCGGCATACCTCGTAACCGTGCAATTTCGGCAGGCCGATAGAGCAAGACGAGATGCGGCCTGAAATGTGATCAGGATGGGCCGATCACTTGCCCTTCGCGGCAGTCGGGCCCAAGGCCTTCACCCGGAAGATCGAGCGATGCGCTTCGGGGTCGTCATCACCGAGTACGTATCCGAACGGCTCCAACCCTGGTACGCGGTCGAAGATCACTTTCAGCATGGCGGTGAGCGGAATGGACAGGAACATGCCTGGAATGCCCCAAAGTGCGCCCCCGATCATCACCACAAGGATGGAGACCAAAGCGTTCAGTTGCACACGCGAAGCCACCACTTTCGGGACGATGAAGTTGTTGTCCACGAACTGCACGAATAAGTAGAGGCCAAGAACCCACATGGCGGCTGCAGGGTCCTGTGTGGCGAGCGCGATGATCATCGGCAATATGGTGGCGATGATCATCCCGATATACGGGATCAGGTTCAACACTGCGCCGATCACCGCCAGCAACAGCGCGTATTGCACGCCGATGATCGTGAGCCCGATCCAATTGAGCGTCGCTACGATGCCCGCTTCGAAAAGCAGACCCACGAGGTAGCTCTGGATCACCCCCTTGGTCTGGGAAAGCACATCGTTCAATATGTCCTGGGCCTGTGGTGGGAAGAGTTTCGTGATGAAGGTGATCAGAAGCCGTTTGTAGAGCAGCAGGAGGAATGTGAAAACGGGCAGCAGAAAGAAGAACGCGAACATGGTCCCCACGGTGGTGAGGGTCTGGCCGACCAGCGCGCCACCCTTCGCCATGCCCTGGTCTTTCACCTTCTCCACGGCATCGCTCACCTCCCCGCGCTTCATGTGGAACGCATCCTGCGCCCAGCGATTCGCTTCCTTTCCCAAGCCACTCAGCTTCTCCTTGAGTTGTGGAAGTGTTTCGCTGAAGTGCGCGGCCTGTGTAACAATGAAGTAGCTGAGACCGATCAGGGCGCACATGGCCAGCAACACCGCGGCGGTTATCGCCAGTATGCGCGGTATCCCTTTCGCCATCCCGTTAACCAA
Source organism: Flavobacteriales bacterium (assembly GCA_039933875.1). Taxonomy (GTDB): domain Bacteria; phylum Bacteroidota; class Bacteroidia; order Flavobacteriales_F; family PHOS-HE28; genus PHOS-HE28. Next base: position 61,849 of record JBDTNF010000140.1, on the reverse strand, counting down.
CGGGTTGAGCAGCATAGCGAGCAACAAGGCGAATAGCAACGGTGCCAGAATGGGCTTCGCCACCGAGAGCGCGTAGAACAACGCGACCAAGCCGAGCAGTATGACACTCAGCTTCTGGTATTGCGGTTGAACGACCGTGCGTTGGTCCTGCGGTGAAGGTCCGGTCATTGGGATACGATGTGACGGATGACGCCGTGCGCAAAGATCAGAGAAGGATGATAAGCAGCAAGATTATGATGATCAACGCGCCGGTGGAAATGTAGAGCACACTGCCGTGACCGCCATCGTTCTGGGCCCGCATCTCACGCTTCAATTCCTTCCATTCGCTGCGCAGCGCGACACGCTCCGAGGTCGAGAGCGTGGAACGGTCCGTGGCGATCAGTTCCTCCAATCGGACTTTGATCGCCAGCACGCGCTGCTGATCTTCCGGGGCCAACTTGGCGAAATTCTCCTCGTTGATACGAACGTCCCGTCCGCCATGGTCGGCGGCAACCGCAGGTGTGGCGACCAGCAGTGTGATGGTAGTAGCGATGGCGGCCGCGATGTTTTTGATGGTTCTCATGATAGGTGGTGAGTTGGTTCCTTGTTCAGTTCGAAGGAGGTATTACGGCTCACTTCGCGAGTTGAAGGCGCACGCCTCCAGAGATGTACAGGTTATTCACTTTGGGATTGGTATCGAAGTCATCACCCTCGAACACATTGCTCATCGCCACATCGTACCCAGCCTCCAGGAAGATGAAACTGATCTCCAGGCCAGCGCCGAAGCCGAGAAACCACTGTGCGGGTTTGGTCGCCACGTCCAGCGCGTCGTTGTCGAGGTCGGCGCTGAGATTGAACAGTGCGGTAGGGCCGCCGAAGAGGTAAATGTTGAACGCGGGATCATCGGCCGGGTCCATCAAGCGCAAGCCCCCGAGCAGCGGTACGCGGAGCGCGCGCTCGGTGTACCGGAATTCCACGTCCGTTCCTGTGGGTGTCCCATCCTCATTGACGCCAGCAACGCTGTAGTTCAGGTTCCGCACCTCGAAGTGGAGCCCCGGTTTCACGAACCAGTGGCCACCCAGCAGCAGGTCGGCGCCGAACTGGTAGCCTGCGCGGCCGACCCACTGATCGGGACCTGCCTCCTGTACGTTGCTACCATTGTATCCACCGCCCAGCCGGAATTCTTGCGCTTGACTGGCACTGAGTGCGATGCAACTGACGAAGGCTGCGGTGAGGATCGTGCGGGAGTTCTTCATGGAGGTCAAAGTCTTGGTCGAGCTGAAAGCGTTCATCTCCGTATCCAGTTCAAGCGGTGTTCCATGATCGACATGAACGAACCGAACGGGTGTGCGGAAGACGTCGCAGAGCACGCAGAACGTGCGGCAGCGTAGGGCTCACAAGAAAACCGTAGCGTTCTCGATGGGCACGCCCGGAATGACCGCAGTGGTGTGCGGCGGTCTGACCGGATCGAATTGTTGGGGAAACGCTCACCGGGAAATGAGGTGATCCCTCCACACTGGATCCGCGTCCCGCGTCCCGCATGCGCGAACAGCGGCAGAAGGCGGATGAAAGATCCAAGGCCCAGGAGGGGCGCTTCCGCTTCAGATGGCCCGCAACCCCAACCACTGTTGATAGGAGATCAGGTCTGCGGCACTGTTGCGTCGCTCCCCCGGGTCCATGGCACCCCCTAGTTCGATGTCCCTTTCTTTTTCTTGTTGCTACCGAACACGCGTTTCAAGAACCCCTCCTTCTGCTCAGGCTCCGCGTTGGAGAGGGGCGAAGCGATGTTGATATCGCGGTCGATCGCCGGCTCCAAAGCGCGAATAAAGGCGTTGCGCAACAGGTCGACCACGGCCACCCAGGTGCGCACCTTAGGGTCGTCAAGCCTTCCTTCCAAAAGCACCTTGGTGGCCACCTGGTCTTTTTTGGGGTTCGTAAGGATCGCACCCGCCGTCCCCACGATCCCCTCCCACAGCTGACGCAGGATATTGTCCTTGCGATCCTCCCTGCCAAGCACGTCGAGGTCCTTGATGATCGGCTTCACATAGCCTTTGAAGGCTCCGTCGCGCGTGGCGATCTCGGTGTAAAGCGAGAGCGTTCCGCGGTTCACGTCGAAGTCCGCATAGGCCTGGAAGAAGTCGTTGACCTTGGGCAGTTCCATTCCCTCCACGCTCAGGTTCATGTCGAAAATGCTCTGACGGCTCAAGGGGTCGAGGGCCATGTTGAACTGCAGGGCACCCCCGTACAGCAACGCCGTCGCATCGATCTTGGCCGGGAGCAGATCGCTTGTGTCCACAACGGAAGTGAGGTTTGTGGCAAGCGCCTGCAGATCCGTAAGTGCCAGGTTGAGCGGTGGGGTCGAGCCTTCATCCGCGTATTCCAGACTGCCGTCGTGCATGGCGAGGCGGTTGATGCGCAAGGGCATGAAATCCTTCAGGAGATCACCCAGGCTGGCGGTGTCCTTCTGCACATCGGCGGGCTCCGTTTTGTCCAGGGTGAAGCGCAACAGGGGGTGCTCGATCTCCAGTTCTCCCACGAATCCGCCCTTGAACAAGGCTTTCCATTCCACCGAGAGGTCGATCAGGTCCGCACCGATGAACGGGGTACGCTCGTGCGTCAGGCTGTCCACCTTATCGAGATGGAATCGTTCGAGACGGTATGCGCCCCGGTATAGGGCGATATCGATGTCGTTGATATGGCCATGATAACCCGGCATGTTCGCCAGCCGCTGGTTCGCGAAATGGAGAAGGATGTACGGCAGCGCTATGCGGAGGAGGATCAAGGCGCCCACGATGATGAGCCAGATGCGAAGACGTTTACGACGCTTGGCGGATGATGGCGCCGTGGCTGCGGATGAGGGGGACGAAGAAGGCATGACCTGCTCGGGCATTTGTGGGGAAAGTCCGTCAGATGGAGAACATCGCGCCGTTCATATGCGGCCCATAGTGTCGTAGGTGGGCAATTGCAGAAGGCGGCAGATGTGTGGAATAGATCCCCCGGTGACCGGGGAAATCCCACCCCACGCCAGGATGAGATTACCTTTCGGAGCCTTGGTCAGCGTGGATAAGAGGCAGGAATGGGCGGAGGCACGCTTTTTCCAACCATCCGGCCAACAAGGTTGAACCTGGCGCATCGAACTACGGATCCAGCCTCACGGAGACGACACGAGTTGAGATGCCCGCGGAACGAATGAGAACGATGAAGAACGCCCTTTTGGTGGATGATGAGCAGGAGATCTGCCAGCTACTCCGGAACATGCTGCGGCGCACCGGTACGGAATGCGACTTCGCACACAGTGTGCAACAGGGGCGTGAGGCTTTGAAGCACGCCCACTACGATGCGGTTTTCATCGACGTACATCTGCCTGACGGGTTGGGTTACGACCTGATCCCCGATATCAAGGCCGCACAGCCCGATGCCCGGCTCATCGCCATCAGCGCGATGGATGAAGGAGCGCGAGCTGTAGGTGAAGGGGCCGACCTGTTCGTGCCCAAGCCCTTCAACCGTTCCATGATCTTGACCTCCATCCGGGACCTGGGTTTCCAGGCCTGATCAAACCCATACCACCATGGCCACCACTCACATACTTGTCGTGGACGACGATCAGGACATCTGTCACCTGCTCTCGCGTTTCCTTACGAAGAACGGATACACCGTAGCCACTGCAGGGCGCGGCTCCACCGCAAAGGAGTTGATGAACACCCAGCGTTTCGATCTTGTCCTGTGCGACCATCGCTTACCGGATACGGACGGGTTGCAGATGGTGCAACACATCCGCGCCACCTCCCCCGGTACCCAGGTCATCATCATCACCGGGTATTCGGAAGTGCGACTGGCCGTTGAATTGATGCGCAGGGGAGCGTTCGACTACATCGCCAAGCCCCTGTATCCGGATGAACTGCTGATGCGTGTGCAGGACGCGCTGACCACCGAACCCGCGGGCGAGGTGGTCACGGGGAAGACCGGCTCCTCATCGGGGTCATCGAAGGGGCCGGCCGGGCAGGTCTACGTGGATGGCACGGGCCCCTCGTCGGTGAATATCGCGAAGCACATCAGCTTGGTGGCGCCTACGGACATGTCCGTTCTCATCACCGGTGAAACCGGCACGGGAAAGGAGTTCGTGGCGAAACGCATCCATCAACAGAGCGCGCGTGCGAGCGGTCCCTTCGTTGCTGTGGATTGTGGAGCGCTTCCCAAGGAATTGGCGGGTAGTGAGCTGTTCGGCCATACCAAGGGATCGTTCACGGGTGCGGTGAGCGATCGCCCCGGCAGTTTCGAACAGGCGCACGGGGGCACGTTGTTCCTGGATGAGATCGGCAACCTGACCTACGAGAACCAGGTGAAGCTCCTGCGCGTCTTGCAGGAACGCAAGATCAAGCGTATCGGCGGCACCAAGGACATCGATGTGGATGTGCGCATCCTCATCGCCACCAACGAAGATCTTCGCAAGGCGGTCACGGATGGGCGATTCCGTGAGGACCTCTGGCACCGCATCAACGAATTCTCCATCCACTTGCTTCCATTGCGTGAACGGCGTGAGGATATCCCCCGGTTCGCGCAACACTTCCTGGAGCGTGCCAACACGCGTTTGGGCCGTGAGGTGACCGGGTTCGAGGAGGCTGCCATGAAGTGCCTGGTGAACCATGCCTGGAGTGGCAACCTGCGCGAGTTGGGCAACATGGTGAAACGTGCCGTTCTGCTCAGCACCGGCAGCTTGATCAGTGTGGAATGCCTGCCTGCCATGGTGCTTTCCGGCAATGGCTCTTCAAGTCCGCAAACGACCGGTACCGCGATGGCACATCCGGCCGAGGAAGGATTGCGTGGTGTGGCCCATCAGGCCGAGCGCGATGCGATACTCACCGCACTGGAGCGCAACGGTTACAACAAGTCGCGCACTGCGGAGCAACTGAACATCGATCGAAAGACGTTGTACAATAAGTTGCGGTCCTTTGGATTGGAGGTTTGATCCATGCACCGCTCATGCACGTCGCTGACATGACCCGTTACGGGGCTTTTCCGTAGATCGTTCAGGCATGCCCCACGAGGCCTATTCCCGGGAGCGAGATGAGCGGCGGCTGCTTGTCGTGCTCTATGTGGGAACGCTGGTCCTATTGGTCATACTGCTGTACGCGACATATGCCAACGTGCGGCGATACAATGATTCGGTCACATCGATCAGGCGGTACAACTATGCGCTCATCGAACTGACCGATATTTTTTCCGATCTGCAGGATCAGGAAACGAGCGCGCGCGGTTATTTGCTCACCCGGGAGCCGTCGTTCCTGGAACCATACGAGGCGGGCCGGGGGAGGGACTCGATCCGGTTCCACAGGATGGACAGCCTGCTCGACAACGCTGGGTGGCACGCTCAATTGGACATGCTGAGGATCAAGTACGACAGGGTCCAGCACCTGCTGGCTGAACAATTGGCGGATACGGTAGGGGTTCGGTCGCCAAGATCCGATGTCGCCGGGCTGGACCGGAGCAAGGTCGCGATGGATGAGGTGCGGATGATGCATGCGCTCATGATGGCCCAGTTGCGGATGGAGCGGGAGACCTATCTCTCCAACGAGCGACGCGACGGATTGGACGCACCCATCACGTTGATCTTCTATTCCCTGTTGGCCATCGCTGCTACGGCACTCCTCTTCTGGCGCCTTTCCCGCTCACTGCGCAATACCGAACATGCGAAGCTTGACCTGCGTATCAAGCTGGCCGAGTTGGACAAGGAGGTGCTGACGCGTACCTCCATACAGGACATGCTGGAGAACGTGTTGGACATCTCTCCGAACGGCATCATGGCGTTCCGGTCGATCCACGATCAGGCCGGTACGATCGTCGACTTCGAGTTCCTTTCATCGAACCGCCAGGCCAATGTGATCCTGAAGCGCGATGACCTGATCGGCAAACGGTTGTTGACGGAGATGCCGGAGAACGGCCCGACCGGGTTGTTCGACGCCTATGTCAACGTGGTCAAGACGGGGCTCCCTTACCAGAACGAGTTCTATTACCAGGGCGAGGGTATCAGTTCATGGTTCTCCAGTCATGCCGTCCGTTTGGAGGATGGTTTCATGGTCACCTTTTCCGACATCACCGAACAGAAGCGCGCCCAGGAAGTGAACGCTGAAGCCGACCGCATCGCGTTGACCGGCCAGATCACCCGCACCGTGGCGCATGAGGTGCGCAACCCGCTCACCAACATCCACCTGGCTGTGGAGCAGATGCACGACGAGGTGCAGGACCGCGAGGAATTGGTGCGGCCGTTCTTCCAGATCATCGATCGCAACCTGAAGCGCATCGGCACGCTCATCAACGGCATGCTCGAATCCACCCGGCAACGCGAACTGAAGCTGGGTGCCTGCGCATTGAAGGACATTGTGACCGGTGCCATGGACCATGTGGCCGACCGCTTGGTGCTCAAAGAGGTCAAGGGGGAGATGGATATCGCGCCGGACCTGCCCAGTGTGATGGTCGATCATGACCTGATCAACCTTGCGATCACGAACATCGCGATCAACGCCGTCGAGGCCATGGAGCCCGGCAAAGGGCGGCTCCGGATGCATGCGTACCGCGTGCGTGGCGAAGTGCTGCTGGAGATCAGCGACAATGGGAAGGGCATCCCTGCGGAGAACCTGGACCGCCTCTTTCTCCCGTTCTATTCAGGAAGGGCCGGAGGCCTTGGCTTGGGGCTGACGACAACGCGCAGCATCCTCAACAGCCACCGGATCAAGTTGGAAGTTCGCAGCGCGGTGGGGGAAGGGACCACCTTCACCTTGCGTTTCCCCCCTGATGTTTTCGCGCCGGGGAGTTGATCGCCTTATTCCCCACCTGCGATTCACGTTTGGGGCGTAAATGCCACACCTGTGAGGAATACCTGCCATGATCCCGGGGTTGATCCGCTCGCTGTGGCATCACCTCCCATCCCTAGCGATGCAAGGGGTTTAGGCGGTTTGGAGCGCACTGGCATCGGATCGGTCAAGGGCACGCACCAACACCCCCCACGATAATGAACACTCCCACAAAACCGCTGTTGCTCGCCGTCATGGCGGCAGGCCTGTTCGCCTCCTGCGCGACAGGCCCCTCGGAAGGCGAACTCGCCGCCCGCGCGGAAACCGAGAACTTGAAGGACCAACTCCAGAGCCGCGATTCGCTGATCGGCGAGATGGCGTTGTCGTTCGACGACATCGAGAAGAACATCGCCTTGATGGACGAGCGCGAAAAGCTGCTGGGTGAGAACTCACAGGGCGATCTGAACATCGATAAGCGCAAGAAGATCGTCCGCGACCTTCAACTGATGAACGGCCTGATGCAGGAGAGCCGTGACCGCATTGCGGAATTGACCAAGCGACTGGACAAGAGCAAGATCGAAGCAGGTGGACTGCGGAAGAAGTTGAAGGAACTGGACATGATGCTCGCATCACGTGATTCCTCCATCGCGACCATGAAGGATGGGCTGCTGGCCAGGGATTTCCAGATCGAGCAGGTGAATGAACAACTCACCGCCATGGAATTGGAAGTGGCCAAGCGCGAAGCCTTCATCGAGCAACAGACCAATGAGATGAACACCGCCTGGTACACCATCGGCACGAGCAAGGAACTCGAAGAGCGGGGTGTGGTCACGAGCACCGGTGGCCTCATCGGGATCGGGAAGAGCAAGGAGCTGAGCGAGAGCGTGAGCGCATCCCAGTTCAAGCAAGTGGATGTGCGCACCACCCAACGTGTGACCCTCGAAGGCAAGAAAGCCAAGCTGGTGACCGAACATCCGAAGGACTCCTACACGATCGTGGAGGAAGGTGACCAACTGGCCTACCTGGAGATCAAGGATCCGGCGGCGTTCTGGCGCCTGAGCAAATACATGGTGGTCGAGGTGAAGTGACCTGGACCGGCCTTGACGAAGGGCAGCGCCCGGAGGGATCCGGGCGCTGTCTTTATTTGGGGTAAGCCATGGGCCACCTCACGGCCCTGTAACTTTCGTCGGGACCTACCCGTCCCACCATCAACACACCGGGTTTCCTCACCCCGATGACACTGGGAGAATACAATAGCGCCGTTGATCTGCACGCGGATGGCATCTATCGCTTCGCGGTGAAGCACTTGCGCGACGAGGACCTGGCCAAGGACGTGGTGCAGGAGAGTTTCGCACGGTTGTGGATGAAGGTGGACGAGGTGGAAGGGGCCAAGGCGAAGAGTTACCTCTTCACCACGGCGCACCATGTGATGATCGACGAGGTACGGAAGGGCAAACGCAGCACGCGCATGGAGGACCACCACGAGGATCTGCGGCATACGAGCCAGGGCCAGCCGGACCTGAAGGAGGTGCTGGATGCAGGGCTGGCCACGTTGCCCGCGATCCAGCGCAGCGTGGTGCTGTTGCGCGACCTGGAAGGATACAGCTACGAGGAGATCGCCGAGCTCACACAGCTCAACCTCGCGCAAGTGAAAGTGTACATCTACCGTGGGCGTACCGCACTGAAGGAATACATCGGTCAATTGGACCTCGTGCTGTGAACCAACGCATCGACCATAGCAACTACGAAGCCTGGCTGTTGGACCGCCTTGAGGGCAACCTCACGCCGGAACAGGAGCGGGAACTCGATGCGTTCCTCGCACAACACCCCGAACTCGTTCCGGAAGAGGGCGAACTGCCCACCTTGAATGATAGCACAGCAACGCTTTCCGCTGCGGAGAAGGGATCGCTGAAGCGAAACCTTCCGCCGAGCGGCATTCCCAGCGCAACGACCATCGATGATCACCTGGTCGCTCGCTTGGAAGGTGACCTCACACTTGTGCAACTCGACGCGTTGCGCGCTTACCTGATCGACCATCCGGAACACCAACGGGCCGAGCGCATTTACGCGCTCACCAAGATCGTCCCCGCGGCGATGGCCTACGCGGCGAAGCAGGCCTTGCAGCGGAATATCCCGCCGGTCGGTCTTCCGACCCGCCACACGATGGACGACTTCCTCGTTGCGCGCCTGGAGCGCGACCTCACGCGCGAGCAGGAAGCCGCGCTCTCGCAGATCCTTGCAGCGGACCCCATTGCGCAGAAGTCCTGGAGGTTGATGAACGCCACGCGTGTGGACGCATCGGCCATCGCGTATCCGGAGAAGAGCGCGCTGAAGAAGGGCGGTCGCGTGATCGCCATCGGTTCGGTGAACTGGACGGTGCGGCTGGCGGCGGCGGCCTCTGTGGCGGCGATCATCGGCCTGGGGCTGTGGTTCCTGCTGCAGCGTGCGCCGGAAGGACCACAAGTGGCAGAGACCCCGAAGAAGAGCGGCGCCACGCAGAAGATCCCACCACAACAGGATGAGCGCGTGCGACCGAACGATGTGAAGCTGGAATTGAACGAGGGCGCCATCCCGACCAACACTCCGGGATCGGTTCAAGAACGCAAGAGTTCCGGCACGGATAGCGTACCTGCGATGGCCCCAGCGAACGAACCGGCGCCCCGGAACACCGTACCGGTGGATCGGAACGAAACGCTCCCCCTTGCGGAACATCGAGCTGTTGTTCCTGCGGTTGATGAACGGCGCGACCCGCCCGCGAATGTTCCTGTACCCGAAGTGCCGCCGATCAAGTACGAAGAACTTCCCACGGCTGCGACGGCTCCTGCGAAGAACGAGATGACCGTCGCTGAAATGCTGACCGCCACCGTGCGCGAGCGCGTTCTTGACCGCCCTGCGCGCGAGACCCAGGCATTGGATCGCGACGATGCTGTTGCTGCCGTGGACAAAGGCCTGAAAGCCGTGGGTGGCGATCGAGCGGGCCTCGCGGTGGACCGCAAGGCTGATGGTGGCCTGCGCGGCTTCAACTTGCGCCTGGGTCGCAACCTGGCCATCAGCGCCAGCCGGTAGGCTAGTCCTGTCGCGCGTCCCCGTACCGTTCCGATAGCATTGACGAGTCGACTTCGCCTAGGGGCTCGAGGCGTTGACCCAGGACGCCGAAGCGAATTCCCCCGCTCATCACCTTCCCCGTGCCGCTCATCACGATCGAGCGTTCAACCTGTAACTACGGCCGGCCCGGTGCCGTCCCATGTTCGAAAACCAACAACACCACACCGCCATGAAAACCCTGTTCACCCGCGCCCTGCTCGTCCTCGCCAGCGTGCTCACGCTGAACTACACCCGCGCCGCCGAGCCCATGAACTTGAAGTCGCCCACCGCCCTGGAGCGTTCGCTCGATCGCGCCCTGAGCAAACACCTGAGCTTCCCCGTGCTGGAGAAGGGTGATATGACCGGCGACGTGTATGTGAGCTTCGTCATCGACAAGGAGGGTCGTATCGAAGTGGTCTCCTGCGCCTCGCAGAACGAACGCCTGAAGGACTATGTGCTTCGCAAGCTGTCCCGCGTCGATATCGGCGAGAACCCTGAAGGCATCTGGAAAACGACCCACATGCATATCTCCTTCCATCCCGAGAAGAGTTGAACCGTCTTCGCTAACACGCGACCCACATAGCAGAAGAGCCCCAGAACATGGGGCTTTTTGCTTTTCTGCACCGGCCTGTAACTCATGGCAGGGTGGATCGTCCTACGTGCAAGAACCTACTTCCATGAGAGCCTTCGTTTGCCTCCTAGCACTGATCACCGCCCCGATCGCATGCCTCGCTCAAACCGATACCGTGCGCACGGATGAGGGCCACATGCAGTCCCTCGAGATCGGTATGACACATAAGGATGGCATGGGTGTGCGCATGGTGGACGGGGATACGGTCACGAACAAGGGCTCCTGGACCATCGATACCCGGTACAAGCGGATCACCGTCACCACCGTGCCCAAGCCATGGGCCAGCGTGAACGATAGTGTTGCCGAAGTGCTGAAGGACCTGCGCACCCAGCGCCGCAACCAATTCACGTACTGGAGTGGATTGGACCTTGGGGTGAACACCTTGCTCGGCAGCGATGGTGATGCGGACCTGGACGCATCGGCCGATTTCATGCAGATCGACAATGCCAAGTCGCGCTTTTTCGCGATCAATTTCATGGAGGAGAAGATCGAGTTCGGAAGCCACCATGTAGGTCTGCTCACGGGACTCGGGCTTGAGTTCACGAGCTATCACCTCGCCAATAACGTGACCCTGCAGTACAATGCTGATTCGGTCTACGGTGTGCCCATGGAGACCCCTGAGCTTCGCAAGAACAAGTTGCGGCAGACAGGACTGCGCCTGCCCTTGATGCTCGAGTTCAATACCAAACGGGCCAGGATGCCTGCGGCCGAAGAGGTGCTTGCGGCAGCGAGGGATACGGTCAAGGTCCTGAAGAAAGGCCAGCATAAGCCTTTTGAGATGAGCAACAAGGGGAACTTCCACATCGCTGTGGGCGTGGTGGGCAGCTGGTACTTCGCCACCATGTACAAACAGAAATACGAGCTGAACGAGGATCCCCAAAAGGACCGTTCAAGCGGCGATTATCATATGCTGCCATACCGCGCTGCCGCCTCCGTGCGCATCGGCTATGGCCACCTGAACCTTTTCGCCGAATACAGCCTCACCCCCTTGTTCGAGGATGGGAAGGGGCCTGAACTCACCCCGCTGAACATCGGCCTGACGATCATAGGGTTCAACTAGCACGCCGTGCTCCGCCATGGCGGAGCATCGGCAGGCAACGAGGGGTTGGGCCTGGGGGCCGCGACCGCTACACGAAGGTGGCGGCCCGCGGCCCCGATCGTTGGGGCTGGAGGCCTATTTTAGCGGCCCCGTTACCAGAACCGTATCCCATGGGCCGCATATTCGAGACACGCAAGCACAAGATCTTCGCCCGCAACGCGAAGCTGAGCAAGCTCTTCACCCGCATCGGCAAGGAGATCGCCATGGCCGTGAAGGCCGGTGGCCCGAACCCCGATAGCAACACGCGCCTGCGCATGGCGATCCAGAACGCCCGCGGCGTGAACATGCCCAAGGACAACGTGGATCGCGCCATCAAGAAGGCGGCCGGCGGTGAAGGCAATGATTTCGCTGAGATCACCTACGAGGGATACGCACCCGGCGGTGTGGCGATCTTCGTGGATGCGGCCACGAACAACACCACGCGTACGGTCGCCAATGTGCGCAGCTTCTTCTCCAAATGCAACGGCACGCTGGGTACTTCGGGCTCGCTGTCCCATGTGTTCGAGCGCAAGGCGCAGTTCGTCATTGAGAGCGCCGCGCTGAAAGGACGTGACATCGATGAGTTCGAGATGGAGTGCATCGATGCGGGTGCCGAGGATGTGATCCGCGATGACGAGGGTTTGATCATCCTGACGCCGTACACCGCGTTCGGCAACATGCAGCAGAAGCTGGAGGAGTTGGGCGTGGAATCGAAAAGCGCTGAATTGAAACGCTTTCCCCTCACGCTGCATCCCGTGGACATCACCACCGCACGGAACGTGATGAAGCTGGTGGACATGCTCGATGAGGATGAGGACGTGAACGCCGTCTACCACAACATGGACTTGACGGAGGAGGTCGAAGCCGAGTTGGAGAAAGGCTAGGCCTTAGTGAGCGGGTCCGCGTCCCTCACCTGGCGCTCATGTTGGTTCACAGGTGCTTGAACCGGATGTGGTAGCGCGTTCCCCCAGAGCTTCCGTCCACGGTCATACGACCGTTCAACTGTTCCACCAGGCTCTCGATGAGCGTTACACCAAGCGTGGCCCCATCGGTCTGCATCTTCTCGATGGGCATACCCACACCATCGTCGGTATAGGCCAGGTCGAACGAATCGTTCTCGGCCCGGTGCAAGGCAAGGACGATCAAGCCTTCGTTGCGGCCCCGGAACGCGTGCTTGAACGAATTGGTGATCAGCTCATTGAGCAGCAGGCCCAACGGCACCATGGTGTTCAGGTCGAAAGCGAGGCCCACATCGATGTCGGTGTTGTACCGGATCCGGTCGTGTACGTCGTTCATCCGAACGAGCTCGGAGAACAGTTCGTGGATGTACAGTCCCACATCGAGCGTGGTCAATTCGTCGCCTTTGTAGAGTTTCTCATGGATCAAGGCCATCGAGGTCACCCGGCTCTGGCTCTGTTGGAACGCCTCCTGTAATCGCTCGTCCGCGATGGTGCCCGCTTGCAGGCGGAGCAGACTGGCCACCACCTGCAGGTTGTTCTTTACGCGGTGATGCATCTCCTTGATCAACACATGGATCCGTTCGTTGGCCACCTCGAGTTTGGCCTTTTCGCTCTGCAGCGCGGAGGTCTGTTCATCATCCCGTAACCGGGCCGCCTTCAGGTTCTCCTTCATCCGGCTCAGCGCGATACCCAGCACGTCCTGCGGCCCGCGCACCTTCACCGTGGTGTTGTAGTCGCCCTTGCCGATGGATTCCGCACTGCTGGCGAGTGAGCGGATGTTGTCGATCATGTCGTTGAACGAGAGCGCCATCTGCCCGATCTCGTCCGTGGTGTTCACCGGCACCTTCGCACTGATGTCTCCCATGGCCAGGTAACGCGCCGCGTGACCCACCTCGTTCACCGTGTTGCGCACCCCGCGCAGGATCACGAAGCCCATCACCATCACCGCGCCCACCACCCCGATCAGCGCGGCCAGCACAATGAGCAGGCGCACCGTTGCGCCGCTTGAGTTCGAGGCCGTGTTCTCCAGGATCAGGCTCAACGAATGGTCCTCGACCTCCTTCAGTTTATCCAATGACAACAGGGAGAGTTCCCACCACTCGCGCGGTGCGATGCCCGAGTCCAGGGAGCGACGCTCCTTCACCGTGCCGATGAGCGAGCGCATGAAGTTCACGTCAGGCCCCTGGAACACATCGCGGTAGGTGCCCAGCACCTCCGGCGGGGCGTCACGCTCGAAGAGCAGCATGTTGGTTTCGTAGGCCGAGACCTGCTCGCTGAGTTCGGCCATCTCGTCATCGCGCAGATGGTCATCGGAATAGCCGATGCTCAGTCGATCACGCACCGCGCTCAGCGCTTCCTTGGCGTTCAACAGCCGGAGGTGTGCGTACATGCGGTCCTTCGTTTCCGGGTCGAGGGCCAGCTTGCCGATGCGACCCAGTTCATCGAGGAGCGCGCTGTCCATGGCGCGATAGGCGCGCGAGGCCGCCCGGGCGTCGGTCTGGCGGCCGGTTACCCGCTGCCGCAGGATCCCCAGGCCATCGAAAGGCATGCTCTCGGGGATCGCCGGGTCCTTCGCACGTACGCGGTCGCTCAAGACGGTGATGGCCGCATCGCTATGGGCGTACTGGATCGACAGCTTCATCGGGTTCACGGCCTGCCCGGTGAGGTAGCCCACCGACAGGGCGCCTTCCTTCTGCAGTTCGTGCAGCACGTTCGCGTACAGTCCGATCAGGCCGCTCTGCTCGTTGATGTAGCTCATCACATTGCGCCGCTTGATGCTGCCATCGACCTGTTTGCCGATCAGCAACACCATCCCCAGAACGGGAATGCCCAACGTCACCATGAACTTGGTTCGAACGGGAAGGTCAGCGAAGCGCCACTGCATGTGCATCATCCCGTCCCGCTGCACAGCGGGATGTAGGGAGTGCTGAAAAGTACGGAAGTGCGGTACTCCGGACCGCTTCTACCTTTGGTGGCCTACCATGGCGAACCGATGAAGGAACACTTCGACACGCTCGATGCCCGCACGGCGAAAGCCCTGGACGGCGGTGGTGCGGAACGTATCGCCGCCCAGCACAAGAAGGGCAAACTCACCGCCCGCGAGCGGGTGAACCTCTTGTTGGACGAGGGCAGCTTCCAGGAGATCGGCCAGCTGGTGACCCACCGCAGCACCAATTTCGGATTGGACAAGCAGGTGTTCCCGGGCGACGGCGTCGTCACCGGTTTTGGCACCATCGATGGCAGACTGGTCTACGTCTTCTCCCAGGATTTCACGGTGCTCGGTGGGTCGCTCGCCGAAGCACACGCCGAGAAGATCTGCCGGATCATGGACCTTGCCATGCAGAACGGTGCGCCGGTCATCGGCTTGAACGACAGCGGTGGTGCGCGCATCCAGGAAGGCGTCGTCAGCCTGGGCGGTTATGCCGATATTTTTTTCCGCAACGTGCGCAGCAGCGGCGTGGTGCCGCAGATCAGCGCCATTCTTGGCCCCTGTGCCGGTGGGGCGGTCTATTCGCCGGCGCTCACCGACTTCGTGATGATGGTGGAGGGCAGCAGCTACATGTTCGTCACCGGCCCCAACGTGGTGAAGACCGTGACGCACGAGGAAGTGACCGCTGAAGAGCTCGGGGGGGCGTCCACCCATGCCAGCAAGAGCGGTGTGGCGCACTTCACCGCACCCAACGAGCTGGAGGCGATCAAGGAGTTGCGGCGCCTGGTCGCCTATCTCCCGAGCAATTGTGAGGAGGAATCACCTGTTTTCCCATACGAGGGCGGGGATGAGATCCGCCCGGAACTCGATAGCATCATCCCGGAAAACCCGAACACGCCGTACGACATCCGCCAGGTGATGAACGCGGTGATCGATGCGGACAGCAGCATGGAAGTGCATGCCGACTACGCCCGGAACATGGTTGTTGGCTTCGCCCGTGTGGAAGGAAGGTCCGTGGGTTGCGTGGCCAATCAGCCCGCTGTGCTCGCTGGTGTTCTCGATATCGATGCCAGCATCAAGGCCGCCCGGTTCGTTCGCTTCTGCGACGCGTTCAACATCCCGCTGCTGGTCTTCGTGGATGTTCCCGGTTTCCTTCCCGGAACCGACCAGGAATGGCGCGGCATCATCGACCACGGTGCCAAGTTGCTCTATGCCTTCTGCGAGGCAACGGTACCGCGCATCACGGTCATCACCCGCAAGGCCTATGGCGGAGCGTACGATGTGATGAACAGCAAGCACATCGGGTGCGACATGAACTATGCCTGGCCCAGCGCGGAGATCGCGGTGATGGGAGCGAAGGGTGCCGCCGAGATCATCTTCAAGAACGAGATCGCCAAGGCGAAGGACCCCAAGGCGAAGTGGCAGGAGAAGGAAGCCGAATACAAGGAGCAGTTCGCTAATCCATATGAGGCCGCGGCGCGAGGTTATGTGGATGAAGTCATCCGTCCGAGCGACACCCGCGTGAAAGTGATCCACGCGCTGCGCATGCTGCGCAACAAGGTGGATACCCTGCCCAAGAAGAAACACGGGAACATCCCGCTGTGATCCCCGTACCAGTGGCGGCCGTTCAGCGCACATGAAATTCACCGTTGTCACCCCGAGCTTCGGACAGCTCGCCTACTTGAAGCTCAATGCCGCATCGATCGTGGATCAACGCCGCGATGGTGTGGTCGTGGAACACATCGTACAGGACGGCGGCTCCAAGGACGGCACACGCGACTGGCTCCTGACCCGACCAGATATCCAGGGCATAGCCGAAGCGGACGATGGCATGTACGATGCCATCAACCGGGGCATCATCAAAGGGGATGGCGATGTGTTCTCGTGGCTCAACTGCGATGAACAATACCTGCCCGGCGCACTGGCCGAGGTGCGGGACTTCTTCAATGCCCACCCCAAGGTGGACATTGCCGTGGGCCATACCGTAGTGGTGGATCCGGACGGGGAATACATGTGCCACCGCAAGGCTGTGGTCCCACTTCCGGGCATCCTGCGCCGGGGGCGGCTTCCGGTGCATAGCAGTTCGATGTTCTTCCGCAGGCACCTGGTGAAAGGCCCGGGAGCTGTGCTCTTCGACAAACGGTGGAAGGCCATGGGCGACTGGGCCTGGCTGAAAGAGTTGATGGAGAAGGGCGCCCGTGTGGCCAAGGTCGAGGCGTTCATCTCCACCTTCACCGATACCGGAGGCAACCTGGGCATGAGCCCGCGCGCCCGGGAGGAATCGAAGCGTGTCGAGGCCGCGCTCACCAGCGTGGACCGTCTGGTCACCCCGCTGGTGCGCATGGATGACTATGCCCGCAAGATCGCCTCAGGCTATTACCAACAGGCACCTTTCGACTACGCGCTTTACCGGCCTGATCCTTCAACCCCCGATGGCGTTTCAGCCGAGCGACGCACGGTTCACGTTAGCAAGCCCACTTTCATTTGGAAGGGGCACATGATGGTCCTATGAACACGCCCCAGCCACCCACCACCGACGTCGCCGCGCGCGATCAGGAGAAATTCTACACGGTCTATCGCGGCCGACAATCGGCGTTGTACCATTTCGCCTACATGCGTTCGGCCAAGGTAAAGGCCGCGCGCCTTTTGCTGGAGCGCAATGGTCGTCCGCTGAAGGATCTTGCGGTGCTGGACTATGGTTTCGGTACGGGCACGTTCCTGCGCGCCTGCGATCCGTCATGCCGCATCGCGGGTGTGGAGATCGACCCCGTGAGCGTCGAGGCTGTGCGCCAAATGCTCGCCCGGCGTGGCCATGATGTCAGTGATGTGGGCATTCTCGATGTGGAGCGGTGGAAGGATCATCCATTGCTGGCGACCGACCGACGCTACGACGTGATCCTGTTGAGCCATGTGCTGGAGCATCTCGATGACCCCGTTGGCGTGCTTCAGCGCCTTTCCCAGAACCTCGCGCCCGATGGCATGATCGAAGGGTTGTTGCCGATGAACGAACTGACGCCGGACGAGAACCATAAGTGGGTGTGCGATCGCGCCCTTGTGGAGCGTTGGGCCGCTGAAGGCGGCTTCACCCTGGTGGACTACGTTGAACTGGATCACTATGTCTACTACGCACTGCCCGTGTTGCAGTCGCAGGGTCGCATCGGCAGGCTCTTCGCGCAGGGTATCAGCCTCACGCTTGGTCTTTCACAGGCGATCTTTTCTCCGCGCATCTGGTTCGGCATGGGCAAGGCACTGCGCATCATCGGCGCAAAGCCCGGACAGATCGTCTTCCTGCTGAAGCTTAACGGACGATAGCCGCAAGGTTATCGGACCGGTCGATCAGATGAGCCCGGCAAGCAGTGCCGAGGCGATCGCGAGCATCAGTGCACCGACGACCAGTTGCACCCCGCGCAAGGTGATCTTGGGGATCAGCCGCTTGCCCAGCCAGGCACCCAGGAACGCCGCCAATGTGGTGGCGATCAAGAGAGGCCAACGTTCGCCCAACAGCCCTTGGGGCATGTTCCGCAGGTAAACGGGTATGCGGGTAAGGTCGACCAGACAGGCGATGGCCACCCCCGTGGCGATGTACGCTTCCTTGCCGAGGCCGCTGCGCAACAGGAAGATGCTGCGCAACGCACCTTGATGGCCACTGAGCCCCCCAAGGAAACCGCTTAGCAACCCGCCGGGTACCAGGAAGCGCTGCGAGAGCGACCATTTCGCCGCACCCGGGAGCAATTCAACCACGGCGAACACCAGCATCAGCGCGCCGATCACCACTTGTCCGACACCGACGGGTTCGCGTATGCCCGGGTATAGATAAGGCAGGTCCTGGATGTGGGTGAACAACGAAGCGCCGAGCCACGCACCGACCATGCCTGGCAGACCGAACCGGAGAAGCACAGGCACATCGACAGCGCGCCATAGCAAGGCGCCCTTGAACAGGTTGTTCAGCAGATGAACGACGGCCGTCATGGACACCGCCAGTTCCAACGGGAAGAAGAGGGCGAAGACCGGTAGCAGCAGCGTGCCCAACCCGAACCCACTGATCAACGTCAGCAGTGAGGCGCCCAGTGCGATCAGTACGATCAGCAGCTCTTGCATCGCCCGTTGGGTTCCGTGTTCGGTCGCAACATCGCGTCACAAGATCGCATGTGTGGCCTGATGTCCTTGTTAACTTCGTTCCCCTCTAAAACCTGATCGACCGACCATGCTCATCAAGATCGCTTCACTCGCCGCGATGGCGTTGCTCGCCGTTGCACCGCACGGTACACTTCCTGACATGAATATCGGTGATGCACTGCCGATGCCGGATCAGAAGATGAAGGATGTAACGACCAAGGAAGTTTCGCTGAAGGAGTTGATGGGAAGAAGCGGCCTGCTCGTGGTGTTCTCCTGCAATACCTGTCCGTTCGTGATCGGCTCCGAAGGCAGCGAAGGATGGGAGGGTCGCTACCCGGAATTGGCCGCCTTCAGCCAGCGCATGGGAGTGCCCATGGCCTTGGTGAACAGCAACGAAGCAAAGCGTGGTGAGGGTGACGGCTTCGCCGATATGCAACAACACTACAAGGAGAAGAAATACAGTGGAGCCTACCTGCTGGATGCCGGACATGTGGTCGCCGATGCGTTCGGTGCGCGCACCACGCCCCATGTGTTCCTGTTCGACGCGAAAGGGAAGCTCGTTTACAAAGGTGCCATTGATGATAGCGTGGGGAGTGCGGCAGGGGTGAAGGAGCCCTGGCTGCATAACGCGATCACCAACCTGGTGGAGGGCAAGCCCATCGAGCCGGCGGTGACGCGCAACATCGGATGCAGCATCAAACGGGTGCCGCATAAGGACTGAACGATCGACAGAACGAGCAGCCCGACCCGCGAGCGGTGCGGGGTTGTTCAATTGTTGGAAAAAACAATTCGGTGCTGCGGAGCATCACTGTTCCTTTGCACGAAAGGGAACTCGCATGAACGTATTGCTGATCGGCGGGGGAGGAAGGGAACACGCCATGGCGTGGAAGATCGCGCAGAGCACATTGCTGGATGAGTTGTACGTGACCCCTGGTAATCCGGGGACCGTGCGGCATGGCCGCAACGTCGATCTGGACCTGCGCGATCAGAAGAAGCTGCGTGCCTTTATCCTCGAGAAGCGGATCCGCATCGTGGTCGTTGGCCCCGAAGCCCCGTTGGTGGATGGCCTGCACGACCGCATCGCTGCGGACCCCGAACTGAAGGACAAGGTCACCGTGATCGGCCCGCGAAAAGAAGGTGCGCAACTGGAGGGCAGCAAGGACTTCGCCAAGGAGTTCATGTTCCGTCACAACATCCCCACCGCAGCACACCGCACGTTCGTCAAGGGCCAGCTGAACGAAGCGATCGAACACCTCGATCGCGCCACCGCACCCTACGTGATCAAGGCCGATGGCCTGGCCAGTGGCAAGGGTGTGGTGATCACTTCCGACAAGAAGCACGCGGCGAAAGTGATCAAGGGCATGCTCGATGGCAGCAGCTTCGGCACTGCGGGTGAGCGTGTGGTGATCGAGCAGTTCCTGAGCGGTGTCGAACTCTCGGCCTTCCTGATCACCGATGGCGAATCGTTCAAAATGCTGCCTGCGGCCAAGGACTACAAGCGCATCGGCGCTGGCGATACGGGTCCCAACACAGGTGGTATGGGTGCTGTATCACCGGTACCCTTTGCCGACAAGGACCTGATGCAGAAGGTGCACGATCGCATCGCCGCACCCACCATCCGTGGACTGCGCAAGGATGGCATCGCCTACAGCGGGTTCCTCTTCATGGGCCTGATGGTGATGAACAACGAGCCGTATGTGATCGAGTACAACGTGCGTATGGGCGACCCGGAAACGCAGGCCGTGCTACCGCGCTTGCGCAGCGACCTGCTCGATCTGTTCGAGGGCATCGCGACAGGCACCCTCAGCGAACGGCACGTTGACGTGGACGATCGCACGGCGGTTTCCGTGGTGCTCGCCGCGGAGGGTTATCCCGGTGAATTCGAGAAAGGCAAAGCCGTGGTGGGGCTTGAACTTGTCCGTGAGGCTTACGTGTTCCAGGCGGGCACTGCGCTCAAGGCTGATCGGTTGGTAACGAACGGAGGCCGGATCCTCTCCGTTACCGGGATGGGCAAGGACCTGGAGTCCGCGATCGCATCGGCCTACCGTTCGGTGGGGCTTATCGCGTTCGATGGAAAGTACGTCCGGAGCGATATCGGCCACGACCTGGTGAAACAGCCCGCAACACCCAAGGCGAGCGCTCCGCAACAGGCCTGATCGGAAAGACCTAGGCCAGGGTATTGTTCTCCTTTGCCCGGCGGTTGTACCGACCCTGCAGGTTCAGCCAGTACACGAAACCGAGGAACATGGTCACCGTGAACAGCGCGACCGGCAACCAACCCAGCTTGGCCAATAGGCTGAGACACATTTCGAGGAAATGTCCGATGGCGAAGGCGATCTGTTGCATCGTGTGTAAGCTTGGGCCGCGCAAATATAGCGTCGCCCTTCTGACCTGACCATGCTCGCAGGCCTGTTCCGCAGTAACCAACCCGGTGTGCTCCTTGCGCTCCTGGTGTTGGTGCCCCTGCTCTTCGGGCCGACCCTGTTGGTGCCGTACGCAGCAGCTTCTCCGGCCATGCCACTGACCGGGATGTTGGAAGCCGTGCTCGCCTGGGCCCCGTGGACACAAGGGGTGATCGGCATGGTGCTCATCATGGCCGTTTCCGTGCAACTCACCCTGCTCGTGAACGATACCGAGCTCATGGAACGGCGAAATCACCTGCCCGCTTTCCTGTTCCCGGTGCTTTTCGCGGCCTTCAGCCGGCACGTGCCCTTCGACCCCGCCCTGGCCGGCATGCCGCTGGTGATCCTCGCGCTACGTCGTACGTGGTCCATGACCAACACCGGTGGCGCATTGGGGGTCCTGTTCGACGCTGGTCTGCTGCTCGGGTTAGCCGCGCTGTTCTACCTGCCCTACGCCTTTCTCGTGGTGGTGGTTTGGGCTTCGGCCTCGGTCATCCGGCCGTTCCAATGGCGCGAGTACGTGGTCCCGTTCGTGAGCTGCACCGTTGTCTTCTACATGGCTTGGGCGGTGCTCCACTTGCTGGGCCACGACCACTGGCATCCGTTGCACACCATCGCGCATACCGCTGGACCCGGTCGGGCCTCGGCCGGGCCGATCGAGCCGCAGCGGGCGATCCTGTACGCGGTTCTTGCTCCGCTGCTGTTGGTGGCGGCGGTGATCTTCGGGGCGGGCTACCAGCGCAGCGTGATGCGGGAGAAGAACCTGCGTTCCTCGTTCCTGGCCTTCGTGGTGGCGCTCGGCGTGCTCATCATCCTGGTAGGGGCGCTCAACAAGGCCTTCCCTCCCGTGCTTCTCGCCACCCCGCTCGCGGTGTTCGCTGGTTATGGGCTGCTTGGCACACGCCGCGCCTGGCTCAGTGAGACGGCGGCGTTCGCGCTGCTGGGCCTTGGGCTGTGGGCGCAATGGGCGGGGTGACGGGTCGCTGACCGGGGAGCGGAAAACTCTCCCGCCTACCTTCGCACCATGAAATTCGGCGTTGTCACCTTCCCCGGCTCGAACTGCGATGAGGACATGGTCTATGTGCTGGAGACCACCATGGGCCAGCCTGTGGAGCGGCTCTGGCACAAGGAGCACGACCTGAAAGGTGTCGATATGGTGGTGTTGCCGGGTGGGTTCTCCTACGGCGACTATTTGCGCAGCGGTGCCATCGCGCGCTTCTCACCGATCATGCAGGAAGTAGCCGCGCACGCGAAGAAGGGCGGGCTTGTGTTCGGCGTATGCAATGGGTTCCAGGTGCTTTGCGAAGCTGGCCTGGTACCCGGTGCGCTGCTGCACAACGAAGGGCAGAAGTTCATTTCCAAGAACATCTTCATCCGGTCCGGTACACGCAAGACCGCGCTGACGAACGCGGTGCCCGATCGGGCATTGAAGATCCCCATCGCGCATGGCGAAGGCCGCTACCATGCCGATGCTGCGACGCTGAAGGCGTTGAAGGATGGCGACCAGGTGCTGTTCCGCTATTGCGACGCCGAAGGGCGCATCGTTGACCATGCCAACCCGAACGGGAGCAAGGAGAACATCGCCGGCGTGTGCAACAAAGCGCGCAATGTCTTCGGCATGATGCCCCATCCGGAGCGCGCCGCCGACGAACGGCTGGGCAATACCGATGGCAAGTCGCTGTTCACTTCGCTGCTGAAGGAAGTACTCGCCTAGTCGCGCATCAGGGCGAGACCGGCCTCAGTAACGGCCGAACGCTCTTCGCGCGTGCCAGTTCGGTCGTGGTGATCGCTGTCTTGCTGTCGAGACCTTTCCATCCGGCGAATTCCCAACCTGCGACGGGCACGAACTCGATCCTCATTTCGACGCCGCGAAAGCAACCCAGCTTGTGTTCACCCGGCTGCAGTTGAAGTCCTTCGAGGAGCACATGTCCCTGTTCCTCGGCGGGGACGCTGATGGTCACCGTCCGCAGTGCCCTCCCTGTGCGTTCGCTCAGATGGCGCAAAAGAATAGCGGGTCGTTCGTTGAGGAACGCATCGAGCTCATGGACCGATGTCATGGGATCCGGCCGGTCCAAAGCGTTCATCCACCGCTGATGATCAGTGAGCAATTCCGGCTCATTAGCGCGGAAGAGGCTGTCGGCGAGGGCGCACGCATGCGCGGGTTCGAACGCGGTCGCCAACAAGGCCGTCGTACGCGCGAGCAGGTCTTGCTGGAGTTCCGGATGCGCCAGTATTTGCGGCACGTAGGGCGTTTCAAGTGTAGAGGCCGAACACATGCGCTCGAGGCTGTTCTCGCTGACGGGTGCCCACAGGTCCATGTCGAACAACACCCATCGCCAGCGACCGCCGGGCTGACGCGGCCGGTAACACCGGACGTTCAGGTCGTGGTCCGCGCGACCAGTGAAGAGATCGATGCAGGCGAGGTCGATCAGGCTTTGGGTTTCGATCAGCGCGTTGATGCTGTCGAGCGGCGCACCGGTGAGCAGTGCGCGTTGTGCGGCAAGGAACGAGTCGTCGGTTCCTGACAGGATGGTGGCCGCTGGACCTTCGAGCACATCCACCGCTTCGGAGCCGCTGATGTGCTTGAGCCACTGCGCGTCCTTTGGCGGCATCCAGCGATACAGCCCCCAGTACTGTGCGTTCAAGTAGAGTTGCAGTGGCATTGAAGGTTGCATGTCCACGTTCAGGCAGTAGCGCGCGACAAGCAGTTCCATCAATGCGTTCCGCAGGAAGGCGCTCGGGCTCGCATCGGCGCGCAGGAGGCCTTCACTGCACACCGCACCATCCGCGAAAGGGAATCCTTCCTGCTTGCTCCCATACTGATCACGTGCGTACATCTTGAACGAACGCTTGGCCAGGCCGCGCGTACCGCTCCCGCTGATGCGCATGCCGACCGCCAAGCTGCCGGCGGAGTCGTTGAGGAAGGACATCGATGCGGGTCGTTCCCAGGCGATCCCCTTGCGCGAATGATTGGCGTAGGTCCCATCGACATCGATCCCTGTGCTATCACTCCACAGGTCATCGGGAGCAACGACGAGCGCGATGCCATTGCGCGTTCCGCCACCGATGATGTACGTCGCGCAGAATTCGGCACTGGCGAGCGTCCCAGAAGTGAACGCGCGGGCGCGCAGTACGGTGTTCGCGCCGATCGCAATGGGGCCTGCGTAGCGAGTGCCGCGCTCCATGGATGGAACGCTCCCGTCCGTTGTGTATCGGATCTCACCGGAGCCCTCGCCGCCCAGCATCACTACGAACGGTGCGTCGAACACTCCACTCGGGTGATCCGCAGTCGGCATTGCCGTGCGCGAGTGGATAGGGACCACGGCCGCGTTGGCCTTACCGGGTGTGGGTCCCTCGAAGAAGCTCCATGTACGTGCACCATCCGGTGTGCGACCCATGCTCAGGTCGCTGGACAAAGCGGGCCAGGTGAACAGGTCCATGACCGTGGTCGCGTCAGCCGCGATCAGCAGGGCGGTACCACCCTCGCGGGGTAGCGTGAAGCCGAGATGGTCGACACCACGCTCCGGATGTGCATCGCACCACAACACCACATGCCCTTTCACGGGGACGTTGAGCGGCGCATCGATCACATGTTGCCTGCCCGCGATCGCCACACGCATGCCGAGCATGTCGACCGGTGAACGACCCGGGTTGTACACTTCGATCCAATCCGGTGTGTGGCCCTCTGCGTCGGTAAAAGTGCTGTGGTTGGCGGCTTGCAGTTCATTGATCACCAACACCGACTGGGCGCTGGCGATCGTCGGACCGCAGAAGAGAACAAGAAAGGCCGCCGCTTTCACCGGTCGAAATTAGAGGAATGCCCCCTCACCCCTAACCCCTCTCCCCCGGGTCAAGCCCGGGGCAAGCCGGAGAGGGGAACATGATGGACCAGTTGCCGTCACAATGCGTTCTTCGTCACCCAGATCCGCCAGGCGACTATGAGCTTCTGTGTTTTGCTCAACCGCAGCAGGTCCTTGTGCCACAGCTTGGGGAGGAGGGCCTTGTTGAGGCGGGCCAGCTGGCGGAAGAGTTGTTTGCGCATACCCGGTCAGTGGTGTTCGAGTTCACACCGTTCGTTCGGCCCCTCCAATTCGATCGTCGCATGGTCGATGCCGAGGTGATGCAACGCATGGCGAGCCTCTGCCTTGATGCTTTGCGCATGCAGGGGATCACTGTCGTTCACAACCAGGTGGACCGTATGCACCACATAGCTGCCATCGAGCGTCCAGGTGTGCTGGTCGTGCAGATCGATAACGCCAGGGAGCGCGAGCAAACGCGTCCGTACTTCCTGTTGATCGATGCTCCTTGGCGTTTCCTGCATAAGGATGCCGGTGCCCTTGCGCAAAGTCCCGATGGCGTTCCACGCGATGAACGAGCTGATCGCGATGCTAAGGATCGGGTCGACCACCGCCCATCCGGTGAAGTGGATCACCACCGCACCGATCAAAACGGCGGCCCAGCCCAGGACATCCTCCAACAGATGCAGGTAGGCACCACGCTCGTTCAAGGAGGCGCCGCCGTGGAGCTTCCATGCAGCAAAGCCGTTCATCGCCAACCCGAACACCGCGATGACCAACATGCGGTCGGCATTGGGCAGCACGGGTTGCCAAAGGCGGGGTACCGCGAATGCCAGCATCGCCACCGCACCCACGATGAGCACCACGGACGCCAGCCAGCCACCGAGCATGCTGTACCGCCCATAGCCGTAGCTATAGTTGGCATCGCGACCCCGCATCGCCACATGCTGCAGCCACCAGGCTAAACCCAGCACAAGGCAGTCGCCCGCGTCGTGCAACGCATCGGTGAGCACCGCGATGCTTCCTGTCCACCAGCCGCCGACCGCCTCCACCAGCGTGAAGGCGAGGTTGACGAAGAACGCGAGGCGCAGCGCGCCCGTGCGTGGGGCATGCGTATGGCCGTGTTCTCCGTGATGGTGATCGTGGCCCACGCGGCGAAGGTAGAAGGTGGAATTTGCTGACAGATTATTTTCATCCTACCCCGCGATGCGAGTTCTGAGAATTGTTGTACACTTGCACGCTCAGAATGTCTTTACTGTAATTCATATGGATAGGCATACCATTCGCACAGTTATCATTGAAGGCCATGTCCGGTCTGGATTTTCCTTCCGTGAGCGGGTGGTGAACGACGCCTCCGGAACGGTGGCTGTAATCCAGATGAAGGACCTCAACGGGGCGCATTTCGGTATTCATGAAGGGGGAATTGCTCGCGTCCAAGGCAAAGATATCGGCCCCCAACACTTCCTGGCCAAAGGAGATGTCCTCTTTGTTGCCAAGGGCGCGAACAACCGCGCCGTGGTCTACGACATGGACCAAAAAGCGGTGGCCGCCTCGGCCTTCTTTGTCCTTCGGCCCGACCCCGCCAAGGTGGACCCGCACTACCTCGCTTGGTGGATCAACCAGAAGCCAGTGCAGGAATACCTTCAACAGAACATGGCCGGCACCTACATCCCCAACATCACCAAGCCGGTGGTCGAGGGCATCAGTGTGCCGCTTCCGCCTCTCGATCAGCAACGGCTCATCGCGGTGGTGCATCAGCTTTCGCTTCGTGAGCAGAGCATTCGCGCCACGATAGCTCGCAGGCGAGCTGCGCTCGTAGACCGCATTCTCATGACCACAACACGCACATTCACATGATGACAGAAGATAAAAAGAGAAGCATACAGGACCAGATCAAAGGGGCCTTCAGTGCTTTGCAGCAGCAGAGGTCAGCCTTCAGCCAGCGAAAGAGCGAGTTGACCAAGGAGCTACAGCAGATTGAGAACGGCGAACAACGGCTAAACATCATCCGCCAAGCGATCGAGAAATGGCAAGGCGAAGTGCTGCGGCTTCTTACCGATGGTGTTTCGGAGTCACAACAGGTGCTCCTCGACGCAGAAAAGAAATGTGCTGAATTCACCGCACTCATAAACGCCACCCGATGAAGATCAAGATGGCCCCCAACCAAGACCAGATCAATGCCAAGCTCTGGGCCGCCTGCGACACCTTCCGTGGTGCCTTCGACAGCAGCGAGTACAAGAACTTCATCCTCGTCTTCATGTTCCTGAAGTACCTCAGCGATGTGTGGGGCGAGAAGCTCGATGACGTACACCGCGAACTCGGACACCAGACCGAACTGGTGAAGCGCAAGATGAGCCGCGAGCGTTTCGTGCTGCCCGATGGCTGCACCTTCGGCGACATCTACGCCAAGCGCAACGCGGACAACATCGGCGAGGAGATCGACAAGGCGCTGGCCAAGATCGAGGACCAGAACCTCGCCAAGCTCGATGGCGTTTTTCGCAACATCAGCTTCAACAGCGAGAAGCTGGGCCAGACCAAGGACCGCAACCGCCGACTGAAGAACCTTCTGGAGGATTTCGCGTCCGATGAACTCAACTTCCGTCCTTCCTACTACGAGAAGAAGGAGGACGTGATCGGCAACGCATACATGTACCTCATCGAACGCTTCGCCTCAGGAGCCGGCAAGAAGGGCGGGGAATTTTACACACCGCATGAAGTGAGCGAACTGCTTGCGCGGCTCGTTGCCCCGAAAGCCGGTGCGCGCATTTGTGATCCCACTTGCGGCAGCGGCAGTTTGCTCATCACCGTGGCAGAACACGTCACCGATAAGAGCGGCAAACCCTCGCGCGACTTTGCCCTCTACGGACAGGACAGCAACGGCGACACATGGGCGCTGGCCAAGATGAACATGTTCCTGCATGAGATGGACAGCGCCGACATCGAGTGGGGCGACACCATCAACAACCCCAAACTGCGCGAGGGGCATGAGCTGATGAAGTTCGATGTGGTGGTGGCGAACCCGCCGTTCAGCCTGGACAAGTGGGGTGCTGAGAACGCCGAGGCCGACCAGCACAAGCGCTTCGTTCGCGGCATACCGCCGAAGAGCAAAGGAGACTACGCCTTCATCCTGCACATGATCGACACCACTTTGCCCACCGGTCGCGTAGGTGTGATCGTGCCGCATGGGGTGCTCTTCCGTGGCGGTGCCGAAGGCCGCATCCGCGAAGCGCTGGTACGCGAGAATCTGCTCGAGGCCGTGATCGGCCTGCCCAGCAACCTCTTCTTCGGCACCGGCATCCCGGCCGCCATCCTGCTCTTCAACAAGGCGAAGGGCCCGAATACCTCGGTGCTTTTCATCGACGCCAGCAACGACTACGATGCTGGCAAGAAGCAGAACCGCCTGCGCGAACAGGACATCGCCCGTGTGGTGGAGACCTACCGCACCAAGGCCGAAGCAGAGAAGTACAGCCATGTGGCCACGCTCGCCGAGATCGAGCAGAACGAGTTCAACCTGAACATACCGCGCTACGTGGACACCTTCGAGGAGGAGGCACCGGTGGACATCGCCGCCACGCAGCAGGAGATCGACCGACTGGAAGGCGAACTAGTGAACGTGCGTGGGGAGATGGACAAGTACCTGAAGGAACTCGGCCTGTTGACGAAGTGAGCCATGAGCGAGAACGAGATCATCTTCTACACCACGCCGGAGGGCGACGTGCGCATCGAGGTCTTCTTCGAGAGCGAAACCTTCTGGCTCACCCAGAAGAAGCTCGCCGAGCTGTTCGATGTGGAGATCCCCACAGTGAACTACCACCTCAAACAGATCTTCCAAACCGCTGAGTTGCAGGAGGAAGCAACTATTAGAAAAATTCTAATGGTTCAGCAGGAAGGCAGGCGCGAAGTGCGCCGCGAGGTGGAGGTGTACAACCTGGACGCCATCATCGCCGTGGGCTACCGCGTGAACAGCCAGCGCGCCACCAAGTTCCGCATCTGGGCCACCAACACCCTGAAGGAGTATATGATCAAGGGCTTCGTGCTGGACGATGCCCGATTGAAACAAGGCAAGCAGTTCGGACAGGACTACTTCGAGGAACTGCTCGAACGCATCCGCGAGATCCGCGCGAGCGAACGACGCTTCTATGAGAAGATCACCGACATCTACAAGGAGTGCAGCCGGGACTACGACGCCAGCGATGAGGTGACCCGCCTCTTCTACAAGACCGTGCAGAACAAGCTGCATTGGGCCATCCACCGCCACACCGCCGCCGAGCTGATCGCCGAACGCGCCAAAGCCGAACTGCCGCACATGGGCCTTACCACCTGGAAGAACGCGCCTGCGGGCAAAGTGCTCAAGAGCGACGTGACCGTGGCCAAGAACTACCTGAACGTGGAGGAGATCGCGGAACTGGACCGCATCGTCAGCATGTACCTGGACTATGCCGAGAACCAGGCGAAACGCAGCATCACCATGAACATGAAGGACTGGGCTGGTAAGCTCGATGCCTTCCTGCAGTTCAACGAGTACACCGTGCTGAAGGACGCCGGCAAGGTGAGCCACGACGTGGCTGTGCAACTGGCCGAGGGCGAGTTCGAGAAGTTCCGCGTGCAGCAGGACCGCGACTACATCAGCGACTTCGATAAAGAGGTGAAGCGGCTGACCGGCGGAAAGTCGGACAAGGACAACGACCCCAAGCCCGTGAAGCCTAAGAAGAAACCCTGACCATCATTTCGGTGGCATCACCAATATGATAGCCATCCGACCCCACCATGACCCCCCAATACGCCAGCGACCTGCACCTCGAATTCCCGGAGAACCGGGCGCGGTTGCTCGCGCACCCTTTGGAACCCAAGGCGGACGTGTTGTTGCTGGCGGGGGATATCGTCACCTT
This sequence comes from Flavobacteriales bacterium, assembly GCA_039933875.1. Taxonomy (GTDB): domain Bacteria; phylum Bacteroidota; class Bacteroidia; order Flavobacteriales_F; family PHOS-HE28; genus PHOS-HE28. The sequence continues at coordinate 32,196 of JBDTNF010000140.1, read as the reverse complement.
CCAGAAGCTGCCCGGTTACATGGACTTCTTCCGCTACGTGGGGAAGCACTTCAAGCAGGTGGTGTGGATACCCGGCAACCACGAGTACTACGGCGGCGACATCACCGAGCGCAGCGGAACAGTGGATGAGGAGATCGCGCACAACGTTCGTCTCGTGAACGACACCACCGTGTTCGCAGGTGGCGCACGCATCCTCTGCACCACATTGTGGACATCCATCGGTAACATGAACGAGCACGCGGTGCGGCGCGACATGAACGACTACCACCAGATCCGCAACGGCGGCATCCTGCTCCTGCCCGCGCACACCACGCGGTTGCACGAAGCCAGCCTCGCCTGGTTGAAGACGGAACTCGCGAAGCCCTTCGCCGGGCCTACGGTGGTGATGACCCACCACGTGCCCACCTTCATGCACTACCCTCCGCAGTACAAGGGCGACGCGCTGAACGAAGCCTTCGCCGTGGAACTGCACGATCTGATCGCGGACAGCAACGCCGATGCGTGGATCTATGGCCACCACCATACCAACACGCCCGCCTTCACCATCGGCCGCACGCGCATGCTCACCAACCAGTTGGGCTATGTGCGGCAGGGTGAGCACAAGAGCTTCGATACCGGTGCGGTGCTGGAACTGGAAACCATAACCACACCATGAGCAAGGAGCCCGAACTGACCCTGAAAGATGAGGAGATCATCCGTAGGGAGGCGACCACCTTCGCTGAACAGGAACTGCAAGACCTGGATACACATTCAGTTGCCCGTGCATTCCAAAAGGTAAAGATCAGACTAGCGGACTTCTATGCGGGCCCAGCGAAGTCCATCTTCCTCGACCAATTGACGAAGGATGTTTCCCAAGCGCTGAACGCACATCGCGATCAAGCGCATGGAGGTGAGCCCAAACCTGATTGTCCGGTTGAGGGTGCGGCGGAAGTCGTCCTGTTCTATCTGCGGCAAGAGATCGGAACACTTCCGATCGTGGCGCATCAGAAATACCATACGGCGGATGCACCGAGGACCAACGTCTTCATCAGCTATAGCCATCGCGATAAGGACGTGCTCACCGAAGTGCAACGACATTTCAAACCGCTCAAAGCAGGAATTGAACTCTGGGATGACGAACGCATCAAGGGTGGTGACAAATGGAAGGACGAGATCCGCAAGGCGATCAAGAACACCAAGGTTGCCATCCCACTGGTCAGCACCGATTTCCTGGGGTCGGAGTTCATTGCCAGTGAAGAACTGCCGCCCTTGTTAGCAGCAGCGGAGAAGGAAGGCGCCGTCATCCTGCCGCTCATCCTGAAGCCCTGTCTGTTCGATGAATTCCCTGATCTCAACCAGTACCAAGCACTGAACCCCCCGAGCAAGCCGCTGTCCAGCATGGACCTGAATGAACGCGAGGAGTTGTTCGTGAACATGGTCCGCCAAACCAAACGCATTCTCGATGGCCAAGCGTGAAGTAGTCATCGCAGCAACGCTTAGCGCAAAGTCGAAGGGTGCCGTGCGGCCGGGCTACAAGCTCACCAAGCTCGGGTGGTTGCCGGAGGAGTGGGGGGTTGGCAAGTTGGGCGCTCACATCGCCTTGGTGTCTGGATTCCATTTGAACAAGGGTGAGTACTCTTTCGGTGGAAATGGCATGGCCTACTTCACCGGGCCAACTGATGTTGTCCAACATGAGGACCTGGTACAGAAGAGAACACTACTGCGCCAAGCGATCGCGCCCCAACACTCGACATTGATCACTGTAAAGGGGTCTGGTGCTGGGACCATATTCTATCAGAAGATGCTCGAGGTTTCCATGGGTCGGCAATTGATGGCGGCTGTGGCGAAAGACCTTGATGACCTGTTCCTGTATTACCTGTTGAACAGCAAGGCTGAGCAGATCGAAGTGCTTTCGCGCGGGAACATGATTCCGGGAGTTTCGCGAGGCGACATTCTTACACTGTTTGTTGCCAGCCCAACTCTCCCTGAACAACGCCGCATCGCCGCCATCCTCGGCACCTGGGACAAAGCCATAACCACCCTGGGCGCGCTGATCGCCGCCAAGCAGCGCCGCAAGCAGGGGCTTATGCAAGAGTTGCTCAGCGGGAAGCGGAGGTTGAACGGACATACCGGCGCATGGAAGCGGATGAAGCTCGCCGACCTCGGTACGTTCTCGAAAGGCAAGGGCATCACCAAGAACGATCTGCGCGAAAGCGGCGTGCCGTGCGTCACCTACGGGGAACTGTACACGGTGCATCATGTCCTCATCAAGAAGTTCTACTCGTTCATCGACCCCAGCACCGCCGAGGCCAGTCAACCGATCTACAAAGGCGATGTGCTATTCGCTGGTTCTGGTGAAACGGCTGAAGAGATCGGGAAGGCAGCCGTGTACCTCGGCGATGGTCCAGCATGCGCCGGTGGCGATGTGATCATCCTTCGGCCGAAGGGCATTGATCCGCTGTACCTCTCGTTCGCGCTGAGCAGCGCCACCGCCGACGCCCAGCGCAAGAAGCTCGGCCAAGGACATTCCGTGGTACATATCTATCCATCGCAACTCGCGCACATGGAACTGCCCATCGCACCTGCTGCGGAACAGACGCTGATCACGCGTCTGCTCGAAGCGATGGACAACGAGATCACCTTGCTCGAAGACCAACTCACCCACATCACCACCCAGAAGCGCGGCTTGATGCAGCAGTTGCTGACGGGGGCGGTGCGGGTGAAAACAATTGCGCACCATGCCGGATAAGAAGTTCACGGTATTGTCGATTGATGGCGGAGGCATCCGGGGCATACTAGCGGCCGAGTTCTTGGCGGAGATGGAGGCCCGCTTGCAGCAGGACGGAAAATCCCCTCGGTTACGGGAGCACTTCGATCTCATCTGTGGTACTTCAACGGGGAGCATCATTGCTCTGGCCTTGGCTTTGGATATTCCTGCTCAGACCATCGTTGACCTCTATCGGAACAATGCGCGTGCGATTTTCTGCAAGCGTTCGTTCGGATGGATCTGGTCGAAGTACAGGAGCCGTGCATTGGAGGCTTTGGTTCGGAAGACATTCCAAGGCGAAGACAAGACGGACCCTCGGTTGATTGATCTTAAGACCCGGGTTTGCATACCAGCCTATGACCTGCTCGCTGCCACAACCAGAGTATTCAAAACGCCACACCACCCGCAGTTTCACATCGACCTTCACATACCGGCTTACATGGTAGCCATGGCGTCGTCGGCTGCGCCCACCTATTTCAATCCATATTCATCGTCGTACGCGAACTTGCAATCCGGTGCAGAGACACCGTTCGACCTCAAGGTTGACGGTGGGATTTTCGCGAACAACCCATCGCTCATTGGTCTAACCGAAGCGCACCGAGGACTTGGGCATAAGCTGGAGGAAATCAGGCTGCTATCGATCGGTACTGGACATAGCACCTTCTCTGAAGGCCGTCGAAGAATAGTCTGGGGCTTGTTCCCAAAGCCATGGGGGCGATTCTATTGGATGCGTAAGGCGCGCGTACTTGACCTTATGATGCAGGCACAGGCCCAATCGATACACTTCAACATCGACATACTATCGGGTGGTGTGGGCGCCGTGAAGAACTACATCTTCCCTTATGAGCGAATCTCTGTTGACCTCGGGTCTAATTTGAAATTGCCCCTCGACACAAAGGGCAAACGGAAGATCAGGACCCTTGTGCAACTCGGCCATCGAGCGTTCCAAACTTATGGCGCCAAGGTGATTGCCACTTTCATAGACGACAACAACTTCCGGGACTACACCCCACCTGTTCGCCCGACTACAAAACCAACACCCTAAGCCTATGGCCAACTGTAACCGCCTCTTCGGCACATTCAACGATCAGATCACAGTCTCGGGTAACCGTCTTGAAAAGCTCAAGGATTCACGAATGGCCCTTCAGGACCACCTGACGAACTACTTCAAGAAGAAGGAGGGTCTTACGACACCACGTTTCGCTCTCCAAGGTTCATACAAAATGAAGACGATGGTGCAGAAGGAGTCAGACGCCACCTATGACGTGGACCTCGGACTATACTTCTTGGAGAAACCCGAGGTGGCTCCGGCTACTATCCAAGGCTACGTGTGGGACGCCGTGGAAAATTGGACCGGCACGAAGCCTGAGCACCGGAGCAAGTGCATACGGGTCATTTATGCAAAGGACTACCACATCGACATTCCGGTATACTACAAGACCCCGTCCGACTCCCATCCACACCTAGCAACCAAGGAGGGGTGGCAAGACAGTGACCCTAAGGCTTTTTGGGAATGGTTCAACCAAAAGAGCGATAGCGCTGGCCAGTTGAAGCGAATGATCAAGTACCTCAAGGCCTGGTGCGATGCACGGTCGTTCAAAACACCCAGCGGCGTTGCACTTACCACGTGGACTTGCGAGCGCTTCCTGGCTGACGAACGGGATGACAAGGCATTGGCTAATCTGCTGCGGCAGATGTACACCACGATAACTCCGCAGTGTACCTGCCAGATGCCGGTATGGGCATTCGATGACCTGACCAAGAAGCTTGACCTTGATCAAAAGGCGAAATTCCGGGACGCGCTAAAGACGTTCTCTGAGGACGCGGCCCAAGCAGTAGCTGAGAAGAACCAGCTTAAGGCCAGCAAGCTCTGGCGGAAGCACTTGGGCGACCGGTTCCCGGAAGGAGAAGACAAGGACGTTGACCTTCTCGAATCACTGCTACGGCCCATGGTCAAAGCGGCGGTTGCTGGTGCCGCTCGTATCGACCCAGCAGGCAACGTCAACACAAAGGAGGGAGTACCATACAAACCCAATCGCAATTTCGGTGGCTAGTTCCTACTACACACAACGGCCCAACTACTTCGCCATCGCCGCGAGGGAGAAGGTTCTGCTCGAGCGGCACTATACGTTCTTGAAGAACAGACTCGATCAGTTCGGCTTGGTTTCAACCGGTGTGTTCCAACCCACGCCATATTCAACGCCTTTCAAGTATCGAGTCATTTACAGACCACCCGCGAAACCCAAGGTCTTCATTCGGGCGCCGCACATCGCGTACTCGGACGACATACACATGTATCCGTACGACAACAGCCTCTGCCTTTACTATCCCAAGGACTTCCTATGGCAGACGAGCTGCAACTTGTATGACACCATCGTTCCATGGACACACGGCTGGATCTTGAACTACGAATTGTACCAGATCACAGGCAGATGGCACCATCCTTCCGTTGCTCACAGACCTGGACATAAGGGCCTCGCCGTTTAGTGACATTCGATGACCCCGCCCAACTACACCGAACTCCACGACAGCCAGGCACCGGCGCTGGCCCTGCTACGCAAGCTGGGCTGGCGCTACCTACCGCCTGTGGAGGCCGAGCGGCAGCGCAACGGCATCCTTAGCGGTGTGCTGCTGGAGGAGATATTGGCCGAGCGGCTGGCTGCCATCAACCGCTTCGAGTACAAGGGGCAGCAGTATCCCTTCAGCCGGGGCACCATTGCGCAGGCCATCGCTGCGCTCAAGAACGTACCCGAGCAGCACGTGGTGCTCACCAACGAGAAGGTGTACGACCTGCTCACCCTGGGCAAGAGCTTTACCGAGACCGTGCAGGGCGACCAGAAAGCCTACACGCTGCGCTACATCGATTGGGCCAACCCGCAGAACAACCACTACCACATCGCCGATGAGTTCGTGGTGGAGGGGATCAAAGAGACACGCCGTCCGGACCTTGTGCTCTTCGTCAACGGTATTCCCTTCGCCGTGCTGGAGAACAAGCGGCGGGACAAGAACCTGAGCATCGCCGAGGCCATCAGCCAGCACCTGCGCAACCAGCGCAAGGACGAGGGCGCGCCGCGCATCTTCCACTACGCGCAACTGTTGCTGGCCGTGCAGCCCAACGAGGTGCGCTATGCCACCACCGGCACCGAGGCGCGCTTCTGGGGCAACTGGAAAGAGGACACCGAAGCGCCCGTTACGCGCTTGCTCAAGAGCACCAAGTACGATACCCCCGCCGAAGACCGCCTGCCCACCGAGCAGGACCGCGTGCTCTTCGCGCTGCTGCGCCCCGAGCGGCTCATGGAGCTGGCCTACATCTACACCGTGTTCGATGGGCCGGAGCGGAAAGTCGCGCGCTACCAGCAATACTTCGCCGTGCGCGAAACGCTGGCGCGTGTGCGCGGCTTGGACACCGAGGGTTCACGCCGTGGCGGCGTGATCTGGCACACGCAAGGCAGCGGCAAGAGCCTAACCATGGTGATGCTGAGCAAGGCGCTCGCGCTGGAGAAAGGCATCGCCCGTCCGCGCGTGGTGATCGTTACCGACCGTGTGGACCTGGACCGCCAGATCTGGAAGACCTTCTTGAACTGCGGCAAGAACGTGCAGAAGGCGAGCAGCGGCAACCACCTGGTGGAACTGCTGAAGGACGGCGGCGTGGAAGTGATCACCAGTGTGATCGACAAGTTCGAGACAGGCACGCGCAAAGTGGGCTTCAGCGATGCCAGTCCCGACCTCTTCGTGCTGGTGGACGAGAGCCACCGCAGTCAGTACGGCCTGAGCCACCAGCAGATGAAGCGCATGCTGCCCAACGCCTGCTACATCGGCTTCACCGGCACACCGCTGATGAAGAAGGAGAAGAGCACGGCGCGGAAATTCGGCGGCTTCATCCACACCTACACCATCGACCAGGCCGTGAAGGACCAGGCCGTGGTGCCCCTGCTCTACGAAGGCCGCGCCGCCAAGCTCAGCGTGAACGCGGCCGCTATCGACAAGGGCTTCGAGCGCCTGAGCGCGCCGCTGAGCGAAGAGGCGCAGAAGGACCTGAAGAAGAAGTTCAGCCGCATCAGCAAGCTCTACCAGAGCCAGCTGGTGGTGGAAGAGATCGCGCACGACATCAGCAAGCACTTCTGCGGCTCGTGGCAGGGCACGCCCTTCAAAGCGCAACTGGCAGCGCCGAGCATCGATACCGCCATCCGCTACTACAAGTACTTCCAAAGCCAGCCCGACCCGAAGCTGCGCCTGAACGCCGCCGTGGTCTTCACACCGCCCGATAGCCGCGAGGGCAACGAGGATGTGTGGGAGGAAGCCAACGACGAAGCGCGCACCTTCTGGAAGCAGTTGATGGAGAAGCACGGCAACGATCCCGCGCGCTACGAGGAGCGGATGATCGAGAAGTTCAAAGCCGCGAGCGATGAAGTGGAAGTGATGATCGTGGTGAGCAAATTGCTCACGGGCTTCGACAGTCCGCGCAACACTGTGCTCTACCTGGCGCGGCCGCTGAAAGAGCACAACCTCTTGCAGGCCATTGCCCGTGTGAACCGCTTGTTCGAGGGCAAGCAGTTCGGCTACATCATCGACTACGTGGGCCTGCTCGGGGACCTTGACGAAGCGCTTACCAGCTACAGCGCGCTGGATGGCTTCGACGAGAACGACCTCACGAACGCCGTCCACGACATGCGCGAGGAAGTGCGCAAGGTGCCGCAGCGCCATGCCGACGTGTGGGACGTGTTCAAGGGCGTGAACAGGAACGACACCGAAGCGCTGGAGCGTCACCTCGCTGCCAAAGACCTTCGCGATGACTTCTACGGGCGCGTGTCAGCGTATGCGCGCACCCTGCACACCGCCCTCGGCAGCGACGACTTCTACAAAGAGTTCGACAACGAGCAGGTCACCTTCTACCTGAAGGAACTGAAGCGCTTCGAGGGCATGCGCCGCAGCGTGCAACAGCGCTACGCCGAAGTGGTGAGCTACGCGGAGTATGAGCCGCGCGTGCGCAAGTTGTTGGACATGCACGTGCAAGCCGAACGCGTGGACTACCTCACCGGCGAAGTGAACATCATGGACCGCCAGATGGTGAGCGACGCGCTGGAGCAGTACGGCAAGACGCCCGCGAGCAAGGCCGACTTCATCGCGCACCAGATGAAGAAAAGTATCAGCGAGAACCTGGAGCGCGACGAAGCCTTCTACAAGAAGTTCAGCGACCTGATCGAGGATACGATCAAGGCCTTCCACGACGGGCGCATCAGCGAGAAGGAATACCTGGAGAAGATCCTCGGCACACGCGACGACTTGGAGAAGGGGCATCTGGAGGGCATCCCCGAGCAACTGCGTGAAGCACCCCAGGCACGGGCTTTCTTCGGTGCGCTCACCAGCGTGTTGGAGGAACACCACGCTGATGGCCTCGACCGGTCGCGGCTGGCACAAGCGGGCATGGATATCGCCGCCATCGTGGAGCGGCACATCATCCGCGATTGGCACCGCAACATCGACGTGCAGAAGCGCATCGAGAACGCGATTGAGGACTACCTGCTACTGCACCGCAAGGACCTTGGCGCGGAGCTCACCTTCGATGAGATCGACGCGATCCTGGAGAAATGCCTGAAGTGCGCGAAGCACAATTACTGAGAAAGTGCAAGGGGTGAAGGGTGCGAGAGTGGTGAAGGAGGCGCCGAAGGGCGCCCGTGGTGCCGACCTACCGGGTCGGCCTACGACGTTGAATGTGCGGTATGGATCGCGCACGCTGGAATTCTCGCTCAGGCGTAGCGAACGCCGCACGCTGGGCATCGAAGTACATCCGGACCTGAGCGTGCATGTGGTGGCACCGATGAACGCTGCATTGCCCACGATCGAAGCGAAGGTGGTCGCGAAGGGGCGTTGGTTGTTGAAGCAGTTCCGGCATTTCGAGGAATTCCTCCCGCGCACCCCGCCTCGCGAATACGTGTCCGGCGAATCCCACAGCTATCTAGGCAGGCGCTATGTGCTGAAGGTGCGGTCGGGCAAAGAGCGCTCGGTGAAATTGAAGGGCGGTGAGCTGGTGGTGACTCTACCGGAACGCAACGACCGGGAACAGGTGCGGCAGCTAGTGGCCGCCTGGTATCGAGCACATGCTCAGCGCGTATTCGCTGAAAGGCTGGAGGAAGCGTTGAACTTGTTCAAGAGGCACAAGCTCGAAGAGCCTCCTGTGCGCATCACACGCATGGCCAAGCGCTGGGGGAGTTGCACACCTCAGGGCCGGATGCTGCTGAACCCTGATCTGATCACGATGCCCGTTCGCGCGATCGACTATGTCATCACGCACGAGTTGTGTCACCTCGTACACCCCTACCACAACAAGGCCTTTCATGCCTTGCAGCGACGGGTCATGCCGGATGCCCAACGGTGGAAGGACCGTCTGGAGCGGGCGTGACCCTCCGAAGGCAGGTGCACTGCCTGTCACCCCAGGTTCAAGCACCTGTTCCCCCACGGATCTTGGGGCGATCGCACGGTCCCTTCACCCGATACCCGGATGCGGTGGTGGAACGACATCCTACCCGCACCTTGCGGCAGGAGATGTTGGAACGATCACATGGTCCTTTCATCTGTTGCCGGTGCATGCGGGTGTGTTAGCGTCATCCGTGCGCCTCGCACCAGCAGATGTTGGGACAATGGCAAGGCCCCCTCATCCATCGTCGCAGGTGCTTGACCTCGCAGCGTCATCCGTTCGACCGGCACCGGTGGATGTTGGGACGACGGCGTGGTCCCCTCATCCGCCAAGAGCGGATGCTGACCCGCGGGGATCGTCCCTTCACCTCGCGCCGACTGCTGTTGGGACGATCGCGTGGTCCCTTTATACGATACGACCGGATGTTGTGACAATGGACCGAACCCTTCACCTCCGCCGTGCGAATGTTGGGACAACCGTATGGCGCCAAGATCCCCGGCAAGCGCACAGTATGACAATGGCCGCATCCATGCCTTCCGAGCAAGCGGTAATGCGGCACTTGACCCCGCGTGCAGGTGAGCGTGGGTTGTACAATGCACCCTGCCCGCGTGCAACCAGCGCAAGCGCTTAGCCGTTGAAGCCAAGAGGAAAAAGCATGGGTACCGCCTGGGCCCACCGTCATGTATACAAGCACCCCACTGGTCTGTCATGGTACGAAGCGGTTGTCGGCCGCCGAACTGGTGGTGCGCGGCCGCAATCATGTGAGCACGATGACCGGCAACCCCGCCTTTCCCCATCCGCTGCCTTCGCTGGCCGAAGTGGCAGCCGCCTGCGATGAGCTGGATCATGCATCGCAGGTCTTTGAGTTCAATCGGGGCCGCATGGACCTGAGCACGCGTAACCTGGCACATGAGCGTTTGCGCAGGCTGATCATCTGCCTCGCCGGCTATGTTCAAGGTCATTGCCGCGGCGACCGGAGCATCGTCCGTAGCGCAGGTTTCGTGACCAAACACAAACGGAGCGCCAGCATGCCCATGGCCATTCCCGGCGGCGTACGTGCGGAACGCGCGGACCATCCCGGCTGCATCGATCTGCGCTGGGACGCGGTGAAAGGCCGCAAGATGTACACCATTCAATTCACGGACGGAGATCCGTCCAACGAAGAAGGTTGGCGTCAGCTCACGCTCACTTCCAAGAACCATTTCACCGCCACCGGACTGGAGAGCGACCGTGCCTATACCTTCCGCATCCTTGCTTTCGGTGCCTTGGGCTACGGACCGCCTAGTGATATCTCGATCGCGAAGGCAGCGTAGGGCCTTTCCTGATTAGAGCATATCCAGCGAATCCAGCAGTTCCTGTTTCTTCCTGCGCGCCACGGGCACATTCGTCCCGTTCGACATCAGCACCTCGCCGCCATCACCCCGGATGTACTTCCGGATATGCTTTACGTTCACCAGGTAGCAATTGTGGACACGTTTGAACGGCGGGTCCATGAGCAGGTCCTCGAATTCCTTCAGGGTACGGGAAATGAGCAGGCGCTTGCCATCGCGCATATGCAGGGTCGTGTAATTCGAGTCCGACTCACAGAGAAGGATCTCGTTCACATGAACGAACTCGAGGCCGTCCGCTACAGGGAGCGCAATGATCCGCTCGCCTCCTGAACGGTCGATGTTCTTCAGCAGCATGTCGACCATGCCGGGCTTGTCGGTGGTGCGAATGACCTGTCCCGCCTTGGCAATGGCCTCGTGCAGTTCCGCTGCGTCGATCGGTTTCAGCAGATAGTCCAATGCACTGAAGCGGATGGCTTTGACCGCGTAACTCTCGTGGGCCGTGGTGAAGATGACGTGCGGACGATCCTCGCCCAATGACCGTAGCAGGTCGAAGCCGGTCTTGTCCTTTAGTTCGATATCCAGGAATAGAAGCTGTGGCGATATGCGCCCGATCAACTCCAGGCCTGAAGGAACATCGTGCCCGACACCGACCACATGGATCTCCGGATGGTTCCGCTTCAGCAAGCCGGACAGGATCTCGCGGGGAGCTTCCTCATCGTCCACGATCACGGCGGTGAGCTTGTTCGTCATGGGGTGCAGGGTTGTGCTCGGGGCGCGATGACCGCTCAACGCACGAGGAATTTTTCGCAGCGCCCCGATGCACGGACAAGATACATGCCCGGTTGAATAGGGGCTTCGAACGAGTTAAGCGGTCCGGACAGTTCTCGGCCGCGCAGGTCGTACAGATGAACTTCAGTGATGGCGCTGACCATTTGACCGGGAGAAGCAGGGTTGGGGCTCACCAACGGAAGCGGACCGGATGTTATCCATTCAACGGTGCGGACCTGTGACAAGGTTGATCCGCCATCTTGGTCCAGCTGGCGCAGACGGTAATAGTTCGTTCCTCTAGCGGGTGCTTGATCCTTCCATTCGTAATCAGTGCGGACCGCGCTCGTGCCTCGAGCGGTGACTACGCCAATCGGCTCCCAGCGCTCGCTGTCGATACTGCGTTCAACGATAAAGCGGTCACTTTCGACTTCCGACCCGGTACTCCATTGAAGTTCAACGAACCCGATCTCGACCATCGCTTGCCAATCCAATAGCTCCACGGGGAGAGTGGTCGAGTTGCACGGTGTCACCTTCAAGGGATAGTCCAGTATGGGGCTCCCATGTGACACAACCGCTGATCGAAGTCGGTTCGTTATCACATGATCGGTCACGAATACCGAACCAGAGGTAACTGCAAGATCCAAAGGGGTGCTTGCCATACATGGCACACCGCTCATATCCATGCCCGTGGTCAGATCGATCATGAACACATGTGCGGGGTAGGAAGCATTCGCGTTGAACCCGTTGGCCGTACACATGACCACACCTTCATTGGTCGGGTTGGTCGCGATCGCATGGTCAATGAAGCCTGTGCCAGGCAGGGTCCGCTCCCACACCACGGATGCACCGGGCAAGGAGATGCGCACGGCCATACTGAACCCATCGGTCGCATTTGCCGCTTGGCCGAAGAGAATGCATTCCTCACTTGTTGCGTCCCAGAGCGCACCCGCGGACGGATTCAACCAATAAGGCGAAGAAATGATCAGTGGGTTGCCGATCGGAGATAGGTAGGCGTCGGTTCGAAGAATGCCCCCTTGTGTCGAGTTGATCCCATAAGTGATCACATAGCCTCCCGAACCATCCTTCAGCAGTGCCGACGGCCACTCATTGTTGCCCGTACCGAATGTGCGGAACGAAAGCAATGTGCCATCGGGTGCAAAGCGAAAGATCGATATATCCCGTGCGCCGACGCCAAGCGTAGTCGATCCCAAGACCACCAATGTGTCCATCTCCAAAGCAGTGTAGTATGCGTATTGTGAGCCGGGGTAATCCAAGTCTCTTAACCAAAGCAGGTCTCCAGCCGGGGTGAATCGGGCAACGCACTCGTTCCGCTGAAGGCCGGTCCATACACGACCCACGGCATAGATGGACCCATCTGCTAGTTCCCGGAGTTCATTGAACCACACGCCCTCCGCATCCGTGGCCACCAACGTACTCCAGAGCAACGTACCATCACCATCCAGGCGCGCGATGAAACCACGCCACTGGCCCGTTGTGTTCTCATCACCGGCGACAAGGATATCGCCGTTGGCACTCGTCGTCACGGCATCCAGCCGAGAGGAATAGAAGGAGACGGTCGAATCACCCAACAGCTTGCTCCAGAGAATAGTGGTGCCGTTCATGCGGAACACCAGAGCTTGTTCCCCGAACGTATTCCGGGATCCGACCGCGACAACATCATTGCCACCGAACAAGGCGATTTTGTTCACGACGATGAAGCCACCCGATGCCTGGCTCTCCACATCGTACCGTTGTGCGGTCATCGTTTGGCCCGTGGCGATGAGCATGAAGACGGCGATCGACCGGGACCGCAGCATGAACGTGCGTGGCCAGCCTAGTATCACTACTGGTGGGACGACCTTCTTGAAATGGCACGCGTCAATCATAGCGCCATGAAGGTGATCTTATTTGATCACGCCCAGATCGCTGATCGAACAACTGGCCGACCCGATCGAGCATCTGGCGGTCATTTGGTGCATGACGAGCAGGATCGCCGGTCTCGGTAATGGTCACGGAAGGATCGCAAAGCACTCTGCTGCATAGTTCGCGTTGGTCGCCGAGCGAGGGTTCAAGGTCGATCAAGCCAAGGTCGATCGTTCGTCGTAGGAGAGTGGATCGTTGGGTCGGATCAGATCTATACTCGATAGTGACAGACCATGCCACACGATCCCCCTGGAGAAACCGTAGTTCAGCAGCGCAGCCCACGGGCAGGTCGATGCGGAACCTGCCGTTCGACCTCGGTTCGGTGATCATTCTTCTCCCACCGGCGACCTGTGTCACGATCGTCACTTCGCCCTGAGAGGGTCGTACTCCAAGCACTTCTCCATAGACGAGCAAACAGGTCCGGAATGGAAGGGTCGCATAGAGCGCACCCGCGAGGGAGAGCACGAGGATGAACAGGAGAACATCGACCGCCTCGAACATGCCGAAAGGTCACGGCGAAGATTCGCGGACCGATGCGCGAATGAGCGGACGGTGGATGCTATTGAGGGGATGGACCCCGCCAACTCATGCAAGTCCTAGTTCTCATGCATCAAAGGCATGACCACCTCCACACGTGTGCCTTTGGCAAGGTCTACGAAGTGGAATCCTGATGAGCTTCCCTGCTGTTTGCCAAGCGTCGCCAAACGGTCGCGTGTTATAGCCGTGCCTAGAGAACTCTGCGGTGGGGCATCCAGGGGTAGCGGGAGTGCTGCGGCGGAACGCCCCACGCCGTCATCCTCTATGGTCAAGACCAAGCGTGTATCCTCACGACGGACCGTTAGTCTTATGTGCCCTTTCCCCTCCTTGCGCGAGATGCCATGCCAGATCGCGTTCTCCACGAAGGGTTGCACTACCAAGGGCGGTACCAATGTGGTCTCCTGATCGATCGCAGGATCCACATCGATGGCGTAGTCGAACTTCTCGTTCATACGCGCCCGCTCAAGGTCCATATAAAGTCGAATGGCCTCGAGGTCCTGGGCAAGTGGTACTTCGGTGTGGCGGCTGTTCTCGAGTACCAGCCGCATGAGCCGTGCGAACTTGGTGAGAAAGCCGGAGGCCAATTCGCGGTCGCTGGTCTGTACGTAGTTATTGATGCTGTTGAGCGCATTGAAGATGAAGTGGGGGTTCATCTGGGTACGCAGTATCTGTGTTTGCAGGCGAGCAGCGTCGCGTTCGAAGCGTTCGCGACGTCGTTTGCGGTCGATGCGGAAGAAGACCAAGGTGCCTCCCAGCAACAGCACGGCACCAAGTCCGAGAGCGAAGACGCGGTTGCGGTTGCGGTCTGCCCGCAGGCTCTGGATGACCTTCTCTTTCCCGATCCTCTCCAATTCTACCGTGTAGCGCAGGCTATCCTCAAATTGACGCGCGCGAATGTCACCCGCAATAGCCAGCATGGAGGTTTCGTCCCGCGACCTTGATGAGATCATTTGGCCGTTGATGTGCTGCCATTCCTCCATCTTTTGAAAGGCCCGCTTCCAATCACCGGATAGGCGATAGGCCTCGCTTAAACACTGCAACGCGTCACGCTCAAGACCGAGGTTGCCCTGCTTCCGCGCAAAGGTCAATGCCTGGCCACAACACTCAAAGCCCTTTGCAAGATCGCCTTTGCGCATGAGCAGAACACCGGTAGTATGCAAAATGGAATACACCAAAGCCTGGTCACCGGAGATCTTCGCGAAGTACAGTGCGCTATCCATGTGGATGCCAATGTTATTGTGTATCGAGGCCAGCAACCGTGCATCCTTGAGCTTCCGTGCAGCGACCAAAGCAGAATCATAATAGGCATGACCGACAGATGGGTCGACCAGATATAATTCCGCAAGCCCCACCGCATTAAGCGCCTTAGCCTCCGCTTTGTGGTCGCCGATGCGCCGGGCAAGGTCAAGCATCGCTTTCCAACTCCTCCTGGCCAGCGCCCATTGTTCCTGATCAAAATGCACCCTTCCCAAATGGCCATTGCATTCGATCATATGCGCATAATCCGCATTCCGCTCGTACGCGGCCAATGACCCTTCCAAGAGCCGTGATGCCTGCCCATAGTCGCCGGACCACGCGAGCAGCCGACCCAGGAGCATGTTCACCCACGCCATATCAAGTTCACGTCTACCGATGCGGCAATAGCGCATCGCTGAATCACAATCCTGTTTGGCACCGGCCATGTCCTGTTTGTTGAATCGAGCTTCGGCCCGCGTCCGGTAGAAGTCAAGACCAACAAGCTCGCGCGCTGCTGGCGAGGTTCTCGACCATTGGGCCTGAAGGATCCGAATGGCACTATCGGGTTGCGATAGGATGGACTCTCGCACACCATCAATGACCTTGGTCATTGCAGTCGTATCCGCAGACAAGGAAGCTGACGTGCCACCATGGACCGACGTCTGGGCGCGTGTGCCGGGCACGAATGACAACGGCAGCATAGAGAGTAGCACCACGCGTGCGGTCTGGGCATGCAATCTCATCGCTTCGTTGTCCACGGAAAGGTAGATGACAGGTCGGATCCCGGCATGCGGCACGGACCTCGGTCGAGCATCAAGCCACCAACACGGGTATCTCCACCACCACCCTTGTCCCCTGTTCAAGATCGGTGAACCTGAAACCCGCATCGCCACCGCGTTGCTTGCCTAGGAGGGTGAGCCGGTCTCGAGTGATGGCCGTGCCCAAGGAGGTCTTTGTAGGGCTTTCGGGCGGCGATGTCGAACCCGGTTGACGCCCCACGCCATCGTCCTCTATGGTCATGATCAGCCGCGTATCCTCACAGTACACCGACAGTTTGATGTGCCCTTTGCCCTCCTTGCGCGAGATGCCGTGCCAGATGGCGTTCTCCACGAAGGGCTGCACCACCAGTGGCGGCACCAAGGTGATCTCCTGATCGATCGTAGGATCTACGTCGACGGTGTAATCGAACTTCTCGTTCATCCGCGCACGCTCCAGGTCCATGTAGAGCCGCAAGGCTTCGAGATCCTGGGCCAGTGGCACCTCGGTGTGGCGGCTGTTCTCCAGCACCAGACGCATCAACCGTGCGAACTTGGTGAGGAAGCCCGAGGCCAAATCGCGCTCGCTGGTCTGCACATAGTTGTTGATGCTGTTGAGCGCGTTGAAGATGAAGTGTGGATTCATCTGGGTGCGCAGGATCTGCGTTTGCAGACGGGCCGCGTCGCGTTCGAACTTCTCCTGGCGCCGCCTTCTATCGAGACGGTATACCGCACCACCCCCGCCAAGAAGTAACAGTCCAACGAAGCCAAAGGCCCAGGTGCGGTTGCGGGCCTGTTCTCCTTCAAGCGTTGCGATGCGCTTCTCGTTCTCCAGTTCACCCATCTCCGCGACATGGGCGAGGCTGTCCGCCAATTGTTCTTTCTCAAAGGTGTAGCGCATCTGCAAGCGCACCGTCTTTTTGGCATTCTCCGCACTCTGCACACTGTCCTTCATCTGCTCATGCAGTTCGAGCATTTCCAGCGCACGCCCCCACTTGCCTTGCTTCGCCAGAGCCTCATTTAGCACCTGCGTGGCTCGCATGATGTTCAAGGGGAAGCCCAATTCTCTCGCAACAGCGAGGGAACGCTCAGCGAAGTCCTCCGCTTCAACTGCTTTGCCTTGCTTCAGCTTCACTGCGGCGATGCTGTACAACGCGAATGCTTCCGACTCGCGGTCTTTTATGCGTTCATCGATGGCCAGACACTTATTGTAGTATACGAGCGCGGTGTCGAGCTCGCCGATGTCTTCAAGGAAATGGCCCAGCTTATAGGTGGCGGTGGAGATCTCTTCCGGACGTTCCACCTCGTGGCTGATCTTCATGCCAATGAGAAAATGCTCCAAGGCCTTCTTCCGGTCCCCCTTGTTCTTCCACACATTGCCGATGTGGCCATGGACCAAGGCCTCGCCGGAACGGTCACCGATCTCGGTATAGATAGCCAGGCTCTTGTTGAACTCCTCCAAGGCTAGGTCCAGTTCGCCATGATCATCCAATAAGCTGCCGATGTTCATGCGGTTGTTGGCCGCACTGAGTCGGTCGCCCAAGGCTGTGTTCATGTCCAATGCCCGATGCAGGTATTCCAATGCCTCCGATGGAATGCCCTGATCCCTGTATATGGTCGCGATGTTGTTCAAACAAGTGGCAAGGCCGGTCTTGTCCCCAAGCCGTTCGAAGATCTTTTCGCATCGCAGGAATCGTTCGAGTGCCTCGGCCGTCCTACCCCGATCCTTGTAGTTCATCCCGATGTTGAGCAGACTGCTGGCCATGCCGCGTTGGTCCGTAATCCGGGTGAAGGTCTGTAGGCTGCTGTCCAGATAGGTCAGCGCACTATCGGGCAGGCCATGCTCGCCATAGTAATTGCCGATGTTGTTCAAGGCATAACCGGTGCTGGACGGATCCTTTGCGCGTTGGTACACTTCCAACGCCTTGAACAAGCAACGCCGCTGTTCGGCATGCTTGCCCATGATCCCGTACAACAAGCCTTGGTTGATAATGGCATCAGCGGCACCGGCCGTTTCGCCATTGGTTGCATGGATCCTCTCCGCTTGCTGGAACAAGATCAAGGCACTGTCCAGTTGCCCGAAGGTGTAGTACGATGCCGCCATATTGTTGAGCGTCTTCGCCTTGAGAACGAGAAACACCTTGCGCTCCTTCGGAGTGACACCCACCTTTTTCAATGCGTACTCGATGCGCCGAAACGCATCGCGGCAGATCACCAAGTTGGTGTCGGGGTCCATCGGGTAGATCAACTCGCTGAGCGCCAACATCGCCGCGAGCTTCGTCGTGTCGGCCTGTGCAGCGGTGATGACGCGCTTCAAGGAATCGATCGCTGGGGGCCGCTGCGCCTGGCTTGCGCACACACCCAAGCTGAAGAGCAGGGTCAGCATCAATGCCCGCCGGGTCCTATGCTCGATGATCATTGCTCAGGCGGCGGTCATCAAGGGCAGCTCCATTGTTACCGTCCTGCCTTGCGGGGCATCACCCGTGCGGACGCCTGCGGGCTTATGCTGTTGCTGCGCAAGAAGTGACAACCGTGATCGGGTGATCTCCATGCCCATCTCGCCCCCTGGTCCTTCATTGATGGGTGCGCCGGTCGGCATGCCGGGTGTGCGAGCGCCACCGTCATCCTGCACGAGCATCGTCAAGACATCGCCCTGTTTGCGAATGTTGATCACAAGATGCCCTTCGCCTACCTTCTTTGCGAGACCTGCCCAGATCGCGTTCTCTGCGAAAGGTTGCAAGAGCATTGGAGGCACCATGACATCTTCAGGATCAATTGCTGCATCGACTTCGATCGTATAGCTGAATCTGTTGCTCGTGCGCGCGCGCTCCAGCTCCAGGTAGTCACGAAGCACGTTCAGGTCGCTCTGGAGGGTTACTTCCTCTTGTCGGGCATTCTCCAGCACCGCACGCATCAGTCGCGCGAAGCGCGTGAGGAAGGCCGAGGCGAGGTCGCGTTCGTTGGCTTGCACATAATCATTGATATTGTTCAACGCGGTTTGGATGAACTGCGGGTTTACTTGGGCACGCCATGCATGCGTTTCCAGTAGCGCGGCTTTACGCGCGTGGCTGTGCTTGCGGCGGCGGCGGTCGAGAGCGAAAGCGGTGGCCCCGGTCAAGAGCATGAGCGCGCCCGCCCCAGCGACAGCACGTGACGTATTTTGCCGTTTGGCAGTTGTGAGGCGAGCGATACCGTTTTCATTCTTGGTGCGCGCGGTTTCGGTTGCTCGCGAAAGGCTATCGATCAAGAACTCTTGGTCTTGCTCGAAACGCATGGACGACTTGACAAGGAACTGTTGATTGTCAAGTCGGGCCAAGCTATCCTTAACCTGCGCAAATCTTGCTTTGTAATGATAGGCGGAGATGAAGTCGTTCTTTGCCTTGTACAGCTTTGCCAAGAGTGAATAACCGTTCCTCATGTTCTTGATCGCGCCGAGGCGTTCGGCGACAGCCACACCCTCGTGCGCGAGGTGCAGCGCTTCTTCGGATCGGCCCATGCGATGAACGTATCCGGCCATGTTCATCAGGTTGTTCGATGCCAACTCCTGCAGGCCGAGCTTCTTATTGATAACAAGCGCTCTTTGCGTGTATGCCATTGCTCGAGTCAGACTGTCCAATGCTTCCATCGTGATCGCAAGACCCTCCAAGGTCTTGGATACCCCAAGGCTATCTCCAAAACCGGCAGCCAACTCCAAGGCTTCATGCAAGAGAGCCAGGGCAGCCGCAGGCTGCCCTGTTTGTCGGCGGTACTGCGCCATGGAGGTAAGGGATTCTCGCAACGCCTTCTTCTCTCCAATCGATCTGCGCAAGGCGAGACTCTTTGCAAAGGCCTCCCCGGCCTTCTCAAGTTCATTCGCTGTGCTCAATACCTGACCAATGTTATTGTAATTATATGCCATTGCATTCGAATCGCGGATGGCCGTTGAAATACGCAGGCTCCTGTAAAGAAGGTCAACCGCTTGCGGGTTCCTTCCCGCACGGAAATTGATCATCGCCAGATTATTGTAGCTCTGCGCCATTCCCATACTATCGGCGATCGCTTCGCGGATCACAAGCGCTTCACGCAACAACACGAGACCTTTGGAAATCTCACCCCTGTTAATGTGATAGGCTGCGATGTAGTTGAGCAGGTTGGCCCTTGCGAAACGCAAGTACCGGTTCTTTGGTGCATCAACAAGGGCCGAGTCGGTGAGATCGAGCGCGCGTTGGAAGTAGACCCTACCAGTGTCGGGCATCGGCATAGCGTAAGCGATCCCGATCTCCGCCATGAGTGTGATCCGTGCCGAGTCCGTCTTGGCCGCTTTTAGGTCTCGATTGAGCGAATCGATATGCGCCGACTGGCACATGGCCTGTCCGGCTATGGCTACTGCGCAACCGATTACGAACTGTCGCGTGATCGATCGGAGCGGGCAATTCTTCATCTGACGAGGGAAATCTAGCCTTGATCCGATCATGAACCAAGCCGGAAGGCAGACTCGACTTTACCGCAACACGGTCACATGGCCGCGCAATGTTCTTCTGCCAACAAAGTCATAAGCATGTAGCTCGACCTGCCACACGTACACCCCGTCCTGCACCTCCTGTCCATCGAGGACCCCATCCCACCCTACCTTCTCGTCGGCAGTTTCGAAGATCAGTTCACCCCACCTGTTCCATATGGTCAGGTTGTACTCTCGCACGGCGAAGCCATCCAACGAAGGGTGGAACACATCATTCACACCGTCACCATCGGGCGTGAAAACGTTGGGGACATAGATGAGCAGGTCGGGATCGATGAGCACCTCTTGATAGGCTGTATCCAGACATCCGTAAATGTTGGTCACGACTTGCTCGATCACATACGTGCCGAAGGTGGCATAGGTGTGCATTGGATGCTGCATCGCGGAATGATTCCCATCCCCAAGGTCATAAGCCCATTGCACGCCTCCCCAGGAAGTGTCCACGAATTGGATCTCGGGCTGCAGGATGCCGGTGTGCATTAGTTGTGGGTAGAAGCCAGCAACTGGCAGTGGATTGATAGTGATCTGCCCAACAGAGGCGAGCGTATCGGAACACTCATTTCCTGAGATGACAACCAGGCCGACATCGTAACTGCCGAGATCGACGAATGAAAGTGCCATGTTCTGGTCGGTGCTGACGGGCAGACCGTTGATGAACCACTCCCAAGCCACATTGGAGTAAGGCTCAGGGATCGTACTGGCATCCGTGAACTCGACCAGGTCGTGCACACAGCTTACTGTATCGCTCAACGCAAAGTTCACTGCAGGCAAGGGCCAGATCTCTATCGTCCCAAGCAGCTCCGTGGCACATCCCAGGTCACTCATCGTATGGAGTGCGATGGCATGGAAACCGGGTACGGAGAACAGGTGAACGGCTGAAAGCCCGGTATAGAACGAATCCTCAATTGCCCACCATGTGCTGTCTATGCTTCCCATGGGAATCGCGGAGGTGCTCAGAATGCTTGAGCTTTCTTCATAACAATTGGGGCTGAAGCTCATGCTGTTCAAAGGCGCGGGATGGATCGTGATGCTATGCACTGCCGTGTCGGCGCATCCGGGACCGGATGTCACGATCAGGCTGTCCGTGAAGCTGCCCCAGTCAGACCAGATGACCGAGGGGTCTAGTTGTGTTGAAAGAGAATCATTACCGAATCTCCAGTCCCAGTTCATGCCAAAACTTCCCGAAATAGCCGATGTGTTCTGATAATGCAGTGTGTCGTGCTGACATCCATCTTCAACTACAAAACTCGCTGCGGGAAGCGGATGCACCACCACATTCAACGTGTCCACATCCTGGCACTGGGCGTACGATGCGGTTGCGAAGTACTGCGTCGTACTAGAAGGGGTGAGCGCGAACTCCCATGGTAGCTGGAACTCGGCGGTCCCGCTTGGAAGGAACGCGATGTCATCTATCCCAAAAGGAGCCGCACCATTGAATACGGCGATCGATGTGTCCTCTTCGCAGATGAGCGGATCGTAGTTCACGGACACGTCATAGGGCAGGACGATGATCGGCTCCACACAAGGGATCACAACCGCACAGCCGAACTGATCAGTAATGGTGAGCACGGGACAGAATACTCCGGCACAAGTGAAACAATGACTCACAACGCCGCCATTTGCAGGCGCCCCATCACAGGGGTCATCAAAGGCCCAATTGTAGGTGTGACCGGGGAGATCCGGGTCAAACGCAGTGAACGTGGCACAGAACGGTGCGCAGTTCACCGTATCGCCCGTCCAAGACCACGGGTTGAGGATATCGCCCAGATCGAGCACATCGACGAACACAGACACTGAGTCGCACCCATTGGGCGCTGTAACGGTAAGAGTCGCGTTCACGATCGCTGCCGGGAAAACAGAGCAACAAGCCGGGGATGACCCTGTCGGGCACCCCCCGAGTGGTAATTGCGTTAAGGCGTCAACGAAGCTCCACTGGTACGTGCATCCATCGCACACTGCAACATCTGTGAAGCAGACGGTGTAGGTGCAGAACGTGGGGTCCAGGGTGACCTCCACCTCCCATTCCGGTTGGGGCGAAAAGACCGGTACCGTGACGCATGCCGTATCCAAGCATCCGTACTGCGCATTCACGGCGTCAACGCATACTACATGGTCACCATTCGCAAGGAACACCATGGGCGCTAGGTCAACAGGACCTGGGTCCGGTGTAATCCCCGTCCATTGGAAATTGCTCCAAACACCAGGGGATGCCGCTATGTAGTTCACCACTTCACCCGAACAGGCGGTCGCAGGAAAAGCCGAAATGGTCAGCGGCGGGACCGTTGGTATGGGAATGTCCGCCTGAAAGCTGTTCAAGCAATTCCCTTGCACTCCCTGTAAACCGACCTGCACTGTGGTCGATCCCGTCGGTCCCGACAAATGGAGTTGGTCAGCGATGACGATCCCTGTCCATGCCGGAGAGGGATAGGTCCAGTTCGCTACATCAAGCGCGAAATTCGGAGTGCAGGTGATGACCACCTCGGGACAAATGTTCACCACAACTGACGTGAATGCCGCAACGTTGCCGGGTGTGAGCACCTCGACGGTATCACTGTATGCGGTAGTGCTCGTACAGCCGTTCACATTCGTGGCAGTGGCCGTAATGGTGTAGGTATCCATGGCCGTATACCATACGCAATCTGGAAAGAAATTCTCACCATATGGCACGTAGCTCACGACCGGGGGATCCGTGCCAACGATAACCTCGATCCGCCATGAATCATAGGCAGGATACACCGCGTTCGGTGGCCAAGCCTCGGCGATCAGTATGGTGTCGTTACCAAAGTCCACTTCCCAAAGGATGTTGAACGGGTCGTTGGGGATCAACTCCACACACAGCGGAGAGCATCCGGTCGAATTATTGATGATCAGGTCGGCACTGGGAATGTCGATGTGAATGGTCTGGCAATAGCGATGAGGGCAGTCGGATGTATCGGCCGAAACGGTTAGGCAGGCATCGTAGCTGCCCTCTGCGTAGGTGTGACCGGGTGTGTGTATCCCTGGTGCGTCATCCACGGCATCACCTTCAAGGTCAACGAAATCACCGAACTCCCAGAACAGTGAGTCCGCAGCATAAGAAGTACTGTTGAATTGCACTTCAAGCGGGTCGATGCATGTCTGCACGAGATCGAAGTCGGCCATCGGACCCCACAGGCACACGGCATTTGTTACCGTGCTCGTAACGGAGCACCCACCACCTATGCCGTTCACTACGGTGAGCGTAACATCATAACAGATCACATCGTTCGGTGCCGGTCCGAATGGCACATTGGCATACACGTAGTCCACGCAGGGTGTGGTCGTCGTCACCAAAGGACAGCTCGGGCACAATTGCCAGATGTACTCATCTGCATTCTGGTCCGTTGCGCAGAAGCTCGCCGGTTCGCCAATACAGTGCGATTGTACAGGTCCGAAGCCTTCCACTGGGAAGGGTTCTATGGTCACTTGCGTCATTGCGCTTGCAGTGCATCCAGCTTCCGTTGTTATCGTGAGAGTAACGGGGTACGTGTTAGGCGGCGGCGGGATTGAAGCGGCATAGTATGCCCATATAGGTGGTGCGTCAGTCAATAGGTCGACTGGCGGATTGCCCACGGGGTCTCCGAAATCCCAGTGATAGGTGATCACTTGGCCTGGGATGATGTTCAGGCTAAAGTTGTTCGTGGTGATGTTCGCACCCGCGCACGCGCTTGGCGGGAGGGTGAAGAAAGGGCCTATCGTGGGTTCGATGAGGTTTACCTGCAAACTGCTCGAGTCCGAACAGCCCAAGCTGTTGGACACCGCTAAAGTCACTGTGTAATTCCCAAAGTCGGTGAAGATGTGGTTGAAGGGACTGTTCGACGTACCGCCTGGTGGTGGTATGGGTGGCATCACCGACCATTGAAGGGTTTCCGCTCCGATAGAGGTGGACGTGAACGACAATGCATGCGGTACGGCACACATCGTTGTCTCCCCATCCACGGTGAAGCTGGCCTGTAACGGTTCATTCACCTGTACAGGCACCGTATCGGTGAACACACAACCGCTGGAATAGGTCACCACGCAGACCACCTGGTAGCCACCATCAAGGGGAAAGGTGAAGGGTGGAGGGCTCGATCCCGGTGAAGAAGAGGGCAGAACCGGAGTCCCGTTGCCATCCAGGACCTGCCATGTGATCTGGTTCTCTGAAACAGGCGCGGGTGTAACGAGCGCGTTGAACTGGACAGGTACGCCAGCACATGTTGGTGAGGGTGCGATGCTTACATTGATGTCCGGCACATCGAAGACCTCAACAGTCGCGCATGATTGATCCACACAACCGATGTTGTTCGTAACAGTAAGGCACACCTGGTAGGTGCCGATACCGGGATAGGTGATCGTAGGGCTCGCGCCGGTATCGTCTGATATGATGGCCGCCGGTATTACGCTCCAGTGGTACGAAGCAAGTGTGGTACTGCCCGAGGTGCTTGAACAAGCCGCATTGTATGGGACCACCGCATCATTGGTGCAAACCAAGAGGCTGCCCGTGAAACAGGCCGCTGGTGGGTCGTCGAGAACATGTATAGGGCCGCCCGAAACGAACCCGAGATAGGCGCATCCATTGTCCGCAATGACCTGCAACGTGGGCACGATGCCTGCGGTCGGTGTGGGATCAGGATAGCAAACCTGCGGGTTGGCCTCGTTCGTGGGCGGGGGCGGCAGCACACCCACATTCCAGATGTACTGACCGATGGTCGCGCCAAAACTACCTGGAACGCTTTGGTCCGTGAACAGGATGCAGCCGCCAACGCAAACCGTGCTCTGCGAGATAGTGAATGCGGGCGTTGGTCGCAAGTAAACGCAGTACGGGGTCGGGTACGTGTATGTGCTGCCATTGTACACCACGCTCACATCGTAACAACCCTCAGGTAGAGCAGGGGGCGCGTAAGTAGGACACGCTGAACCCATGAAAGCCGGTCCTCCACTCTGAGGCTGAATGGTCCACGCGGCAGTTCCACATGCAACTTCGCTCAACGTGAATTGGACCGTATTGCCGTTTGGGATGCATCCCTGAGGCGGAACGGCGGAAATCGTTTGACCCTTGGCAATGGTGACGCTGAGGCAGGAGCACCACAGGGTCAGGAAAAAACAGATCTGCAACCTGCCCCGCATCGCGGGGAGGCCTAAAGATCCGAGGTCAAAACGCCTCATCGATTGCCGCAGATTGCTGAACACAAGAACGAATATCGGGGGTTCACAGCGATCAAACCAGTGTTCATTGGGGCCTCCGTTCGGTGAAGATGCGTTGAAGCCATGATTTCCTCAAGTAAGCAAGTGCCTCATGTCGCAGACCGTCCCGCTTGCACAAGTTGGCCTGCGACATGAGGGATATTCATCAATACAGCACGATCAACGTTCGAGAACCAGTCCGCGATCGACTCGTCCACCTCAAGGTGTACATACCGGCTGCTAAACCCACGAGATCAACGTTGACAACCCCGGTTCCAATTCCAAACTCAGCAAGTTCCTGGCCTATGGCGTTGACGAGCCGGAAAGTCATCTGGTCCGGGGTAACTGAAGCGCGCACTGTGAACCGGCCATTGTTCGGGTTTGGGTACACAAGCACCCCCGTTCCGTCATCCTCGGCATCTGCCACCCCGACCGTCACGTCAACCACAAAACACACCAGATTCCCCGTGCATCCACCACCGAAAGCCTGAACGCAGAGGCTATCTGTCATTGCTTGAGCCGGTGGAATAACCAAGGCGATCGCATCGAAGTGATCCACGTCGTCCGGCGCCCACTCCCAACCCGGCGGCAGAGTCCACAAGATGGAATCGGCGTCGGCAAGCGCGGGCAGGGCGGTGTAGGTTAGTGGTACCACATCCGGGACATCTGTAAGGCCGTCAATACCTGAGAGCCCAAGATCCATCACGTTCACAACGAGTGTTGCGCTGTCGTTGTCGCAGGTGCCAACCCCAGGTACGCTATAGATGTATGGGCCCTCTGCATCAAGGCTGGGGAAGAATATTCCAGGGAACGTTCCACCGGGTCCGGACCAGATGCCGTTAACGTCGGGGTTGCCGCCGAGGTAGCTGATAAGCGAGGTCGGTGGTGAATCGTAGCAGAGCTCCAGAGTGCCATCATTGCCGGCATTGGGTGCCGTGTCTTCATTGATGATGAGGGTTGAGTTGGCATCGGGGCATGGCGCAATGCCGGTGACCACATAGGTATAGATCCCTGGGGTCATGGTGTTCGGATCATAGAACCCGTCCGTTGGGCTTGGGCCACTCCAACTCCCGGTGGGGTTCGGCGCACCATCGAGCAGCATGGTCATGAGCACCGGGGCATTATTGCTGCAAAGCGCTACCGTGGTATTCGTTCCGGCATTGGGCATCTGTGGCTCCGTGACAACCACGTTCGCGCTGGCATCGGCGCATGGGCCCGTGCCGACGACGGTGTAGGTGTACACACCGGGGCTGTCTATCGCGGGGTTGTAGATACCCGATACGATCACACCATTCGTTCGCCACACGCCCCCAGCGTTCGGCGTTCCTTGTAGTTGCATGAAGAGATCGGTGGGCAAGCCGTTGGAACAGATCGCCAGCATGCCATCCTCACCGGCATTCGGCGGATCGGTCACCACGATCTGCGCGGTACGCGGTGGACCAGCAACTCCGCATGCATTGAACGGCGTCACGGTAATGGTCGCGTTCGCCGAGCCGATAGTCGTTTGAACGGTCGCGCCCAAAGGATCCATCGGCCAGCCCGCGTTGTTCGCCCACACGTAGGTGACACCCGGCACTTGGGGTATCGTGTACGCTGCGTTGCTGCCAACGCATGCTTGCAAGGGTCCACCGATGGTGCCCGGTTGAGCGGGCGTCGTCGGTATGTTCACCGCGTAGGATGCGGTAGCTCCGATCCCGCAATAGTTCGTTGCTGCTGCCTGCACGGTTCCCGAAACTGTGCCGATCGTAACTACGAGCTCATTCCCGTTCGATGGCTCCGCGCTCCATCCATTGCCGGTGGGCACTTGCCAATCGTATCCGGTAGGTGTGGCGACCCCGGTCCCGCTTTGCGGCGTGGCTGTGAAGGTGATGACATCACCAGGGCAGAACGTGTTGCTGGATGCGCTTATGGCGGGTTCACCCAATACACCAGCCGGGTTCACTGTCACGGGCTTTGACATCACCGAACTCCATTGGCCGTGGTTGTCGAGCAATTGGAGCTTGAGCGTTTGCGAACCTGCCGTATACCCGCAGAGGTCCAGCAGCCCGCTGTAAGCGATCTCCGTTTGCGGTAGATCGAAGTATTTGTACCGGATCAAGGGGTCCGTGTCATTGGCTGGTGACCCGATCCAGTAGCGCACCGCCACGATCTCCCACGGACCTGGTTGGCCCACTTGCAGGCCACGTGTCACCACGCTGCTCCAGCGGACGACGTTCCCTTGTTTGTCCTTCAGCCGCAAGTGCGACACATGTTGTCCCAATGAAAGGCCGTTGGTATTGAACGGGGCATTGGTCAGGGTGATGTTCGGGGCCGGGGTTGCGGGCACGAAGACCCGCGCGGCATCATTCTGGTCGAACCAGTACTCGTAGCCGACGATGTTCGGCGACTGGGCCTGTGCGCCAAGGGCGAGCAACGCCAGGCCCATTATGGATGTGTAGATGCGTTTCATGGCTCGGATCAGTTGGACTGGGCGGAACCTTGGACCTGGACACCTTGGAGCAAGCCGCCCGTTGTACCGGGAGGTGTGACCAAGACTTCCCAATGTGGGTTGAATGGGAGAGCCAATGGCTTCCATGGGCTGCCAGATAGGCCGCCGTAGATGCCCGCATCCGTGCCATCGTAGCTCGCCATGGTGACGGCGATGGAAGCGGGTAGGGGCGTAAAGTCATCGCTGTAATCGAACGCTGTTAGCAGCGTACCTGCGGCGAAAAGAGCCGAGGCGGGAAAGGTTGTTTGATTGCCGCTGAAAGTGCCGGTTCCATAGGTTGGAAGGCTTGAAGTCGGCAACGCGAAGACGTTGTTGAAGAACTGACCGGTGTTATTGATAGCGGGGCCGCTAGTGTTGAAGACGAAGATGTTGTCAGTGAAAGTCACCTGTGTTACCTGGGTAGCGCTCAAGTCCGCGTTCAAGAATAGACAGTGGCGAATGGAGTTGCCGGATGCTGTGGTACTGAATGAGATGAAGCTCTGGAACACGCAATTGTCAATGTTCAGTGACGTGGTCTGGCCCCCTTGGACGTACGAGCGAAAGAGGCAGTGCTTGAAGGTGAT
Source organism: Flavobacteriales bacterium (assembly GCA_039933875.1). GTDB lineage: Bacteria > Bacteroidota > Bacteroidia > Flavobacteriales_F > PHOS-HE28 > PHOS-HE28. The sequence continues at coordinate 3,752 of JBDTNF010000140.1, read as the reverse complement.
GTTGTATGCGTCGTTGCTGAAATTCTGATCCAGTTCCATGCCCGCGAACTCGCACCGCGTGAAACTGACATCGTGAACATCTGAATCGACATGAACAGTTGATTCAAAGTCGATCCCGTGAAAGGAGGAACCGTTGGCGCCCGTTCCGATCTCCAAGCCGAAATTGACGGATGGAATCACGGTTTTCCCTGTTACCGGAACTCCATTCTGGTGAAAGCCGGCCCCTACGATCGTCACCTTGGTGTCCAGGAACGTGTACGTGAAGGGTATGATCCCCCCCGGAAGGATCACGGTATCATTCGTTCCAACATAGGTTGTGAGGACCTCATTCAGAGTGGTAGTCGGCATGTAGTAGAATGAGGACGTGCCATTTGGATGTTCAACTGCGATGACGCCTGTCTGCGCGTGCGTGACACCTGTAAAGAGCACAAGGGCGATGGCTGGGATCAGTGGTTTCATGGTCGTGGTTTTGGTTGGGTGCAAGGGTGGTTTTTCGTGTATAGAGTGGTGGGGGCGAATGCGCGGTCCGCGCGGCTACTGGCGGGTGATCACGCTGCTTCCGGTGACCATACCGACTCCGAAGTCATAGACCTTCTGCTGTGTGTGCCCATAAGGAGCCGCGCCGGCGTAGACGAAACAGTATTCGCCCTGCGCCAGTTCCGAAGGCGTGACCTTGAAGATGCCTGGAGCGACCTGCTCGATCTCGAACGGACGTGTGTGCTTCTCGTCGATCCCGAACTCCGAGGTGTAGTTGTTCATGGAACCGGTTTCCAATTCGCGCACGTCCTTCACCTGATCCAACGCGGCGAGGGTGAACTCGTTGGGACTGGTGGCTTGTTGGAACCCATAGAACGAGATGGCGTTCTGGTCGAAAGAAGCGGTTTGTTGATTGAAGTAGAAGTAGAACACTCTTGCAGCCGGTAGCTGCGTCCTGGCGTTTGAGCCTGTGATCCGGGAGACCATCTTGGTCTTCGCGATGCCATAGGACAGCGCAGTGCCGATCCTGCCCCGATCCTTGGTCTGGGAGGTCACGGTGGGCAACAATTCCACGAGATCCCCACTATCGTTGAAATAGTACACCCCCGGCCGGTGCGGCGCCAGGGGGTCGTTCGGGTCCACCACCTTCTGCGCCGTGTTCCTGGCCGCGTGGATCACTTGGGCTAATACAGCATCGCTGAGCCCGGCCTTCTTCAGTTCCATCAAGGCGCTGGTGCTCACATCGAAATCGTTGCTCGAGTTCTCGATCTGGCTCAAGATGATCGCGTCGCCCATACCGAGCTGTGCCATCTGGATGAGCGCGTTGTTGGTAAGGACATCCTGCGCATGGATGCGGGTGGAGCATAGGCAGAGCAAAACCAGGGGAAGAATTCGGAGGGTGGTTCGGGCGTTCATTTGGTTTGGGTGTTTGATTTGTTTCTTCTCGCGGCAGGCTCATTCCCGGCCTGCAACGAAACCAAAATTCACTGGCCTGTCACCCTTGTAACAGCACGATCGAGCGGATGGCGGGAATGGACGAGAAAGTGGTATCCGAGCACCTATCCCTTGGGGCAATGCATACTTGACAACCACGCGCTGGCACCGACCAGATGCTCGATCCAGCGTAGTCTTCTGGTAGCGTTGTGCCTACATTGATCAGGTAAACCCACCCCTATGAGACCGCTACTACACCTCGGCCTGATCTTCGGGTCGCTTCTTCCACACCTTGCAATGGCGCAGTTCGGCCCTGCGACCCTGATCACGGATCAAGTCTCGGCCAGCGCCCTGAAGACAGCCGATCTTGACGGCGATGGCGATCAGGACATAGTGGTTCCGCAAGGCAGTGCGCTGGTATGGATGGAGAACGACGGCTTGGGGAATTTCGGTCAGCCGGATACGATCCTTCCGCAGTTTTCGGGGCCTTTCGATCTGTCTGATCTGAACGATGACGACGATCCTGATCTCGTGGTCATCGTTGGAATAGGGCATGACCTGGTTTGGTGTACCAATCTGGGTGGTGGCCAATTCGGCCTCCCCCAGTTGATCTCCACTACCACCCAATGGTTCGGCCTTGGTGCGCTCCTTTGCGATGATCTGACCGGGGATGGACTACCGGAGGTGCTGATCACAACCGATAATTTCATCCGTTGGTTCGTCAACGCTGGTGGAAATTTCACGCAGACTGACAGTCTGGATTACGGTGGTCCGGCCAGTCCTGTGCTCTTAGCGGGTGACATGGACATGGATGGTGACGAGGACCTGATCACGGTGAATTGGAACAACTTCTTGAGAGTAGGCCTGAACACAGATGGGACAGGCTCAATGGGGCCCAGCGACATCGTCTTGATGAACTTTGAATATCTCAATGCTGGAATGCAGCTTGTGGACATGGATGGAGACGGCGACTTGGATGTTGTGGACGCCAAGAACGAGGTTAAGTGGGCCAGGAATCGTTTCGTTGAGGATGGGGTATGGGGTGGCTTTGACAACATCGGATTGATCACCCTGCAGGGAGGAGGGGCGCCCACTTATGATGTGGGCTGGGCTGGCCATTTGGGTTGCGGGTCAAGTGCAAGCATCATCTGGCAGACCTATATGTGGGACGGCCCGGTCCAATGGTCGAACTATGACCAAGGGGACGGCGCCCTCACGGCACCTGCCGACCTGATGGACCCTTTCCGCGTGCTTCACATCGACGTGGCTGATCTGAACGGTGATGGTGCTGGGGACCTTATCCTTTCCGAGCGCGATACCTCGCTTATGTGGTGGTACCCGAACCTGCTTCAGCAGGTATCGACGATCACGGTTTCCCTCGCACCCTTCGACACCCTTTGCGCGTCGGGAGATCCCTATCCGCTGGATCACGCCACGCCTCAAGGTGGGATCTGGACCGGCCTCGATGTGGCGGGCAACGTGTTCACAGCGTCGGCAACCGGAATGTTCGCGCTAACCTATACCGTTTCGGATCCCTTGGGCGGGTGTCCCGGCACGGCCGCGCAGAACATCGAGGTCGTCGGTACACCGCAGATCACCTTGATCAGTGGTGTTCTCGGAGATGACTGCGCTGTATCGCCTTTGGTTTACGCTGCGGATCCCGGTGGAGGCACATGGTCTGGAATTGCCGACCCTGATGGGGTGGTGGACCGCTCCTGCGCCGCTCGCCCCGATTCCGGGCCGGTCCTTTACTCGTTCAATGCGGCCAATGGTGTCTGCGCAGCGGAAGGTGATTACTTCAACTTATTGGCATGCCTTTTCTATAGCATGGGTCCCGATGTACAAAGCTGCACCACCGATGACATACTGACCTTCACATGGACATTACCATCCGTTGATGTGAGCGGTCCTTTCGACTCAGTGGTAGTCGTTACGCCAACAAGTGCGGCGGGGTACTTCGATCCGGCCCATGGTCCCGGCACTTATGAGTTCATTGGCTCGGCCTACAGCCCTGGTACATGTACCATTCCGGATACCCTCCTTGTGACCGTGTACATCTGTACCGGCCTCGGCGATCCGGCATCCGCCTCCCCAGCGCTCAACATCTTCCCAAATCCCGCGAACGGTATTGTGCGGATCACCTGCCCCGCGAACGCAAAGCTCCGCCTCCTGGATGCCGCAGGCCGCACAGTGTGGGAAGTAGCCAAGGCGCGATCGGAAACGCTGTTCGATGTCAATGGCTTCGATGCGGGTGTTTATCTATTGTGCGCGGAGGTCTCGGGCTGCACGCGGCATGGCCGGTGCATCGGGAAGAAAGGCAATCGCGACGCCGGTGATGACCA